>NC_015948.1:1331231-1664039 GCF_000223905.1 Haloarcula hispanica ATCC 33960
GCTCGTCCTCCGTGGGAGACGTCGAGTCCGGGTCGGCCATTGCCCGGGTGTACGGACCGCGACGGCTTACAAGTTCTGACCTTCTGCATCCGGCAGTCTTTAGCGAGCACTGTCCCTAGGTCGGCCTATGGTGTCGGACGGCCTCGTGGCCACAGTCGTGTTACTGTCGGTGAGCCTCAGCCTCCCCTGTTTCCTGTACGGCGCGTATTACATCATCGAGACGGAGCCGGTCACCTGGGACGTGCTCGTGCACCATCTGAAGTTCGTCACGACGGGGCTGGTGTTGACCACAGTCCCGATGGTGTTCTGGATGATTCCACGCCTGCCGGACCAGCTCGGTGGCTTGTCCGCCGTCCACGCGATGCTCGGCCTGCAGGCCTACGCGCTGCTTGCCTTCGGCGGAACCGGAATCGTTCGCATCTTCCGCGCAAAGCGGGAACACGACCTCTACAACGAGTACGACGAAGACCTGTTACTGGACGAAATCGGGGACGAGACGTTCAGCCACTGGCGCTCGCGGCTCCGTATCGGCGTGTTCGGATACGTCATCTTCTGGCTGCTGGCGTATCTGGTCGGTATCGCTCGGTACGCCCTCCGCTACGTGGCGTGAGCGCCGTCGATAGCGGATCTGATTCTCGGAATCTGCGAACGGACTAGATGTTTCATTAGCATTGCATGTCCATCGCTAGCTGTGGTTCCAATGTACGAACACATCCTCTTTCCGACGGACGGTAGTTCCGGAGCAGAAGCCGCGCTGGCACACGCACGCACTCTCGCCGAAACGCACAACGCGACGTTACACATCATGACCGTCCTCGATACGTCGTCGCCGCATATCGGGATGACTGCCGCAGGCCCGGAAGGGGCAACGACCGGCATGACTGCGGAGGAGCACGACGAGTCGGAGTCGGGGATGGTCAACGAAGAACACAACATCGAATCGTCGCTGCGGGAGCGGTCACAGGCCATCGTCGACGCGGCGGCAGACGAGGTCGACGGAGTCGACACCGTCACCGCCGTCGAACACGGCCCACCGCACAGCGCGATCCTCGACTACGTCGACGAGAACGACATCGACCTCATCGTTATGGGGACCCACGGTCGAACAGGAGTCGAGCGATATCTCCTCGGTAGCGTCGCCGAAAAAGTCGTCAGAACGTCCGATGTGCCGGTTCTCACTGTACGCCTCGGAGAGGACGACAGCTGAAGCCCTCGCGCGGGGCTACCACGCCTCGCCGCTAGCGAGGTCGACGTCGCTGTCTCCTTTCTCGGAGGGACAGATGTCCGCGAGCACGCACGCTCCGCACTCCGCGGAGCGCGCGCCACACACCGCTCGCCCGTGGTCGATAAGAAGGTGCGTGAACTGTTGCCACTCGTCGCTGGGCACCACGTCGAGCAGGTCCTGTTCGATGGCTTCCGGACGCTCTTCTTCGGTAAGGCCCAGTCGCCGCGACAGGCGCTGGACGTGCGTATCGACGACGATGCCTTCGACAATGTCGTGGCCGTGCTGGAGGACGACGTTCGCCGTCTTCCGGCCCACGCCCGGGAGGTCGGTCAGCGCCGACATCGTGTCAGGCACCTCGCCGTCGTGTTCCTCGGCCAGAATTTCGCCGATTCCCTGGAGGTAGCCGCCCTTGTTGTTGTGAAAGGTGATGCCGTAGATGTCCTCAGCGAGTTGCTCCTCGGTAGCTTCGGCGTAGTCTTCGGCGCTCTGGTACTTTTCGAACAGGTCCGCCGTGACCTCGTTGACCCGCTCGTCGGTACACTGCGCGGAGAGGACGACAGCGATCAGCAGTTCCAGGCGGTTGCTGTAGTTCAGTGAGATAGCCGAATCGGGGTATTCTTCGTGGAGGCGGTCGACGACCTCTGTTGCCTGTTCTTCGCGTGACTCCAGCAGCGTTCCCATACCTCAGAGCAGTGCTGGGTTCCCTTTGGCGTGTCGTTCTTCGCTGTCTGGTCTACAACTGGTATCATTACACATACCACGGCAACACCCTTGTATCAACTATGAGTACTCTTGTACGTGCCAGGACCAGTGTTCATCCACGGCGAGCAGGTGACACTCCACCCACAGCAAGCAACCGACAGCGACCTGCTACAGCGACTATTAAACGAGCCGCAGGTCCGGCAAAACATCGGGTTCACCGAGCCACTCTCCGAGCCAGCCGCCGAAGACCTCGACAGCCGCGATGCCGACACGCACTTCGTCGTCTGTGTAGACGACGAGCCGGTGGGGACGTGTTCGCTTCACGAAGACTACCACCCGTGGGGGTTTGGTGTGCTCGGGTACTCGATGTGTCCGGACCGCTGGGGCAACGGCTACGCGACTGACGCTGTCGACTGCCTCGCACAGTACGCGTTTCAGGAACTGCGATTGAACAAACTCGGAGCGGACTGCTATGCCACCAACCCGGCTTCCGCGCGTGTGCTGGAAAAAGTCGGGTTCCAGCAGGAGGGTCGACGCCGCGACCACGCCTTCGTCGACGGCGAGTACGTCGACCTGCTGGAGTATGGCCTGCTCGCTGACGAGTGGTGTCCTTGAAAATATCTCACACACCTACCGAAGCTTCTTTCACCATCCCTTCGTCGGCTTGTGTATGCCCGGACCAACATTCCTCCGGGGCGAGACAATCACGCTCCGAACGGTCGAAGACGAAGACGTGTCGTTCCTGCAAGAGACCATCAACGACCCGGATGTCAGACACGGCCTCTCGGCCACGGAGCCGATCTCCGAACGGGCTGAACGCGAGTGGGTCGAATCCGTGGCCAGCGGCGAGTCCGATGACGTCCACCTGCTCGTCTGTGCTGACGGCGAGGCGGTCGGTATCATCGGGCTGAACGACGTCACGGACCGAATGGGTATGGCCGAGGTCGGCTACTGGCTCACGCCGGACGCGTGGGGCAACGGCTACGCGACCGACGCCGTCCGGACGCTCACCGAGTACGCCTTTCAGGAGCGGCGGTTCCACCGGGTGTACGCGAAGGTCTTCGCCGGCAACGAGGGGTCCCAACGCGTGCTCGAAAAGGCGGGGTTCAAGCGGGAGGGGACGATGCGGGACCACTGGTTCCGCGACGGCCGCTACGAGGACGTGTATCTCTATGGACTGCTAGAGGGCGAACTGGACCGCGGTGAGTAGCTACAACTCGGCGAGGCCACGCAGAACCGTGTCGAGGTCCGGTACAGTCCCGTCCAAATCATCGAATGCTGTCGCCGCCCGAACGCGACATCGCTTGTCAACGACGAACGCCGCTCGCTGCATGCTCCCGTCCTGTTTTCGGACGCCGAACTGCGCAGCGACGCCGTGGGTGTCGGCCAGCAGGGGGTAGGGAAGCGACAGCGCCGCCGCGAGTGACTGGCAGTCGTCGATACCCGCCGGGAGAACGCCAAAGACTGCTACAGCGTCCGAGACGCCTGCCCAGTCTGTCTCGGCTAACTCGGTGAGGAGGGTCCGCGAATCGGAGGCGTCGCCGGGAGCGAAGGCGACGACCGCCGGCGCGCGGTTCGTTGCGGCCGACAGCCGATAGGTACCAACACCTCCGCCAGCGGTCCCCTGCAGGTCGAAGTCCGGGGCCGGATCGCCAGGGCTGAGCATACCGAGCGAACGGGGAAGCGGGACAAAAGTCCCGCGACCTATAGTAGCCATTGAAAATCAGTGCACACCTGCTCGCACGACGGCAGTGCGATCAGTGTGTAATTCGTTTCAATTGTTACTATAGACAGGCGACTGCTCCCTGTGTAGGGACGCTGGCAGCGGCATCAGAGTGCGGCCAGCAGTCGTTGTCCGGGGGCATCTCGTAGCATTTGCTCCCCCGAGCTGGAGACGTTTCAGTCGCAAAGAAGCTTTATAAGCCGTCCGACCAACCACCGTCGTATGGGAATGGAGAATCTACCACAGGAGATTACAGCCCTCGTGGGTCGCGAGGTGTATTCGAAAAACGGCGTGTTCGTCGGCGAAGTCGAAGACCTTCGGCTGGAACTCGACCGCAAGGAAGTGACGGGGCTGGCACTCACCCAGCTCAACACGGAGCTGTTCGACGAAGAAGTGAACACAGCCCGGGGCGTCATCATTCCGTACCGGTGGGTCCAGGCTGTCGGCGATGTCGTCATCGTCAGCGATATCGTCGAACGGCTCCGCCAGCCCGAGGCCGGCGACGAGGAAGAGGAAGTCCCCGCCTAGTTTCCGTTCGAACTCTCGCTACTGCTGTCGACACCCATCGCTTCGAACAGTTTCCGCTTGACTGCTTCTTCAGTGAGTTCTAGCAGGGTGTCTCTGTTGTCGTCGCTCGTATCTAAACCGGTGAAGATGCCGAGCGGTATCTCGACGCTGGCGTCCGTGGAGTGACCCGCCGTCTCGCCCATCCCGCCGAACGCGTCCGACAGCACCTTGCCGATGTTCATCCGGATATCCTTCGAGCGCGCGGCGAGGTAGATGGTGTCGTCGGCGATGGCAAACACGGCTGTGGTCGTGATGCCCTCCAGATTGAGGAGGTGCTGGGCCGCCTGCGCCAGCGCATCGCGATCCCGGATGAATCCGGCGTTGGAGACGAGATGGCTTCCCTGAACCTCGCGGTTCCGGATCGCTTCCGCGAGCACGTCGAGCGTCTCCGGACTCATCGACGGCGATTCGACCTGTTCGAGCGTGTCGTGGTCGGCGAAGGGATACAGGTACGCCGCGGCGGTCAGGTCCGCCGGCGTCGTGTCCCGTTTGAAATCCAGCGTCTCGGCGCGGATGCCGTACAGCAGCGCTGTGGCGACGCTCTGGTCGAGATTGAGGTCCAGTTCCTGAATGTATTTCGTGAGAATCGTCGACGTGGCCGAGATGTTCGGCCGGATATCGGAGAAGGCGGCGTCGTGTTCTAGTTCGTGTTCGTGCTCGTAGTGGTCGACGACGATGTCGACCGAGTCGATGGCCGGTTCGCCGCCCTTGGCAACGTCCACCAGCGCGAACGTGTCGTATTCGTCGAGGTCGACGTCCTCGTTCGATGTCAGTTCGATACCGAGGAGATTGACGAACGCGCGGTTCTCCTGGTGGCCAATCTCGCCCTCGTAGATGATGTCGGCCTCGACGTCGCGGCTCGCAGCGATGGCCCGCAACGCGGCCGCTGAAGCGATGGAGTCCGGGTCCGGCGACCGGTGGATAAGTATCGCCATGCGTTCCTCGGTCCCGTCGATGACGTCCCCGAGCTGTGAGGCCTTGTACTCCAGTTCCCCGGTTTCCAGCGCTCGAAGCGCCGAATCGGCGATGACCGCCGAGGGGTTGATGACCACGTCCGCACCGAGCTCAGTGAGGTCGTCGGCCGACACCGGGTCGTCGGCGCGGGCGACGATGAACTGCTCGCCGCCGGACTCCCGGATGTTCCGGACTGCTTCGGCGTTGGCGTTCACGTCCGGGGACATGATGAGCACCACGTCGCGGTCGGCGACCGTCTGGGCGACGTCAGTCTCGCAGATGTCTGCCTGCTGTGCGTTGAGGTCCTGATCGCGGAGCGCCTCGACTCGCCCCTCGTCCGCGTCGAGGATGAGTACGTCTTTCCCCTCCTCGACGAGTTCTTCCGCCACGGCGTGGCCAACACTCCCACACCCGAGGATGGCGTAGGTCGACATAGAGGCCATCGTGATGCCGCTGGCTGTACTCATTAGTGTCTATATCGCTTGGCGTCAAGCCTCTTTAATGCCAGCTATTTCTCCAACAACTGGGAACGGCTCCCCGAAAGATCGGTTCGAGAGGGCGTCAAAGGGCGTCTAGTGTGGGCATAGTCGGACCCTGTGCGATTGGTCTCTCAGTTCAGCACCGCTAGCTGACTGGTGTGTACAAGAAACGTGAGACCGACCGACACGAGGCGTCCGAATGAAAACCTATTTTACCGGGCCGTCCAGAGCAATGAGTGCACTGGGCCGGTAGCTCAGTCTGGCAGAGCGACGGCCTCTTAAGCCGTCGGTCGAGGGTTCAAATCCCTTCCGGCCCGCTTTTGCGACGAACACTTCGTGAGGAGCAAAGCGGCTACGAAGCGGTTTTGAACGATGGAGCGAGCGACCTGTGGGAGCGAAGTTCCGGTGGTTCAAATCCATTCCGGCCCGTATTCTTGCGCCGCGAACGAAACCGTGAGCGGCGCGAATTCGATAGGAATGGGTTTGAATGACGGCACGAGTGAGTGTCAACGAGCGAAGTGCAGGTAGTTCAAGTCCATTCCGGCCCGTTTTCCTGCGAACGACGGTGAGAAGTGAAAACTCCAGAAGGATTTGAAGTAAGGAGGGCGTGCACAGCGAAGCGAGCACGTCCGACCGTGGTTCAAATCCATTCCGGCCCGTTTTTGCGACGCCCTCTCTGTGAGAGCGAAGCAGCTACCGGGCGGAGTGAACGATGGAACGAGCGGCGGAAAGGGGGCGACGTTTACAGACTCAGCCACTCACGTCGTACAGGTCGTCAGTGTCGGTGGCGAGCACTGCGTTGACGACGACGCCGACCATCAGGACAATCGCGGCCACGTACGTGCTCGTGAGGATGAGGATGAGCCCGCTGAGAACGCCGTAGATGGCGTACTGTCCGGCGTTGGCGGCAAAGAACTGGATTGCCGCGTGGAGAGCGGTCCAGCCCATTGCGGTCGTCATCGCGCCGGGGAGGGCATCTTGTGGCGAACTCGCGACGCGTGACGGGACGAAATACAGGGGCAGCAGCGTGACGGTCAGCGCGACGAACAGGACGGCGAACCCGACGAGTACGCTCAGCGGGCCGGTAGCAAAGAGAGCCAAAAACACGCTCTGGACAAGTATCACCAGAACGGCGGCCGTAAGCGTCCCGAGGACAGTTGCGGCGTCACACACCTGCCGCGCGAGTGGCTGCTCTGTCACCGCCTCGATACGCTCGACGACGGTCAGGACGCCGACGGCGACGTTGGCACCGCTCCACGCCAGCACGACCACGGAGAGGACAGTCGCCGCTGTCCGGCCCGTCGCCGCCGTCAATCCCTCGTACAGTAGTTGCTGTGTGTCAGGGGTGAGAAACTGCGCGCCCGTGACTGAAACCACGCCGGCCAGTTGCCGGCCGAAGACGATGAAAACGAGCAACAGCACCGGCATGAGCGAGATGAACGCGTAGTACGCCAGCGACGTCGCGATGTACCTGATGTCGCTCTCGTACGCGATGCTGGCGACTGTCTTCGCAGTTGCCACCCACTCGGCTCGTCGCACCATATCCCGAAAAGGGTGGAAGCAGGGAAACATGTTTGTTCTGAGATAACTGTGGTCGAGGGACAGCTACGACTGGTCGTCCGCAGACCGTCCTCAGCCCTCACGACGTACTGCGCCTGCAGGGCCACGTATGGTTAGCTCAGCCGTCCAATCGCTTTCGCATCTCGACGTGTGGGATGCCGGCTTCCTCGAATTCGTCGCTAACCGTTTCGTAGCCGAGTTGCCCGTAAAACGACTCGACGTGGGTCTGTGCGTGGAGTGTGAGCGTAGTCGCGCCGTCGTCGCGAGCGGCGTCTTCGACGGCTCGCATCAGCGCTGCGCCGACGCCGTCGCCCCGATAGGGCTCGCGGACCGCGACCCGTTCGACCTTGCCGACCGTTGACTCGGGGAACCGGAGTCGGGCGGTCCCGACAGGATACTCGCCGTCACGGGCCAGAAACTGGACGGCGTCCGAGTCGTTCCCGTCGAGTTCTTCGTCCTCGGAGACGCCCTGTTCCTCGACGAACACCGCTGTTCGGACGGCTGTTGCCGCGTCTTCGAACTGGTCCCAGGTCCCAACCTCGACAGCGTAGTCGCTCATGACCGCAACTTCGAGCGGGTCCCCTGTATGTGCTGTTACTGGGAATCGCCGAAACCATCAACACAGACCCGGGTGTAGCGGGCATGCATGACGTACGACTACGCTCGCGACCACGAGCACGAACTGTCGGCGGAGTATCTGTACGCCTCTGACGCAGAGGTTCTGGGAATCTACGACTCCGATGACTCTCTACAGGTCGACGTGGCCGTCATCTGCCCCGAATGCAGCGAGACACTCTGCCTGGAAACGACCGTCGACAAAGTCACGTCGTCCGGGACGGATCTGCCACTGGACGAAGACTACTACGACTAATCGACGTATCCGCAATAATTTTTTCCGCGGCGCGAGTACGGCCGTCCGCTATGTCCGACTTCGACACGTTCGAGTGTTCGAGCTGTGGTGAGTCGTTCAAAGCGTACCCCGACGCGAATGCAGCACGGAAAGAAGCGTGTAGTCCGACCTGCGAAACCGCGGTATAATCAGCTGCGGCTTTTTACATCCCCTTCGGTTGTCAGCGTTAGCTGTCGGGGCTGTAGTTGGGCGCTTCGTCCGTAATCATCACGTCGTGCGGGTGGCTCTCCTGCTGTCCGGCCGCGGAGACCCGCACGAACTCGGCGCGTTGCTTGAACTCGGGAATCGTCTCGGCCCCGACGTAGCCCATCCCGGACTGCATCCCGCCGACGAGCTGGTGGAGTTCGGAGGCCAGCGAACCCTTGTACGGCGTCGCGGCTTCGACGCCCTCGGGGACGAACTCCTCGCCCTCCTCGTCGTCCTTGAGGTAGCGCTCGCCGCCACCCTCGTTCATCGCGCCGACGCTGCCCATCCCGCGGTACTGCTTGTACTTCTTGCCGTTCATGGTGATGACGCGGCCCGGAGCCTCGTCGGTCCCGGCGAAGTACGAGCCAAGCATCACCGCGTCCGCACCCGCGGCGATGGCCTTGATGGCGTCCCCGGAGTATCGGATGCCGCCGTCGGCGATGACCGGCACGTCGTGCTGGCTCGCTACGTCAGCGACCTGCGCGACGGCGGTGATCTGGGGCATTCCCGCACCGGTGACCACGCGGGTCGTACAGATGGAACCGGGACCGATACCGACCTTGACGCCGTCGGCGAAGTCGACGACGGCCTCGGCGGCTTCCCGGGTGCCGATGTTCCCGACGACCACGTCGGCGTCTACTTCGGCCTTGATCTCGCGGGCGCTCTCGATGACGTTCGCGTTGTGGGCGTGCGCGCAGTCGATGAACAGGATGTCGACGCCGGCCTCGTCTGCGACCTGCGCGCGGTCCATCTCGAAGGGACCGACGGCGGCACCACAGCGGAGCGAGCCGTCGTCCGCGCGGGCGGCCTGGTCGTACTCGCGGCGCTGGAGGATGCCCTGCATCGTGACCAGCCCGACGAGCCGGTTCTCGTCGTCGACGATGGGGACGCGCTCGATCTTGTGGTCGTACATCAGTTCCAGCGCCTCACGGGGCGTCACGTCCTCGGGGGCGGTGACGACTTCGTCGGTCATCGCGTCCGTGACGGCGTCGTCCTCGCCGACCTCCAGATACGGCCGGATGTCCGTCCCGGAGATGATGCCCAGCACTGCGCCGTTGTCGTCGTCGACGACCGGCGCGCCGGAGACACCCTCGTGTTCCATCATCTCGTCGACCTCACTGACGGTCTGGTTCGGGCTGGCCGTCACGACGTCGCGGATGATGAGCTCGTCGGCGCGTTTGACTCGCTCGATCTCGGTCGCCATCTCGTCGGCGTTCATGTTGCGGTGGAGGACGCCGATACCACCCTGTCGCGCCATCGCGATCGCCATGTCGCTCTCGGTGACGGTGTCCATCGCCGCGGAGAGGACGGGAACGGTCAGCTCGACGGATTTCGAGACCCGCGTCGTCGTGTCTGCCTCGTCTGGTTCGACCCGGGACTCCTTGGGTCTGAGGAGTACGTCGTCGAACGTCAGCGCCTCCGGCATTCGGAGCTTCTCTGAGAAAGGCTCGGAATCGTTCGCCATGTAAATCGTCCACGACGGCCCGGCAAAAACGTTGCGAGACTCGGCGCTACGTGGGGTTCGATGCCACACTTGTCTCGGGAAGCCCGTTCCAGAAATACGCCCGTGATGCCGCACTTGTCATTCCCTGCTCTCGAAGGTGAGACATTCGTCCACAAACATCGAGGTATTTCGGAGAATCGGTGGCGTATGTGCGCAGTTCTCACGCAACGGTTATGTGGGAATGAAGGATAATTAAAAACATGCGACTCACCGAACCCGCACGGAACGGTACTGCCCGCCAGATGACGCCTACAGCGTCGGGCAACACAGCGTTCGCGTGGTTCGGTACCAAGTTCTGGCAGTTCTGTCGTGTTTGTCAGGACCGAGTGAGAACCTCCCGACGGGAGTTGGGTTACGCTCGACCGTAACACGACATGAGTATCTCCAGACACCCGATTGCGCTCGACATCGAGCAACAGGTCGGCCGCGGCGGCCGGCTCTTAGCGACCGTCATGGGCCTCCCGCTCGTCGACGGCATCTTCCCGGTGCTCGTCCTCGCGGGGGCACTCTCGACCTGGATGGGCGTCCTCGAAGTAGGCTTGCTGGTCTTCGGCGGGTCGGCCACCGTCGCCGTCGTGCTGGCCGAGCTCGAAGGCGGTCCCCGCCAGCAGGCCCGCGCGGTACTCATCATCGGAGCCGTATTGATGCCGATTGCGCTCATCGAAGCAGCGCTCGCACCGACGATTGCGGGGGTTGTCAAACTGGGCACCCTCGAACGATTCGCCGGCCTCGTCATCCTCGCCATCGCCGCACAGACCGCAAGCGCCCGGATCGGCGAGTACCTGCCGCGTCCAGCCGTCATCGTCGTGCTCGGCCTGCTGGCCAGCCTCGACCCCGCCGGCGCGACGCTGGTCACCGCCATCGAACCCGGCGTCTTGCTCCGCGCGGCTGCCACCACCGGCGTCGGTATCGGCTTCGCCCTCGCCGTCGCGCTGGCGAGCCCGTGGCTCCGCAACGCCGTCGACATAGACCGGTTCCGCTTCGGTAGCGCTGTCGCGCTCGGCGTGCTCGCCCTCTCCGTCCTCGGCGTGATGCCGACCGACGCACCAGTCGCGCTGGCCGTGCTCGCCGTCACGGCGCTGCTGTCGTTCGATCCGGAGAACGCCCGCACGCGCCACACGGAATACCGCCCCGACGCTGTGGACCTCACCGCCGCCTTCGCCGACGGCGGCGCGTCCCAGGGCGTCGCAGCCGACGAACAGACCGACGAAGGGGCCGCGGTCGAGTACGAACCGGATCAAGAACGCGCCCCGTGGCTGTGACGAGGGAGAACTTTTAGGCCTCTCAGGCCCGGTCGTCCGGTATGAGCGACAATCGCGTGGTCCAGGGTCGGATGCAGACCCCCGAGAGCCTGGCCGAACTCATCGAAGGAGACGGTGTTATGGACGCAGAGCCTATCGAAGACGCCGATGACGACTGCCCGGAATGCGGCGAGAACGTCATCTCCGTGGGGTACATGCCCTCTGCGCTGGAGTTTGTTACTGGGTATAAATGCCAGGAGTGCGACTGGTCCGACACCGACCGCGACTGATCGCCGTCTGCCAATCGAAATCCCTTTAATGCGAGTCGGCTTACGCCGGAGTGCGGGGTCGTGGCCTAGTCCGGGAAGGCGGCTGACTCCAGAGGCCACGCGCCTGGGACGACACTTCGAGGGCTGATATACTGAGCGGCCGGCTGATCACCGGTTCGCGACGATGACCCTCTGGAGTTCCGAGGCGCAGGACGGAGATATCAGCCGATCGGGGGTTCAAATCCCTCCGACCCCATTTCCTGCCGCGAGCTATAACGCGAGCGGCAGAACTGTTGAGAGGTGGATTTGAGCCACGCGAGACGAACGAAGTGAGTCTCGCAGTCAGGTAAATAATCTCCGATCCCATACTGTTACTCTTCCAGATCCGTCTGTTCGTTTGTTTTCGCCGTAGTCGTACGTCTAAGCCCCTTCAGTCTCGGTTTTCACCCTCTCGACGCAGCCAGAGCGTTCCGAACACGGCTCCGAGTCGGCGTCAGGTTTGGGAGGGCAACACTGCCCCAGTCCAATGAGTTTACTTCATGGCGGCTATCTGCCCACGCATGAGCCAGTTATTACGCGATTTACTTGCCGGAAACGCCGACCACGCGGCGGAGTTCCGGGACCGGTTCGACCAGGTCCAGAACTCGCAAACGCCCGACGCTGTCACGGTCTGTTGCTCCGATTCGCGGGTGCTCCAGGACCATATGTGGGGCAACAGCGAGCCGGGACATCTCTTCACCTGTAGCAATATCGGAAACCGAGTCATCCAGCGGACCGCGTCCGGCGAGGCGGTCTCGGGTGACGTGTTGTACCCCATCGAGCACACGATGACCGAAACCGCCATCGTCGTCGGCCACACCGGCTGTGGAGCGGTGACGGCGACCTACGACGACCTGACGGACGGCCTCGATGAGCCGGCCGGTATCGAGCACTGCCTCGGCGTTCTCAAACCGCATCTTGAGCCCGCGCTGGAACACCTTCCCGAAGACATCGAGCGGGCGGCGGCTGTCAACCGACTCGTCGAGTACAACGTCGACAGGCAAGTCGAGTTCCTCCGCAGCAGCGACGACGTTCCCGACGCTGTGGACGTGTTCGGCGTCGTCTACGACTTTCAGGACGTGTACGGCGGCCGACGAGGCGCAGTCCACGTCATCAACGTCGACGGTGAAACCGATGTCGACGCACTCCGAGCGGCCCATCCCGATATCGACTCGCGGATTACCCGCCTCTGGGAGTACTAGTCCCGCTATCGACTCTCTCTTTGTTCGACCTTGTTCAGTTCGATCAGGAGTCGGAAAATCGCTTTCACGAGGTTCTCGTCAACGTCGAACTGCTCCGCGTTGTCGCCGGCGCGGTCCATGACGGCTTGCTCCTGTTGCTCGTCGGTCGTCGGCAGCCCCTTCTCGTCTTTGACCTGTGCGATGGTGTCGGCCACGTAGGTTCGCTGTGCGATCTTCTCGACGATCTCCTGGTCGATAGTCCGGATTTCGTCGCGCAGTTCGTCCAGCGACATGTCCTCTGGGTTCGGGTTCGTGCTCATACTGTGTGTGTTCCCTTGGTCTGTGTCGTCGTCAGCCAGGTCGCTCCGGGTCGCTCGTCCCAGGCGTCCTGTACGGCTTCGAGTGCGGCCCGCTCGCCAACGGCAGTGAACGACGGCCCCGTCCCCGACAGCGAGACGCCTTCGACGTGCTGGAGCGCGTCGAGTACCGGGTCCGTCTCGAAGTCCAGCGCGGCCGAGAACGCGAGGCCGTTGACCGTCATGGCCCGCTGATAGTCGCCGTCGAGTGCGAGGTCCTCGACGAGGCGGGCCATCGGTGCGATCTGGCGGCATCGCTCGACATCCGCGTCAGCACTGAACGACTGTTCCGGCGGCGTCCAGACGAGCACGTCCCAGTCGATTTCCTCGCGGGCAAGGAGCGCGTCGTCCTCGTTGTCGGTGACGGTGACACCGCCGAGCATCGACGCCGACGCGTCGTCGAAGGCCCCGGTGACGGTGACGCCCACGTCGCGGGCGGCCATGACGCCGAGGCGGGCCATGTCCTCGCGGCTCATCCGCTCAGTCGCGTCGAGTGCGTCGAGCGTCGCCATGACGGTCGCGTTTGCGGCCGCACTGGAGCTTTTGAGCCCCGACGCCATCGGAACCTCGCTCTCTGTGCGGACAGTCCCGCCGGAGACCGCCGGGACGCCCACGTTCTGTGGGCCGCCGTGGGCGTCGATGACGTACTCGACACAGCGTTCGATGAGCCGCGTGTCGGCGTCCGGAGCACCATCCACCTCGCCAGTGACACCGTCGGTCTCAGTCGAGAGCGTGACGGTCGCTGTCGTGTACTCGTCGATAGCAAACGCCGCACCGCGGCCGGTCGCGAGCGCGTTGAGGACCGTCCCTGCTGCGGGCGCTGCTGCCTTCCCTTCCATCGACGTGTACTCCCTCGCGGACCTATTTACTAACTGCGATACCCCTGTAGCGGCACGTTGACCGCAGTACGAAGCAGTAGCGTCGCAGTAAGACGGACAACACTATACCGATCAGTTCGAAGGGAACCAGCAACGGGAAATGAGCATCGGGAACGCACTCCGGGGAGTCACGGCAGGCATCGCGGTTCTGGGCTACGTCAGCCTGTTTCTGTTGTTGCAGGTCCGGGCGGCCTCAGTGTCAGTGCTGGCGGGAATTGCGGTACTCGCTACTGCTGCACTCGCCGTCGCTGGCGGCCGGCCCGCAGTTCGCCAGGTTCTGGGTCGCGGGTCGTCATCTCAGGAGGACGCGACCGGGTGGTGGCTCGCTCGCGTCGAACCCGCGCTCGAAGACGCCTGGAACACGTATGCGGACCTCGTGCTAACGGTCGGCCTGTGGGGCATCAGTATCGGCTCCTTCGGCGGACTCGTAACCTATCCCGGCGACGAACCGCCGTTTGGCCTCGCTATGACCGGGTTCCTGTCGATGGTCTGTGGACTCATCTCGCTCGGATTTCTCATCGATTCGAGGTACGAGTAGCGGCCGGTGGGACGGCTTCGACGCATACGGATTGTTTGCGCGATGTCCCGGTCTGTTCCGACGCCGGGAGCTACCCGGAAATAATCTACACCGTCCCGTCTCAGGCCGGGAAGAGGAGGTACGGGACGATGAACAGTAACAGAAACATGAACAGAAGGATGAGGCCGTAGCCGGCGAGTGTCCCGGCGGCTGTCAGCCAGGCCGGATGGTCGAACTGCTCGGTGATGTTTGCCATACCGAGCAGTTCAATCGGGGACAGTATAGTGGTTTGGGAGGAGAAGGCACTGACAGACCGAACTACCCGCAATGTCCTGCTTGTGATTGATAACGGTAGTCTTTCAACCATCGGTTCAGTACACTGGCAAAAATGTATATCGTCATCGTCGGCGCCGGTGATATCGGGTCGCCGTTGCTTGAAATCGCGACAGCAGGCGGCAACGAGGTCGTTGCCATCGAAAGGGACGAGGAGCGAGCGGAACGTGCGTCGAGACAGTACGACTGTCTCGTTATCAACGACGATGCGACGTCGAAAGACACGCTAGAGGACGCCGGTGCGGACCGTGCCGACGCGCTCATATCGACGACTGACCAGGACGCGACGAACATCATGGTCTGTCTGCTGGCACAGGAACTGGAAGTGCCGGACATCGTCTCGGTCGTCCACAACCCCGAGCACATGAACGTGTTCCGCCAGATAGGGGTCAACACGATGCAGAACCCACAGCGGCTCATCGCCGAGTACCTCTATCGGGCCGTCAAACGGCCGTCTATCGTCGACTTCATGCGTATCGGCGACCAGGCGGAAGTGTTCGAGATCACTGTCACACCCGGCGCACCGATTGCGGGCAAAACGTTGCAGGAGGCCAATACGGAAGGCCTCATCGGCGGCCAGACACTTATCGTGGCCATCGAGCGCAACGGCGAGGGCGACCCGATAACACCCCGCGGCAATACACGTATCGAGGCCGACGACTTGCTAACGGTCTACTCGGGCGAGGGGGCGACACCGGAGGTAACCGACATCTTCGGTCACTCCGAGGACCACAACTGACATGTCGCGACGGAACGGCGGGCTGTTCCCGATGGACCTGCGGACCATCGCCCGCGACATCGGTTCCCTCCTGCTGATGGAGGCCGGGCTGATGACGATTACGGCCGCCATTGCGCTCGGCTTTCGGGAGTTCCACGCCGCCCTCGGGTTCTTCACCGCGGCCGGGGTGACCGCCGCCGTCGGCGGTCTCGCGAACCGTGGCTTCACTGACGCGCCGGCCCCAGAGATGAAACACGGCATGGTCATCGCCGCCGGCGGGTGGCTGCTGGTCGCCACGTTCGGCTCGCTGCCGTTCCTGTTGACCGCGTGGTTCACGCCCCCCGCCGTCATGGATACGTTCGTTCCAGTCGGAGCGGACACGAGTACGTGGGAGCCGATCAGGGTCGGCGGGACGACGACGCTCTCCAGTCTGGCGTACTTCCGGAACCCGCTTCACGCCTTCTTCGAGAGCATGAGCGGATGGACCGGGAGCGGCCTGACGATGGCGATTCACGAGCCCTCGCTCCCCCGCGCAGTTCAGTGGTGGCGGTCGTTCATCCAGTACGTCGGCGGCGTCGGCGTCATCGTCCTGACCGTCTCCATCCTCTCGCGGCCCGGCAGCGGCAGTTACGCGCTCTACCAGAGCGAGGCCCGCGAGGAGAAGATTCACCCGAGCGTCGTCTCCACCGTCCGAACGGTCTGGAAACTCGTCGTCGGCTACACGGTGCTCTCGTTCGCGCTCCTGTTCGGTGCCATCCTCGCCAGCGATAGCGAGTACGCCGAGTCGCTCCCCCTGTGGGAGGTCGCCTGGCAGGCGCTCAACCACGCCATGACCGGGCTCACGACTGGCGGGTTCTCGGTCACGGACAACTCGATTGCGACGTACAACTCGCCGCTCGTCGAAACCGTTCTGTTGCCGATCATGATTCTCGGTGCGGTCGCGTTCCCGGTCCACTACGTCGTCTTGCACGACAGGCAGATTCGCGAACTGGTGTCGGACTTACAGACTCGCTGGCTGTTCATCCTGCTCGCGCTCGGCGTCGTCGCGCTCTCGGCACAGAACGTATGGTCCGTGCCCGCGACGACTGAGGCGTTTGCCACCCAGTCGTTCCTGCCGTTTTCGGTGCCGATGCTCGACGCCGCACAGCTCGATGCGGTCCGGGACTCGACGTTCCAGTGGGTCAGCGCCCTCAGCTGTACCGGGTTCCAGTCGGCCCCGATCGGCCGCTGGCTCGCTGGCGGGAAAGTGCTCGTGGTCGGCGCGATGGTGCTCGGCGGCGCTGCCGGGTCCACCGTCGGCGGCATCAAGATCATCCGTGGCTACACCATCGCTCGCGGCATCATCTGGCAGTTCTCGCGGGTGTTCCTCCCGACGAACGCGGTGATTACGGCCCGCATCGGGGACCGGACGCTTGACCGCGAGTCGATGGAACGGGAGTTCAGCGAAGCGGCCATCGTCACGCTGCTGTGGCTCATCATTCTGGTGACCAGCAGCGTCGTCCTCACCAACGTCGCGGGACCGGAGTTCGGCTACGCCGATGCCCTGTTTGAAGTCGCCAGCGCGCAGGGGAACGTCGGCCTCTCCTCGGGCATCACCGGCCCGTCGATGCCCCCGCTTGCAGAGGGGATGTTCGTGCTGAATATGTGGGTCGGCCGGCTGGAAATCATCCCGATACTCGTGTTCATCCGCGCTGGACTGTACGGGCTGGAACCGTAGTTGAGCGGGCGGCCCCTTACTCTCCGTCGTCGGGATAGACCTCGCCGAGGAACATCCAGCGTGCCTTCGTTCCACCCTCGGGCCGGGATTCCTGTTTGACGTGGTAGAGATACGGACCGTGGGGACAGTCGTCACAGCCCTGAGCACAGGAAGCCAGCTTTACCACCTCAGTGTAGCCGTCGCGTTCGGTTGCCCGGATGATGTCTTCGTTGGGACCCGGTTCTATCGGCGACGCCGTCTCGTCGTGGAACTGCAGCAGTTCCTGCGCGTAGATGATCGTGTTGCGGAGTTCTTCAGGCGTCAACTCCGGTAGGTCCGTCGCCACCCGGTCCGGAACCCCCTCAGGTGGTGTCGGTTCGTCTGCAGGACTGGTCATACCGAAGTCTCCGTCGGGTAGGTACATAACTGAACTGCCAGCTAGAACTGCCGACGGAACGAGTCTCCCGGACTCACTCGTTCCAGAACGCGCCGGTGAATATAACGAACACCGGGATGATCTCCAGTCGACCGATCCACATCAGGAATATCATCAGCAGTTTGCTGGTCTCCGGGAAGAGTTCGTAGGTCCCGAACGGCCCCAGAAACCCGAACCCGGGACCGATGTTCCCGATGGTCGCCAGGCTTGCGCTGATGGCTTCGAAGACAGTCAGGTCGAGCCCGACACGGCCCGCATCGAGGAGGAGAAACACTGTCGCGACACCGAACGTGAGCAGGTACAACAGCGTGAACCCGTATATCGCGTTGATGACGTCCTCGTCGATGACCTGCCCGCCGAGCCGAACTGGTTTGACAGCGCTGGGATGAGCTGTCGTGAACAGTTGGCGTCGGATGCTCTTGAGCACGACCAGCCATCGGACTATCTTGACACCGCCACCGGTCGACCCTGCGGAGCCACCGATGAACATCGCGAACAACAGGACTCCCTTTGCGGTGTTACCCCATTCGGCGAAGTTACTGGTCGCGTACCCGGTCGAGTTCAGCAGCGAGGCGACCTGGAACGTGGCTTGCCGGAGCGAGTTCTCCAGTGCTCCCTGTGTCACACCGCCGAGTTCGAGCGGCGGCGCGGACCCGGTAAAGAGCAGTCCCCAGAGGATGACGGCCACGCCGGCGTTCGCACCGAGGTACGCCTGGAGTTCGCGGTCCTGAAGGAAGGCGGCGTACTCGTCCTGTAACAGGAGGTAAAACAGCGCGAAGTTCATCCCGGCGATGAGCATGAACGGGATGACGACCCACTGGACGGCCGGTGAGAAGTAGGCGATGCTCTCGGCCTGGGGGGAGAACCCGCCGGTGGGCAGCGTCGTGAACCCGTGTGCGACGGCATTATACGCATCCATGTTCGGTGCGTAGCCCGTGTAATGGAGGCCGAGCAGAATGAGGATATACAGAACGGTAAAGCCCAGATAGAACAGCCAGAGGAGCCGTGCGGTTTCGGCTATCTTCGGCGTCAGCTTCTGGAGTTCGGGGCCGGGCGCTTCGGATTCGATCAACTGCGCCCCGTTGACGGCCGCTTCCGGAAGAATGGCGACCATCAGAACGATGATACCCATCCCGCCGAGCCACTGGGTGAGCTGTCGCCACATCAACAGCGCGTGGGAGTGGCGGGCAAACGATATTTCGTTGGTGACAGTCGCCCCAGTTGTGGTGAAACCGGACATCGACTCGAATAACGCGTTCACGGGCTGTCGGAGCGCAGATTCAGTCCCGTAGCCGGCGATAATGTAGGGTATCGCACCGATGACCGCGACGGCCCCCCACGAGAGACCGACGAACAGCAACGCTTCGCGTGGCCCGAGTTCGTGACTGTCGCTGGCTTGCTCCAGTGCAAGGCCGACCACGATGGCAATTGCGATAGAAGTCAGGAACACGACGGTATCTTCTCCGTACACGAAACTGATTCCCAGCGGGACCAGCATTGCGACGGCGAGATACTTGATTACTGTGCCGGTCAGGGCGACACTCTGTCGCCAGTCGACGCGAACCGACATCACTGATCACCGACCATTAACTGACGCTCACACTCCCGATATGAAAAAGCCCCACGTTCCAACAGCGCTGCTTCTGACGGAGATACTCGGGAACAGCGCTGCTGTAGGGTTTTCCCTTCCGCCACGGAACTCGATATATACTGACAGGTACCGATCCGAGTGTTCCGTTGACGACGTTGGTTTTCCGAATTCGAACATCTATATTTAAATAATGTTCGAATATACGATATAAGTAGACACATTCTTACCGACCTATCTACTCCGTCTGTGTATGAACAGTAGCACCAACGAGACAACCACGGACATTCTTGCACATGTCTTGCTACCGGTTGCCAACGAGGACGACGGGCTTACGACGGCGACTGCGCTCGAACCGTACGAGCCGGAGCAGGTGACGGCGTTACACGTCGTCGAAAAAGGCGAGGGTGTTCCGGACAAGACGCCAGTCGAGCAGTCAGAAGAGCTGGCGGCAGAGTCGTATGCGGCCGTCAGGACGGTGTTCCCTGACGCCGACGACCGCACCGCGTACGCTCGGGACGTCGTCGAGGCTATCTTCGATGTCGCCGAGGAAGTCGAGGCGAGCGCTATCGCATACCGGTCCCGCGGTGGCGGTCGCCTCATGCAGTTCCTCTCCGGTGATCTCTCGTTGAAGCTTGTGACAAACGCGGAGGTCCCGGTGATTGCGCTTCCGCAGACGGACTCGGGCGAGTGAGCGCCGAGGAACTGGCGCCGGAGCTCGTGGTGGTGCTGTCGACGCTGAAACCCCGGAGAAACTATTGCTAAACTGCGCTGTTCGAGAACCGAAGGTAGGCCTGTCGTGACACTCACAGCGCTTGCACAGACCGGCCCCGAAGAGGGATGGAAGTGACGTGTCTCAGGCGTGGCCCTGTGCTTTCGCCCCCTCGCGGATCTTCTCCGACCGCTTGCGGACGCGTGAGACGTACCGTTCGATTTTCTCCGGTTTCTCGCCGTAGAACGACGCGGCCCAGTGGACGTCGACGCCGTCCTGTGTGAGGAAGTACGCCACGAGCGTATCACGGCCAGCCTGTATGACCGTCGGCGGCACGCCGCGGTCGCCGGTCCCGGCCTCCTGGAAGCCGTTCACGTCGAAGTACACGTCGGCGTACAGCGTCGCCATCTCGGGGTCGGCGAACTCGACCCCCTGGTGGTCCGGGGCCTCGAATCGGTAGCGCGTGTCGCCGTCGCCTGTCGTTCGCTCGACGATACGTACGTCGAGGATGTACTCGCGGTAGGTCGAGCTATCCGTCGGTGCAGCGGTGGTGTCTGGTTGTGGCATGGATAGGTTGGACTGGTCTACGGTCATCGGCTCGTTCTGGCTGCGAGCGCCGCCACCGCGGCGAGTGCGGCAATGGCCAGCGCTATCGGGAGTGGACCGTTCGCTCCGGTCGTCGACTGGTCGCCGCCGCCCGCGGAGTCGTCCTCTGTGGCACCTGCGACGCTCGCGGTGCCGGCTGACTCGGCTGTGGACTCGCTGGCGGGTGACGATGCTTCGGTCACGGCGGCCACTGTCTCCGTCGTCGCGCCCGGTGACACTGCGAGCGCCGCCGGTTCGGTCGCTGGCTCGACTGCGCCGCCGCCGTCGGCGTCGACCTGGTTCGATGCGACGGTCACCTGCGTCTCACCGCCGTCGACGCCGGTAAGCGAGACCGTCGCGAGTACCACGTCGCTGGCTCCGGGCTCGATCTGTCCGTCGAGGTCCGCCGCTTCGAGCGTGACCGTCCCGCCGTCTGAACTGACAACGGGGTCGGTCGTGAGTCCGAACCGGTCGGGGTAGCTCGCGTTCTCGAACCGGGCGACAGCGGGGTCGTCGACGGCGAGTTCGAGCTGGTAGCCGGCCAGTCCGTCCGGCGCGCTGGTGAGGACCACCGGCACGGCCGTCGTTTCGCCGGCAGCGACGGAGCCGGCCTCGATGCTGATTGTCGGCGTGCTCTGCCCTGTGGCGAGCGCGGGGACCGTCCCCGCGAGGAGGACGAGCGCGACGAGCGCGAGGGGGCGACTGGCGGTTCGGACGCGACCGCGTATCGAACAGGTGGTGTCGTCGGTCATTGTGTTGCTGTATCGAAAGATGGGAGGATGGCTCGGTCGCGGCAGTCAGTTGACCTCTTCGTAGAGCGCTGTCACGTCCGCGAAATCGATCTTGCCGTTCTCGTTGAAGTCGTACGCGCCGGTGTTCAACTGGATGCTGTCGGAGTCCATGTTCGAGAACAGCACCTGCACGTCCTCGTAGTCGAGACGGCCATTACCGTTGAGGTCCTCGAAGTGGCCGTCGCCGTCGGGATCGGTCGGCGCGGCGTCGCCGACGACCGTCTTCGGGCCGCCCACGACGATGCCGTTTCGGACCTCTGCCTCGATGGCGTTGCCGTTCTCGTCGTCCATCTGCTCGATGGAGACGGTCAGGTCGGTCGTGCCACCGCCGTTGGCGCGGACGTCAAGCGTTGCGAGTGGCACGTCCATCGCACCGGACTGGACGTTCGTGTTGACGTCGGCAACCCGGATTGTCGCCGACGAGCCGTCGTCGCTGATGGAACTCTCGGTGAGTCCGAGCGCGTCGGGGAAGGAGACACCGGTGATAGACGCGATTTCGGGGTTCGAGACGCTGACGGTGAGCCGAGCGCCGGAGAAGCCAGCGGGGAGCGACGAGGCGGTCAGCGGGACGCTACCCGTCGACCCGCTGCCGACCGCGGCGGAGTTGGCGCTGACGACGACGTTGGGCTGGTAGACATAGAGGCCGTCGTTCGGATACGAGCGTGCGGGGCCGCCGAAGCCGTCTTCACAGCAGATGACGCGGCCGTCGCGCATCGTGTAGACGTTGTCGATGTTCCGGAGCGCGTCGTTTGCGTCCTCCGGCGAGTCGGTGAAGTCGGGGCCGGTGATGACCGGTTCGAGCGTCGAGACGTTGTAGTCCGATTCCAGCACCCCGCGGTAGACGACGCCGCCGTCGACGCGGTCCATCTGGATGTCGCCCTCGTCGTCCGCGAGCGCGTCGTTGAACTCCGAAATGCCGAAGTAGATGAAATCGCCGGGTTGGGAGTCGTCGACGCTGTCGACGCCCTCGGCCTTGTTGAACTCGATTGACGCGCCGATTTCCTTGGCGGCCGCGCGGGTCTCCAAGAACGGGACGCGCCGGAGGTCCTCGTCGACGCCGTCGGGACCGTTGGCCTCGTACTGCTCGGCCCACTCGACGATGTCCTCGTTCGTGATGTAGTTCTGATTCCCGTTCTCGATGACGGAGAGATCGGCTTCCTTGATGGCCGCTTCGGTCACCTCGTCGCCGTCTTCCCAGTCAGCGTGTGCGCTGAGGTAGTCGGCCTGGGTCACGTCGTCGTACTCGGCGACCCAGGACTCGACCTCGCCGTTCGTGGCGTGGCCGAGTTCTATCCACTCGATTTCGAGCGGGGTCTGTGCAGGGGAGTTCCGCTCCCCGGCTTCGGCGGCGTTGGCCGCGTCGTTCGTGATCTTCGGTGCGTACAGCGTCCCGGCGACGTCCATTGGGTCGTCGTACTCCGGAATCGGCTCGTCGGCAACGAACTTGTAGATGCCCTTGCTGTCGCCGTCGGAACAGCCGTAGACGGTCCGCTGGTCGCCTTCGATGTCGGGTGCCTCCCACGAGGCCCGCCCCATCACGTAGTACTTGACCGCTTCGGGTTCGTCGGCGGTCGGTTCGCGGAAGTCGACGAAGTACCCGTACCGGTACGGGTTCGGATACACGTCGTCGAGCAGCGTCGTTGCGAGGTTCTCGCCGTCGCCCTGGTCATCGCGCTCCGCGCCGAGGTAGTACGCGAGGAACTCGACACCGGTCAGCGCCCAGTAGCCCTGCGGGCCGAAGTTCTCGTCGAGGTCGCCGCTCTCGGCGTAGGACTCGATCGCGCCCGATATCTCGCTCGGGTTCGGCCGGTTCCAGAACTGACATCCGCCGATGAGTCCCTCGCCCGACCCCGCCTCGACGATGTCGCTCACCGTCGCCGTCAGACTGACTCGGGGGTGTGCGTAGTTCTCCTCGGCGGAAATCATCGTCTCCCACGGGCTGAGGTCCCCGTAGCAGTTGATCCGCGTCCCGCCGTGTTCACGGAGGGAGTCGGTGTTGGTCAAGTTCATTGCGTTCCCGGTGTCCGCGCTCCACTCACCGTTCTCGTCCTGGCTGAGCGGGACCCGCGAGACGCACCCGGGGCTGTTCTCCCAGTTCGTGAACAGGTAGCCCTCGGTTCCCTCGTCGTTGCTCGGGACGAACTGGTTACAGTCGGGGTTCGTCGCCGCGCCGCCGTACTGGGTGCCGGCGAAGTTCTCCTGAGTAATATCCGTTCCGTCAGGCGTCTGGACCACACCGAGCCGTTCCGCCCCGCCGTTGATTGGTTCGCGTCCCTGCACGAGGATTTCGTAGTCGCCGGCTGCGGACCGGACCTGACGCTGTTTCTCCTCGGTGTCCGGAACCCCCACCTCCGGGAAATCGTCGTTACTCCCGTCGAACTTGAACTGGAATCCGTTGAAATAGCCCACCGCAGCCCGTCCAAACGGTTCGGGGTTCTCCCCTTCCGGGTGCTGGAGACTGTACAGTAGTGACCCGTCTTCGAAGACGAACGGGCCGGTCACCTCCGCACCGAACGCCGTCGTCGAGAAGCGTTTGAGACTCCCGGCGACGCTCGGAGCGCCCGGTGTGTCTGTCTCTTCGACCTCTTCCCCACTTGCCACGCCGATGACGCTGGCCCCAAGCGCAGCAGCCACCGACTGTGAAAGTACCTGCCGTCGAGTGAAATCGACCATGCGAGTGAGGGGTAGCAGTGATTATTAAAGCAAGTTTATAATATTCGTATGATGTTTTTAGAGCGGTCATATTGCCTCGGTTCGATACGTACTGCTAATGAATTAGACGTATCAGAAATAGTGCTATTTTGTCGGGATGGGTACTGAATAGCTCTGATTGCAGTCGTTCACGCACTGATTCGTCCTCACCTACGTACCAGTCCGCTTCGAGTAGCTGGCACAGTGTCGCCCCACTCCCGACCGAGTCACGAGTCAAACAAGTAGTCGCTGTGGCGGGCGAGCCGGGTGGCTACATCCCCATGTCGGCAGCCGGCTCTGGGACCGGAAGCACATTCGGGGATACGCCCAGCAGTTCCGCCGCGTGGTCGAGCGCCATGTCGAAGCCGTAGTATCGCTCCAGTTCGTCGCCGTCCGCGGTCGGTCGGACCTTCAGCATCGCGTACCCCTCGATGTTCTGTGCGACCGCGGCGCTCCCGCCGTCGCTCTCGAATGTCAGCAGCCGTTCCTCGTCGGTCTCTCGATAGGTGGCCGTGATACCGTCCGCTGACGCCTCGACGGGGAGTTCGGAGTCGGTCATCGGCGGCTCTAGGGAGCGGGGGTATGCGAACCTGGCGGTCCGCTCGGAACCGCAAACGCGAAACCGGACGGCTGTGACGAGACACATATGGCGAAGTGGCTTCAGAGCGGCCGTCGGCGCGATATGTGCGTCCTGCTGGCCGCCGCCGAGGACGGCGAACTCTCCGGCCAGCGGCTGAAGACGCGGCTCGAACGCCGCTACGACACGCGAATCGAACCGAAGAGCTTCTACGGCGCGCTCGACGCGCTGGAATCGGCCGGGTTCGTTACCCACCGCGAGGACGGCATCGCTGACAAGTACTCACTGACCGACGCCGGTGAGCGGCGGCTTCGAGACCAGTTCGAGTGGATGCGCGAAGCGCTTGGTGAGGACGGTTGACGGCGCTGCTTGCCAGCCTCTGCTGGATTTCGTTGCGCCGCCGTTGATGGGGTACCCTTTTTGTGACCGCTCCCACAGAACACAGGTATGTCCCTGTCCCGCTCGCTCCTCCTGGCAGGCTTGGACGCCCTCCCGTTCGCGGCGCTCGCCAGCGTCGCAACGTACGTCTTCGCACGCACAGCTGTTCAGCCGTCGGAAATTGTCGGGATGCTCGCCGGGACCGTCGGCGTGGCGGTACTCCTCACGCTCGGAACAATCAGTGCGAACTGCTACCGTGCGGACGGAAAGCCGTTTTACTTCACGCGTGCGGTGGTCGTCGAAGCGCTCCTCTCGTTTCCCTAATCGAGAAGCTCGCTGGCAATCGTATTACGGAGGACCTCGCTGGTGCCCTCGTAAATCTCGTTGAGTTTCGCGTCGCGGTAGAACCGCTCGGCCGGGAAGTCCTTCGTGTAGCCGTAGCCGCCGTGGACCTGAATGCCCTCGTTCGCCACTTCACGGGACACCTCTGAGGCGTACAGTTTGGCCTGGGCGGCCTCTTTGACGAATGACTCGCCGGCCATCTTCTTGTCGGCCGCCTGATGCATCAGCAGGCGGGCGGCCTGCGTTTTCGTGTCCATGTCGGCGAGCTTGTGCTGGATGGCCTGGAAGTCGCTGATGGGCTGGTCGAACTGCTCGCGGTCCTGCGCGTACTGCAGTGCCTCGTCCAGTGCGGCCTGGGCGATGCCGACGCCGCGGGCCGCGATAGTGATGCGGCCGCCGTTGAGCGTCTTGAGCGCGTGGACGAACCCGCGGCCTTCCTCGCCGAGCATACGGTCGGCGGGGATGCGCATATCGTCGAACCGCAGTTCGGCGGTCGGACAGCCCTTGTCGCCGAGTTTGTGCTCGGTCCCTTCGACGATGAAGCCGTCGTCCTCCTCGGGGCGGACGATGAACGAGGAGATACCCTTGTTGCCGGCCTCGGGGTCGGTCTTCGCGAACAGGACGACAGTGTCGGCGACGGAGCCGTTGGAGATCCAGAGCTTCCCGCCGTTGACCAGATAGGCGTCGCCGCCGTCGACCGGTTCGGCAGTGGTATCCATCGCCGGCACGTCACTGCCCGCGCCTGCTTCGGAGAGGGCGAACGCGCCGATCTCCTCGCCTTCGGCCAGCGGCGTGAGGTAGGTCTCTTTCTGAGCCTCGTCGCCGAACTCGTAGATCATGTTGCAGGCCAGCGAGATGTGGGCGGCGACGATTGTGCCGAGCCCGCCGCTTCCCCGCGAAATCTCTTCGAGGGCCATCGCGTAGCTGTGGTAGTCCAGTTCGGCCCCGCCGTACTCCTCCGGAATCGGCATTCCCATCAGGCCCAGATCAGCCATCTCGTCGACGAGGTCCCACGGGAACTCGTCGGTTTCGTCGATCTCCGCCGCCCGCGGCTTGACCTCGTCGTCGACGAACTCCGAGACCATTTCCTGTATCTGGCGTTGTTCCTGTGTGGGGCTAAAGTCCATGACAGATTCTAACGCGGGTTGGGTCTTTACTGTTGGCCAACGCGCGGCCCGTTGCCGGGTATGGTACTCGGCTCGCTACTATCTGTGCTCGCCACCGCAGATCTATCAGTCGTAGTCGTAGAAGCCCCGCCCGGACTTTTTGCCGAGGTCGCCGGCCGTGACTTTGCGTTTGAGCAGGTATGCGGGCTTGTAGCGGTCGCCCAGTTCCTCATACAGCGTTTCGGAGGCATCGAGGACCACGTCGAGGCCAATGTGGTCGGCCAGTTCGAGCGGCCCCATGGGGACGTTCGTTCCGAGAGTTAGCCCGCGGTCGATGTCGGCCTTATCCGCGACGCCCTCGTCGTACGCCCGGATGCCCTCGTTTATCCAGGGCATCAGCACCCGGTTCACGACGAACCCGGGCTTGTCGTCGGCCTCCCAGGTCTCCTTGCCGATGTCGTGTGCGAACTCGCGGCCCAGCGTCACCGTCTCGTCGCTCGTTTTCTCACCGACGACGAGTTCGACGCCTTTCATGATCGGTACAGGGTTCATGAAGTGCAGTCCGAGGACCTGTTCTGGCCGTTCGGTGACGCTAGCGATGGTCGTAATCGAGAGCGTGCTCGTGTTGCTGGCTAGCACCGTGTCCGGCCCGCAGACGGCGTCGAGCTCCTCGAACACGGACTGCTTGATGTCCATGTTTTCTGTTACGGCCTCGACGACGAGGTCGGCATCCGCGAGGTCCTCCATCTCTGTGGTTCCGGTGATGCGGGCTGTTGCCGCTTCTGCTTCCTGTTCTGTCACTGTGTCGCGCGCAACGAGCGTCTCGAAGCTCGACTGGATCTCCTCGAACCCGGCGGCAACCAGTTCGTCTGTTACATCGCGCATGACGACGTCGTAGCCGGCCGTCGCTGTGACCTGTGCGATACCGTTACCCATCGTTCCGGCTCCGACGACGCCGACGGTGTCGACTGTTTCGAGATGCATACCCGCGCCTTCGTCCGGCGGTCGTGTAAGTCTGCCGACGGTATCGGATCGGCATGGCGGCCCCAATCCGACCGAGTCAACCTGTCACAGGCTTAGCGGCAAGCACTGCCCCGCGGCTGAATATTCACTCGAAATGTAGTAAATGTCAGCAAAAAGATACTTATGGTGTGCCGGGGAACGTACTGGTGATGAGAGACCCTGCGGGCAGCAGGCTCGGAGAAAAATTCGACTGGTCACCGGATGGCCAGTCCCTGCCCCTAATCTGACAAATGAGTAAGTCACTCGACATTTCGACCACCGAAGCCGAGCAGACAGTCACAGCAGTCATCGAGACCATCGCCGCGACGACACCGGACGTCCGCCGCGCCATCGCCGACCACCGTGGCCAGAGCAACTCCGTCAACCCCACCGGCGACGACCAGCTCGCGGCTGATCTGCGCGCCGACGAACTGTTCGAGGAGCGGGTGCTTGACATCGACGGTGTCGCCTCCTACGCCAGCGAGGAACGCGCGGACGTGAAAACGACAGACGGTCGCCTCCACGTCGCCATGGACCCGCTCGACGGGTCGAGCAACCTCGAACCCAACAGCGGGATGGGGACGATTTTCGGCGTCTACAGCGAACAGCCGCCGACGGTCGGCACCAATCTACTCGCCGCCGGGTTCGTCATCTACGGCCCCATCACCTCGATGGTCGTCGCCCGGGACGGCAGCGTCCGCGAGTACATCCTCGAAGACGGCGACAAGCGGGTCGTCGACGACGACGTGACGGTTCCGGAGGACCCCACAGTGTTCGGGTTCGGCGGCGGGGTCGACTCCTGGACAGACGAGTTCGAATCGTACGCCGAGTCGGTCCGCCACGAACTGAAACTCCGATACGGCGGAGCGATGGTCGCGGACATCAATCAGGTACTCACCTACGGCGGTATCTTCTCGTACCCCGCACTGGAGTCACGCCCCGAAGGAAAGCTCCGGGTCCAGTTCGAGGGACAGCCGATGGCCTATATCCTCGAATCGGCCGGCGGTCGGTCCTCCGACGGCGACCAGTCGCTGCTCGAAATCGAGCCTGACGAGCTACACGAGCGGACGCCGCTGTATCTCGGGAACGACGACCTGATCGACCGGCTCGAAGCGACTATCGACTGACGGCTCGGATATTGTTTCAGTAACCGAGATATATCGCCAGCGCTTTGAGAACGCCGTACAGCCCGACAGCGACGCCCAGGAGCCCGCCGAGAACGGTGCCGACGATGCCGTCGGGCCACAGCGAGAGCGGGTTCGGAATCCCGATGGACGGCAACGCGGGAATCGGCAGGCCACCGCTGCCGCCTGTCACGTTCCCGACGCGTTGCCCGTCGACCATTAGCTCACCAGTCTTGTTTGCGGGTACCGAGCGAGCAAACTCCGTCGTTCGTGTCTCACCGGCAGGGACCGTGACCGTCCGCGTCGTCAGTATCGAGGTGTTGAGCGCGACGATCACGTTGTGGTCCCCGCTCGCAGTCCCCCGGTTTTCAAGCTCGACGGCGATGACGGTTCGCTCGCCGGGGCCGAGTTCCGATGGAACTGCCGTGGCGTTCGTGACCACGATATCCGGCTGTCCGGGTTCTTCTGTCTGTGTCTCGGTCGTCTCGGGTTCGGCCGTCGACGTTTCCGAGTCGGTTGTCGCCGCCTCCGCATCCATGTCTGTCGCTGCTGTCTGTTCGACTCCGACGACGAACGTCGAGAAGCCCGGAGAGTCAGCCCGGTAGACGATGTGTGACTCGCTCCGGCCGGCAATGTCGGTCGCTAACGGCGTCCACCCGTCGTCTTTCCGGAACAGCGTCACAGCATCGGGTTCCGCGTCGACCGCCGCCAGCGCGTCACGGTCAACAGTAAACGTGAACGTCGCGTCCTCGGCCGGAACGGAGCCGTGGTCGATATCGAACCGGCTGACGCCGGTGTGCCCGGTGGCAGTCGTGAACGCTGGCGTGGGCTGGCGGGAGCGGACGGTGAGTGTGGCGGATTCGTTACGCGGGAACGACGCGGCAAGCCGCTCCAGCGTTCCGTTCTCACTGGTGACGAGTGGCCCCTCCGAGGGCCGAATCTGCTGTGTCTGGCCGGACCCGTTCACCGAGACGTTCGCCACGGTCGCGTTCGGCTGCCGCACAGTCACATTCCCGGCGGTTCCATTGCCCGTCACAGACACGACTCTGGTCACAATTTCCGTGTTCCCGAGCGGATCGGCGGCGGTCACTGTGACTTCGTGACTGCCGGGCGAGGCGAAGGCCACGGTGATGTTCTCGCCGGTCAGGATCGTATCGCTCCCCACCTGCCACCGGACCGACTCGACGCCCTGATCGTCTGTCGTCCCCGCCGCGGAGAAAGTCACCGACTCGCCGACCGTCGCGTTCTCCGGACCGGCAACGGTGACGTTCGGTGCGGAATCGTCATAGAGGAACGTCCGCTGTCGGCCAAAGGAGTTCTCGTTACCGTTCTCGTCGGTCACCGACATCAGCAGCAGCGAGTACTCACCCTCCTCCGGGAACGTGTACTTTCGTGTGTACGTGATCGTGTTACCGGTGCGTTCGGTGAATCCCGAGATGTTGAGTGTGTCTAGCGATGGGCCGCCGACGGAGATTCGAAGCTGCTGTATCGGTTCGTGAATCCCAACAGAGATGCGGGCGGTGGAGCTATTGACGCGGCGTACCTCGAACGACTGGTACTTCGGCACGACGGCGTCCATCCCGGTGACGGTGACCGACTCGTGGGGAAGTTCGTTCCCCGCTTCGTCGGTGATACTGGCGGTGTCACGGAGGCTGACAGTGACGTTGTCTGTGTCGACTTTTCTCTCTAGCAGCAGGGAGACGCGCACCCCGGTCCTGTTTTCGCCGGAGGCGTTGATCGATGCGACCGAGACGTTCTCCACTCGACCCGCGGTTAGCTCGAAATCCGCTGCCTGAATCGTACTCGTGTCCACCGACCCACCGTCGTCGTACAGGGACACCTCGATAGTCGTCGCGTTGCCCCGCGTCGCATTGCCCCACTCCGGCGACTCGGTGTCTTCGGCCGCGACCGTGCCAGAAGCGACTGCAATGAGCAGCGGGAACAAAAGGAATACCGCGAGAAGCAGGAGCCACCGGCGACGACGCCTGGCCGACGGCGGCGTCTCTCGGGGGTGGCCGGTGGCACTCATGGTACATGAGTAGTCCGGCACCCGATATCAATGGTGCGCCACCATTACGAGAGGTGATAATCGCACGCGGGGTAACTACTGTGATCCCCGGGTCCGTTGGGTGTGGTATGAAAGTGCATATCGCGGCCGAGGCCACGCGCGACGAGGCGTCGGCCATCGCGGCCGCCGTCGCCGAACACACCGGCCGAACTGTGGAAGTGTACGTCGGCGACGATGAAACCCCGACGTTAGTCCGCGAGGTGACCGATGAAGATGGGGCCGAAGATACAGCCGTGGACGGCGATTCGGCGGACGCTGCACCGACGGAACGAGAGAAACGCCTCCGTGAAGAGATCGCCGACATCGAACGTGGCGGGCCGCAGAAGTACCGCGACCGCCTCACCGAGCAGGGGAAGCTGTTCGTCCGCGACCGACTCGAACTCTGGTTCGGCGACGATGGCCTGGACTTCGAGGACGGCCGGTTCGCGAACTTCGACTCGTGGCATCCCAGCAGTCCCGACGTGGACGACGAGGACGACCGGCTGCCGGCTGACGGACTCATCACCGGCGCGGGGACCTTCGAGGGCAGACAGGTACACGTCGCCGCCAACGACTTCACCGTCAAGGCGGGATCAATCGCTCGCCACGGCGTCGAGAAGTTCCTCCGACTGCAAGAGCGCGGGCTGAAGAGCGGACAGCCGTTACTGTATCTGGTCGATTCCTCGGGCGGCCGTATCGACCAGCAACGAGGCTTCTTCGCCAACCGCGAAGGGATCGGGAAGTTCTACTACAACCACTCGCTGCTATCTGGCGCGATTCCACAGATATGCGTCCTATACGGCCCGTGTATCGCTGGCGCGGCCTACACGCCGGTGTTCGCCGACTTCACCGTCATGGTCCGTGGCATGAGCGCACTGGCTATCGCATCCCCCCGAATGGTCGAGATGGTCACTGGCGAGGACATCGACCTCGAAACGCTCGGCGGGCCGGACCTGCACGCCCGTCACTCCGGCAGCGCGGATCTGGTCGCCGACGACGAGGACCACGCCCGCGAGCTCGTGGCGCAACTCTCACGTATCTGCCCGATAACGCTGACGAGAAACCGCCACGGACCGACGGGACCGCGCCGGCAGTTGACCCTGCGGGCCTCGACTCGGTCATCCCCGCAGAACCGAACAAAGGCTACGATATGCACCGAGTTATCGAACACATCGTCGACGCCGACTCCTTCTTCGAACTGCAGTCGGAGTACGGGGCCGAAATTCTGACTGGATTCGCCAGAGTCGACGGCCGGCCCGTCGGTATCGTCGCCAACCAGCCGAGCCAGCGGGCCGGCGCGATATTCCCTGATTCGGCCCGCAAAGCGGCCGGCTTCGTCTGGACCTGTGACGCCTACAACATCCCACTGCTGTACCTCTGTGACACGCCGGGATTCATGGCTGGCTCCTCCGTCGAAAAAGAGGGCATCCTCGAAGCCGGCAAGCGAATGATTTACGCCACCTCACAGGCCACCGTTCCGAAGCAGTGCGTCGTCGTCCGGAAGGCCTACGGTGCGGGCATTTACGCCATGTCAGGCCCCGCCTACGACCCAGAAACGACACTCGCGCTCCCGGGCAGCGAAATCGCGATTATGGGCCCCGAAGCCGCAATAAACGCGGTGTACGCGAACAAACTGGACGCAATCGGCGACCCGGAAGAGCGGGCCGAGCGCGAGCAGGAGCTACGCGAGGCGTACCGCGAAGGCATCGACGTCCACCGGATGGCGAGCGAAGTCGTCATCGACGAGATCGTTCCGCCGGGTGACCTCCGAGACGAAACCGTTGCCCGGTTTGACCTGTACGAGGATGTCGAAATGGACCGGCCCGAGAAGAAACACGGGACGATTCTCTGACTGTATTCGCGGCGGCCCATACACCCGTGCTTCCTGGGAGTAGACAGCCCCTACCCCATCCGTTTCAGTAGTAAACACTGTGTATTTAATACATTGGGTGAAAACAGGAAAACAGACCACGTGGGGGCGTGGTTGCGGAGGGTGACGTGTTCACAACGGACCGAACGGTCCCGATAGGGATCATCGACGGGTGGTGTAGCGCCCTGCTTGACGAACTTGCAGCCGTCGAGCGAGAGCTATGGCTGGTAGTCGCCGTGACGCTCATCATCGACGTGTGGCTGACACACGTCGGCCTCCAGCACGGCCTCCACGAGGGAAACCCCGTGATGCGGGCCGCGATAGAGACGTTCGGGATCGCCGTTCTCGGAGCGACGAAAGTCGGCGTTCTCGGGCTTGCAGGGCTGACCCGCCAGCTGCTGAACGAGCAGCGCGGCGTCGTCGTGCCGCTCGGGCTAGCGCTCCCGTGGGTGGCGGCCGTCGTGATAAACGCGGTCCTCTTGATTAGCCTGTAGCCGTCTCGGGGTTTCCGTCCTCCGATTTCAGTCGTCTGCACGCTGGACAAAGGCCGTCCGCTCGAACGTACAGACGAGCGTGTCGCCCTTGCTGCAGCGTCGACCTGCATCGTAGCGATACCACGGCCTCGTCGCCGGTCAGTCGCTTGTACAGGACCGCCGTTTCCGCACGGATCGTATCGCCATGGACGACTGTGCTCAATCGCCAGCAATCCATGTGGCCGACTAGTGCCGTTGTGGGTATCGCTCGTCTAGAGAATCCCATGGACGGCGGTACTCTTTTGCCCACAGTCTGAGACATTCCGCGTATGTCTCCAGAGGTAAACCCGTTTGAGAGTTTACAGGAGCAGATCGACGACGCGTCGGACTATCTCGAATATTCGACCGACGTGCTCGAACGGCTGAAACACCCCGAGCGAGTGCTGGAGACGAACCTCTCCGTGGAGATGGACGACGGCTCCGTCGAGGTGTTTCGAGCCTATCGCTCACAGTTCAACGGCGACCGAGGGCCGTACAAGGGCGGAATCCGCTATCACCCGCAGGTCACACGCGACGAGGTCAAGGCGCTGTCAGGCTGGATGGTGTACAAGTGCGCCGCCGTTAACATCCCCTACGGCGGCGGGAAAGGCGGTATCGAGATCGACCCGCGCCAGTACTCGGCCGACGAGATAGAGCGGATAACGCGGTCGTTCGCGAAGGAACTTCGCCCGATCATCGGCGAGGACCGGGACATCCCCGCGCCCGATGTCAACACCGGACAGCGCGAGATGAACTGGATCAAAGACACATACGAGACGCTGGAGAACACCACCGAGCCCGGCGTCATCACCGGCAAGGCCCCGGAGTCGGGCGGCAGTGCGGGCCGCGTCGAGGCGACGGGTCGTTCCGTGATGCTCACCGCACGCGAAGCGTTCGACTATCTCGGCAAGGACATCGAGGACGCAACCGTGGCCGTGCAGGGCTACGGGAACGCCGGCTCCGTCGCGGCGAAGCTCATCGAGGACTTGGGCGCGAACATTGTCGCAGTGTCCGACTCCTCCGGTGCCGTCTACAACTCCGACGGACTCGACGCACGCGACGCGAAGGCGTTCAAAAGCGAGACCGGGTCGCTAGCCGGCTACGAGGGCGCGACGGAAGAGCTGACGAACGAGGAGCTGTTGACGATGGACGTGGATCTGCTCGTTCCGGCGGCGCTCGAAAACGCCATCGACGGCGACCTCGCACGCGACGTACAGGCCGACATCGTCGTGGAGGCGGCAAACGGCCCGCTGACACCGAACGCGGACGACGTATTCACGGAGCGCGACGTGGCCGTGTTCCCTGATATCCTCGCCAACGCCGGCGGCGTCACGGTGTCGTACTTCGAATGGGTCCAGAACCGCCAGCGGTTCTACTGGTCCGAAGAGCGGGTCAACGACGAACTGGAGACCATCATTACGAACGCGTTTGACGACCTCGTCGAGACCTACGAGGAGACCGGCGCGCCGAACTTCCGGACGGCGATGTACGTCGTCGCCATCCAGCGCGTCGTCGCTGCCGCAGAGGAAGGCGGTATCTGGCCCTGACTCCGTCCCGGCATCGGTCGTGGCTATCGCGGGTGTTTTGCCGGCGCTTCCCCTACTGCGTGTATGAACGTTTACGAGCGGCAGGTTCGCGTCGAAGCCCCGCTGTCAGAAGTCTGGAAGTTCCACGCGACGGGCGATGGGCTGGTCGCGCTGACTCCCGACTGGATGAACATCCGCATCGAGGCGGAGCGGGGACCGGATGGCGAGCCGAATCCCGAGGAACTGACCGCCGGGTCGGTTGTCGAATCCTCAATCAAGCCGTTCGGCGTGCCGCCGCGCCAGCGCTGGGTCTCGAATATCGTTGCGCGGGAGGAGGGCGAGGACGAAGCGATGTTCCGCGACGTGATGGAGGAAGGGCCGTTCCCCCACTGGGAACACACGCATACGTTCAAAGCGCTGAGCGACAGGGAGACGCTCGTCCACGACCACGTCGAGTTCGAACTGCCCGGCGGACCGCTGGGCCAGGCCCTTGGCCCCTTCGGCTGTCTCGGGATGGAGCCGATGTTCCGGTATCGCCATCAGCAGACGAAGGAACTGCTCGAAGGGTAACTCGCCCTGTCCGCGGACGGCACGGCCCCGACTATGGTCTCCGGTGTTTCTTTATTCCCATGCCTGATACTGCCACGGGATGAGTGGACGTGTCGTCGCGGTAACTGATGGGGCCCTGCTGTCTCCGCGCCACAACGGAGCGAGATGGGCGTGACCGAGCCGCGAATCGACCCGCGAATCGCACTGGCCGTCGCCGTACTTGCGGTCAGTACGAGCGCAATTCTCGTCCGCTGGAGCGCGGCCGCGGCGTCGGTGGCGGCCTTTTATCGCGTCCTGTTGACGACCGCGCTGCTGGCCCCGCTGGCGCTGGGCCGGCATCGGTCGGCGTTCGGACGGCTCTCCCGGCGGGACGTACTGGCGGCTGCGGCGACTGGCGTCGCGCTCGCAATTCACTTCGCCGCATGGTTCGAGAGTTTGGCGTGGACAAGCGTGGCAGCCTCGGTCACGCTGGTCCAGTGCCAGCCGCTGTTCGTCGCTGTCGGCGCGTGGGCGCTGCTCGACGAGCGCGTCACACGCGGCACGACGGCGGGCATCCTCGTCGCTATCGGCGGCATCGTCGTGATGTCCGTCGGCGAACTGCTCGGCGGTGGCGCCATCGGCCCGCGTCCGCTGTACGGCAACGCGCTGGCCCTCGTCGGCGGTGTCATGGCCGCCGGCTACGTGCTCGCCGGGCGCTCGCTCCGCCAGCGGTTCCCCCTCATCCCCTACGTGACCGTGGTCTACGGCGTCGCCGCGATATGCCTCCTCGGCTTCGTCGTCGTGTCGGGCCACCCCGTGACCGGCTACCCGCCGCAGGAATGGTCCCTGTTCCTGGCGATGGCCGTCGGTCCCGGCGTGTTCGGCCACACCGTCCTCAACTGGGCACTGGCACACGTCGAATCCAGTATGGTTAGCGTCTCGCTGTTGGGTGAGCCAGTCGGGAGCGCGCTGCTGGCGCTGCTGTTGCTCGCGGAGATACCCGGGCCGTCGACCGTCGCCGGCGGGGCCGTCGTGCTTGTCGGTATCGGCGTTGTCGCAAGAAGCCGGGCGGTCGGGGCAACGCCGGCGGACTGACACTGTTCCGAGCCAGTCTAGGCGCGCTTTTCCACGGCCCCGCGGATTTCTGCGGCGGCGAAGTCGTGGTCCGGGCGGATGTTGACGAAGTCGAGGAACTCCTCCGCGGCCAGCAACTCGGACGTATCGTAGTGGCGTGCGGCGGCGGAGACAGCCGGTGGCGCACCGATGAGCGGCTCCAACGCGCCCAGCGCACAGGCAAGGTCGTAGGCGCGAGCGTCGCTGATCGCTTCCTCGCGCACGCTCGTGGCGTCGATGAAGTACAGGTCGTCGTGGGCCACGAGCACGTTCTCACACCGGAAATCGCCGTGAGCCAGGCCGTCCTCGTGCATCCGGTGAAGAAAGTCAAACACCGTCGGGCTGTGTCGCTCGACGGTCTCGGCCGGGAGGTCGTCCAGCGGTTCGAAGTCTGGGATGTACTCCAGCACGAGTACCCCCATCCCGTCGTATTCGAAGGCCTCTATCGGCTCGGGGGCGTTGACGCCGATCTCCCGCATCCGCCGGGTCGCCGCCAGTTCGTGTTCTGCCATCTCGTAGGGCGTCCCGAAATGCTCGAAAAAACCCTCGGTCCCTGACGAGAACGCGCCGATGTTTCGGCCGGCGGTCAACAGTGTATGAACCAGCGAGTTCTGCCCCGTGATGACTTTCACGAACCACTGATCATTGACGACCAGCGGAGTCGAGAGCCAGTTGTCCGCCTCCAGAAACGCCACATGGGCCGCGGGCTCGTCGTACCGCTCCATTACCGCTCGCACCACGCCTTCGAGTTGCTCCCAGGGGACCGTCCCGCGGAGGAGTCGCCGGAACGCCATTCCACCTGAGAAAAGCCGTGGACGGGCAAATGGCTTGTGTCTGCCCCCGTGTGCTATTTAATAACACAAGACATAGATTCGGTATGGAGTTCGACGTTCCCGGCGAACACCGGATGATACGGGATTCGGTCCGCGAGTTCTGCGAGAACGAGATTCAGCCGATAGCCCAGGAGATAGAGGACGAGCACCGGTTTCCGGCGGAAATATTCGAGGAACTGGGCGAGCTTGATGTCATGGGTGTGCCGATCAGCGAGGAGTGGGGTGGTCTGGGCGGCGATACGTTGATGTACGCGCTCGTCGCCGAGGAACTCGGGCGCGTTTCCGGGAGCATCGGGCTCTCGTACGTGGCCCATACCTCGCTCGGAAGCAAGCCCATAGAGTTGTTTGGCACAGATGCACAGAAAGAGCGCTGGCTCACACCGCTCGCTTCCGGCGAACACCTCGGCGGCTGGGCGCTGACTGAACCGGGCAGCGGGAGCGACGCCAGCGACATGGACACGACGGCCGAGCGGGACGGCGACGAGTACGTCATCAACGGCACCAAGCAGTTCATCACGAACGCCTCCGTCGCCGGGTCGGTGCTAGTCAAAGCCGTCACCGATCCTGAGTCCGGCTACGACGGCATCTCGACGTTCATCGTCGGTCCCGATGACGACGGCTGGGAGGTGACGACCGAGTGGGACAAAATGGGGCTGAACGCTTCACCGACCTGCGAACTCCAGTTCGACGACTGTCGGATTCCCGCGGACCGACTGCTCGGCGACGAAGGCGACGGCTGGGAGCAGACGCTGAAGACGCTCAACGGCGGCCGCATCTCTATTGCTGCGCTCTCGACGGGGCTCGCACAGGGGGCCTTCGAGGCCGCGAAGTCCTACGCCACCGAACGCGAGCAGTTCGACCGCCCCATCTCGAAGTTCGACGCCGTCCGGGACAAGATCGTCGAGATGGACCGCAAAATCGAGCGCGCCCGCCTGCTGACCCACAAGGCGGCGACGATGTACGACCAAGGCGAGGACGTGACGCGGCTCTCCTCGCTGGCAAAGCTCGACGCCAGCGAAATCTGTCGTGAGGTCGCCGAGGACGCCGTCCAGGTGCTTGGCGGGTACGGCTACACGACTGATTTCGCGCCACAGCGGTTCTACCGGGACGCGAAGCTCATGGAAATCGGCGAGGGGACAAGCGAGATTCAGCGAATGGTACTCGGCCGGGAACTGGGTCTGTGATACTCAGAGCGACGCTTACACGTCGGACGGGCGTTCGGGGACGATAGTAACGGGCACGTCGGCGGCGTCGATGACAGCGACTGCGGCGTCGCCTTCCCGGAGTCTGCCGGCCAGCCCCTTCGGCTCGTGGCCCATGACGATGTGCCGAACATCCACGTCGGCTGCGAGTTCCAGTAGTTCGTTGCCGATCCGCGTGCCCGAACGCATCGCGGACCGACCGACGTGTTCGATGGCGACCGTCGCCACGATGGTGGCGTCGCGGAACCGCTCGCGCATCTCGTCCCGGAGTTGCATGGCCGTGCCGTCGGCGGTGTCCTCGTCGACGAGGTGGACGACGTACAGTTCCTCGTCGAGCCCGTCAGCGAGTCGAACTGCCGTATCGATGACCGCCGGAGAGACCGAATCGTTGGCGATAGCCACGAGAATGGTCATACAGGACACAAGGCCTTCGCGTGCAAATCACTTTCTGCCGAACTAACAGGTCCGCTCACTCAGTCGCCTTCAGGTTGTGGACCGCGTCGACCCACTCGACGACCTCTGCTGTCGGCCGGAGGGCCGAGAGGATGGCCTCGGCGTCCTTGTACGCCATCGGCGCTTCGTCCCGGACACCTTTAATGACGGACTCCGAGTAGACGCCGTCCATCGCTGCGGCGAACTCGTCCATGTCGACCTCGCTGTGGGCCTGCCGGCGACTCATCACGCGACCCGCGCCGTGCGGCGCTGTCTGGTGGTACTCGTCGTTGCCCCTCCCGCGTGCGATAATCGACCCGTCGGCCATGTTGAACGGGACCAGCAGCCGCTGTCCCTCGCGGGCCGGGGTCGCACCTTTTCGGATGGTCAGGTCCCTGAAATCTATATAATTGTGAATCGATTGAAACTGGTCAACGGGGTTGATCCCCAGCGCGTCGCAGACGGCGTCGCTCATCAGTTCGCGGTTCCAGCGGGCGTACTGCTGGGCGAACAGCATGTCGACGAGGTAGCCGTGAGCCTCGCGGCCTTCGAGCCAGTCTAAGTCCGTGTTGCGGTCCTCGTCGTCGCTGCTGTGGATGGCGTCCTGGACCTGTCCCAGCGCGTCGAAGGCGTCCTCGATTTCCTTGCCGTCCAGTTCGCGGCGGAGGCGGTCCTTCCGGATGTAGGATTCGCCCATGCCGCCAGTGACCCAGGCGTAAAGGTCGCGGGATTCGACTGTATCGGGGTCGAACTTGAGATACTCGACGTACTCGTCGGGGATCTGCTCGCGGATCTCGCCGATGGTCCGGCGGTCCGTCGCCGTCGATTGCCAGTATTCGGCGACAGACTTACCCAGATACCGGGACCCGCTGTGGATGACCAGCCAGTAGTCGCCCGACTCGCGTGCCCGGCCGAACTCGACGAAGTGGTTCCCGCCGCCCAGCGTCCCCGCACTCTTGATTATGTACCCCATTCCCTGGCGCTGGTCGGCCAGCACGCGGTCACACAGCGACTCGAAGTACTCCTCGTCGTAGCCGTCGAAATCGAACTCTACAGGGTCGATGTGCTCGCCGAACCGCTCGGCGTAGGCCGCGTCGAACTGCTCGAAGATGCGGTTGGCCCGCTCGAACGGGAACTCCTCGACGAAATGGACCGCGTCGTCGTAGTCGTGAACCGACCGCCCCATCGGGACCGCCTCGCGGACGCGGCGCTCGCGCTCTTCGTCTTCCAGCGGGAGCTCCGGCCCGAGGTTCGTCGCGGCCATCCCACAGCCGACGTCGACGCCGACGATGTTCGGGACGACGCGGTCGCCAAGCGGCATCGTGAAGCCGATGGGTGCGCCGGCCCCCCAGTGCGTGTCCGGCATGATCCGCACCGGTTCGGTGAACGCAGGATGGTCGATGAGCGTCTCTATCTGCTCCCGACACCCAGCCTCGACGAGCGATTCGTCGTCGACCATCACCCGCGCTGTGGTGTGTTCGCCCGTCAGTTCGAGTACCATTGGTGTCCTACCGTAGTTGCATGGATGGTTTGAACCTCACGGTGGCCCGTGGTGTCTCCCCGTCGGAGGAAATAAAAACGCAACCGAACAGGTGTCGAAACGCTAAACGGCTGATACATCCCTTCTCAGGGGCTGAGATGTGTTTTCACTCGGTGGGAACACCCTCTCCCTTATATGCCACCGTGGTGCGGAACTCCATATGTGAGGTGACACAGATGTCCTATCAAGCGGCGAACCCCCTGGCAGACGACTTCGAGCTCGAGCTCGGCGGGGCCTGGACCGCATACTGGCTGGCGTTCCTGCGTGTCGTAACCGGCTGGTGGTTCTTCCACGCAGGCGTAACGAAGCTCATCGAGAACGGGCTGGCCTACAGCTACGGGCCGACGTATCTCAAGCAGATGACTGGCACGGCACTCGGTCCGCTCCCCGTGCTGATGGGCGAATACCTTGGCTGGCTCATTCAGGCAATGGTCCCGCTGGGCGAGACGCTCATCGGGCTGGGACTGATGGTCGGCGCGCTAGTCAGGCTCGCCTCCGTCTTCGGGGTCTTCTTCATGGCCCTGTTCTGGATCGGCAACGCGGAGTTCGGCCACGGGCTGGTCAACAGCGACTTCATGGGCATGCTGCTGTTCATGACGATGATCGTGCTGGCTACCGGTCGCTACTACGGCCTCGACGCGATCATCGAGAAGACCACACTGGTCAAACGACACCCGAAACTGAGGTACCTGCTCGGCTAAGGAGGTGACCACCAATGCAACAACACACCACCGTCATCGACAAAGCGGCGATGGCACTCAGCGGCGGACTGATGCTGCTGGGCGTCGTCGTCCTCGGCATCGTGGAGATACTGGCGGGTAAGCCCTACAGCGCGGCACCGCTGACGAACGACGCGGGCGAGATCATCGCCACCCCGATGATCGATCCGACGCTCCGGACCGGACTGGTCCTGGCCGGCCTCCTGGTCCTGGCCCTGTACGCGCTCTACAGGCTCGTCGCCCCAATGAAGAATCAGACGGCCACGGCACAGCAGGAAATCACGGCAGACTGAGCGGTTCTCGTTTTCGCTGTTTTGACTCGGTGTGTCGATACTGTTTACAGAAGTGATAGTGGGTGCCGCACCACCCCACCGATTCCCCACTAACAACGTATTTACTATGGGTATATTAATCAAGTGGGGTAGTTTCTCATTCTGATAGCGCCCACCACAACGCTCATTTCTGTGGTGGTGTTGATATCTATATGCCTTCGCTGGTGGTTCACTACGCCTTCGTTGGGTTACTCGCCGCAACGCTGCTGGGTGCTGCATTCGACAAGCGGTCGCTGCTCCTTTCAATACTTGTTGTCACGTTTCCCGATGTAGACGCGTTCGTGGGCCTCTACTGGCAGGCCGGCCACCGGGCTGCGACGACGAACCTCGTCATCCCCGCGGTGCTGGCGCTCCTCATCGCAGTTGACCTGTACGTGCGCGACGACTCGTATATCAGGGGCCGATGGGGGGCCTACGGTGTTCGAGTCAGTTGGTTCTGTGTCGTGGTGTATGCGGTGGGCCACGTCCTGCTTGACATGATTACGGGCGGTGCGAACCTCTTCTGGCCGCTGTACGACCAGTTCTATCAGCTCAGCGGCCATCTGGAGCTGTCGAGCCAGCGCGGCATCGTCCAGACGTTCGTCGAACTGCCCGAGCCGTCTTCTCAGGCTTCCGGTGGCACCGGCACGGGCGGGAGCGGCGGGTCGACCACGCAGTCGATGGGCAACTCCAGCGAGGTACAGATGAGTACCGGCATCGACCCGAATCCGGGACAACCGGAACCAGAAAACGTCGACCGCGTGTTCCCCATCGCCCGAAGCGGCTGGGAACTGGTCGTCCTCGTCGTTGGGACGCTCGCCACCACCGCTCGCCTCGTTATCGGCCACGACCTCCCGGAGGAGTAACGCGGCCGGTCGGCACTGCGTAGCGTTCGTTTTCGAGTCCTTCATATACGCCGTGGCCAACCGGGGAACCATGGGCTTCGAGGTACGCCGACGACTCAGTGTCGCCGACACGGTGACGTTGTTCAACGCCGTCGTCGGGTTTGTCGCCGGAGCCATCGCCTTCACCGACCCGCATCTGGCCGCTCGGCTCATTCTGCTGGCTGTTATCGCCGACGCTATCGACGGGATCGTCGCCCGGAACGGCGACAGTTCGGCGGTCGGCCCGCTGCTCGACTCTGTGACTGACGTGGTCTCCTTCGGCGCGACACCGAGCCTCTTTCTGTACGTGCTGTTGACAGACGCCTACGGCGGCATCGAGTCCGCCCACCCGGCCGTGTTCGTCGGCCTCGCCCTGCTCGCCTCCGCGTACGTCGTGTGCTCTATCGTCCGGACCGCGTTCTACTCGACGTACTTCGATTCTCCCGACGAGCGGCCGGGTATGCCGAACACGCTCGGGAGTATCATCATCGCGACGGCGTATCTGAGCGGCGTCACGAACCCGCTCGTGCTGAGTGTCGGCGCGCTCGGCCTCTCGCTTGCGATGATCGCGCCCTTCGACTACCCCAAGCCAGGGCCGAAACACGCCATCCCGATGGGTGTCGTGCAGGCTGTCGCCGTCGTCGCACCAGCGGCGTTCTTCCGGGCTGGGCCGCGGGCGATGCTCGCCATCTCGCTGCTGTTTTTCGCGCTTGGGCCGTGGGTCTACTCCGGAGAGTAACCCCTCTCCAGCCGCTCAGGCCCGCTCAGACCGTGTCATCGATGAACTCCTCTAGGACGTCGTTGAACGTCTCGGCCTGTTCGACCATCGCGAGGTGTGCAGCGTCGGGAATAAACGACACCGCTCCGTCTTGGACCTCGCGGGCCAGTGTCTCGTGATACGCACGCGGGGTCAGTTTGTCGTGTTCGCCACAGACGGCCAGCAGGGGCACGTCAATCTCGCCCAGTCGTTCGCGCACGTCGAAACCGTGACACGTCATGAAGTCGCGGCGGGTTACCGCCTGCCCGACCGTCTCCATCTGCTCGTGGGAGCGCGACACGGCCTCGTGGCCGGTGTCGTGGAACAGGCGGTCCCGTTCGTGCAGGAACTCGACGGCGCGGTCCCAGTCGTCCGCGAGCCACTCCTGTAATCCCTCGAACACCGGGAGTTCGGGGCCGGTCCCCAGCAACACTATCGCCTCGGGCGTCCAGTCCCGCTCCAGTGCGACCCACTGGGCGACGGCCCCGCCCAGCGAGTTCCCGACCAGCACCTCCGCGTCTGTCTCCCGCCCCACAGCGACCACGTCGTCCGCGTAGGCGTCGAGTGTCGTGGTCCCGGCGTCGGTGTCGATATCGTCCGAATCTCCGTGCCCTGACAGGTCCAGTGCGACGGCGGGGTGAGCCGGTCCGGATGGCGCGTACTGACGACCCCACACGCGGTGTGTCGCCCCGCTGCCGTGGACATACAGCGCCGTCGGCCCCGATGCCGCAGGCTGTGTCTGTCTGTACGCCGTGACTCGCCCGTCGTGATTGACCCGTTCCATGCGACACCGTTCGGAAGCGGTGTGGATAAAAGGTTGGCGCGCTCAGCTGAGGTGTGAACCGCATTCAAGCAACTACACTCATTTTTCCGCCGTACAGCGTATTTCAGCGGTAGATTTATATACTTGTCACGCTTACTTTGAGTTAGCATGACTTCAGAACAGCAGTTGTTCGACGAGACGCCCCTCCGCCGATTCGAGTACGACGACAGCGTCGTGTTCGCGGCGGACGTGGGACCTGCCGCCGATGCGAGTGTCGATGTGGTCGACGGGACCGTCATCGTCGTCGCAGACGGCCACCAGTACGAACAGGAGATCCCCGCTGGCGACGCACGAGCGTTTATCAACCACGGGGTTCTCACTATCGAACTGTCAGACGGCGAGGGAGATAACTGATGAGACTTACTGTTAAACCACTCAAACAGAAAGACGCTGGCCGTGGCCTCGCGGCGATTGACCGCGCCGCGATGGACGAACTCGAACTCGAGAACGGCGACTACATAGTTCTCGAGGGGAAGCAGGACAGTCGCGCTGTCGCCCGGGTCTGGCCCGGCTACCCCGAGGACGAGGGGAAGGGCATCGTCCGCATCGACGGGCAGCTCCGCCAGGAGGCCAACGTCGGTATCGACGACCCCGTCAACATCGAGAAGGCCGACGTCAACCCCGCGACCTCGGTCACCGTCGCGCTGCCCCAGAACCTTCGGGTCCGGGGCAACGTCGGTCCGATGATCCGCAACAACCTCAGCGGCCAGGCCGTCACGCAGGGCCAGACGGTTCCGGTGAGCTTCGGCCTCGGACCGCTCTCCTCGATGTCCGGCCAGAAAATCCCGCTGAAGATCGCCGAGACCGAGCCCTCCGGCACGGTCGTCGTGACCGACTCCACGGACATCCAGGTCAGCGAGATGCCCGCCGAGCAGGTCCACAGCGGCGAGGGCGCACCTGAAGCGAGCGACACTCCCGACGTGACCTACGAGGACATCGGCGGGCTCGACCGCGAACTCGAACAGGTCCGCGAGATGATCGAGCTGCCGATGCGCCACCCCGAACTGTTCCAGCAGCTCGGCATCGAGCCGCCGAAGGGCGTCCTCCTGCACGGCCCGCCCGGCACGGGCAAGACGCTGATGGCCAAGGCCGTCGCCAACGAGATCGACGCGTACTTCACCACTATCTCCGGGCCGGAGATCATGTCGAAGTACTACGGCGAGAGCGAGGAGCAACTCCGTGAGGTCTTCGAAGAGGCCGAGGAGAACGCCCCCGCTATCGTCTTCATCGACGAGATCGACTCCATCGCCCCGAAGCGTGGCGAGACCCAGGGCGACGTGGAGCGCCGCGTCGTCGCCCAGCTGCTCAGCCTGATGGACGGGCTCGAAGAGCGCGGACAGGTCATCGTCATCGGCGCGACCAACCGCGTCGACGATATCGACCCCGCCTTGCGCCGTGGCGGCCGCTTCGACCGCGAGATCGAAATCGGCGTCCCGGACAAGAAGGGCCGCAAGGAGATCCTGCAGGTCCACACCCGCGGGATGCCCCTCTCCGAGGAGATCAACATCGAGAACTACGCCGAGAACACCCACGGCTTCGTCGGCGCTGACCTCGCGACCCTCACGAAAGAGAGCGCGATGAACGCCCTCCGGCGCATCCGCCCCGAACTCGACCTCGAATCCGACGAGATCGACGCCGAGGTGCTCGAACGCCTGGAGATCAGCGACAAAGACTTCCGCGAGGCGATGAAGGGCATCGAGCCCTCCGCGCTCCGGGAAGTGTTCGTCGAAGTCCCGGACGTCACCTGGGACTCCGTCGGTGGGCTCGAAGACACCAAGGAACGGCTCCGGGAGACTATCCAGTGGCCCCTCGAGTACGAAGACGTGTTCGAGTCGATGGACCTCGAAGCCGCGAAGGGCGTACTGATGTACGGCCCGCCCGGCACCGGGAAGACGCTCTTGGCGAAGGCCGTCGCCAACGAGGCCCAGTCCAACTTCATCTCCGTGAAGGGGCCGGAACTCCTGAACAAGTTCGTGGGTGAGTCCGAGAAGGGCGTCCGCGAAGTGTTCAGCAAGGCCCGCGAGAACGCCCCGACCGTGGTGTTCTTCGACGAGATCGACTCCATCGCCGGCGAACGTGGCGGCGGCACGACCGACTCCGGCGTCGGCGAACGCGTCGTCTCCCAGCTCCTGACGGAACTGGACGGGATCGAGGACATGGAGAACGTCGTGGTCGTCGCGACCACGAACCGGCCGGACCTCATCGACGACGCGCTCCTGCGCCCCGGCCGACTCGACAGGCACGTCCATGTGCCCGTCCCGGACGAGGAAGCGCGCCGCGCCATCTTCCAGGTCCACACCCGCGACAAGCCGCTGGCCGACGGCGTCGACCTCGACGAACTGGCCAGCCGCACGGACGGCTACGTCGGCGCGGACATCGAAGCGGTCGCCCGCGAGGCGTCGATGGCCGCGACCCGGGAGTTCATCAACAGCGTGGACCCCGAGGACATCGGCGACAGTGTCAGCAACGTCCGCGTGACGATGGACCACTTCGAGCACGCGCTCTCCGAAGTCGGCCCCAGCGTCACCGAGGAGACCCGCGAGCGCTACGACGAAATCGAGCAGCGCTTCGACCGGGCCGAACCCGGCGTCACTGACGAGAGCACGGCCAGTCGCACCTTCCAGTAGCGACGGTCGGCACTCGATAGCGACGGTCGACACACCGACGCTGATTGTTACGTCTTACAGGCGATTTTCTCGCTGCGTTATTCGTCGTCAGCCCTGTCCAGCGTGATCTCGCGACACTCGTAGGCTTCCTTCGTCGCACCGGCCCCGCCGACAGTGACCGGTCCGGCATCGGTCTCGATAGTGAGTGACCGTTCGGCCGGGTTCGTGCTCGATGCGGGATAGACGACGCTCTGCCGGACGTTTATCACCGGTCCCGATATCGTCGTCTCCGTCCGGTCCGCAGTCGAGATGACCCGAGCGCGAGCAGTGATCGCCGTCCCCGCGCGCAACGCCAGCGCCGCCATGAGTACCGCGAACTGGAACGCGGAGAACGTTCGCGGGAACGCACACACGCTAGCGATGTAGTGTTCCGTCCCCATCAGCCAATGAGTGCCGAGAAACATCGCGAATTCGTCGTGAGCGAGGTTTTCGTTGTCGAACTCGGTCGCCTGATATTCTGCTATCGAGTCGGTCAACAGTCCGGAATGCCCAGTGAATCCGCGCTGGATATCTGCGGTCACGAGCAGTGGGGTAATACCGCTCTCGATTGTCCTGACCGCCGTTGCGATATCCTCGTATGCGGGCGTCGGTGCCGTCGCATCGCCGTGGACCAGTAACAGTACCAGTACATCCCGCTCGATAGCGGCGCTGAGTTGCGGGACAAACTCCGGGAGGGACGATTTCGGGACCGCAACCGTGAGGCTCTCCTCGGCACTGTCGATAAGAGATTGTATCGCATCGATGACTGCCGACTGGGTCCGATGGATTTCCAGCCCCGGTTGTGCCATCATCAAAGGATACGGTGCCGTGTGTATAAATCGTCCCCTGAAATGGGCAATAGTGTCGCTGAGATGGTGGAGGTGTCAATAATGGAGTGTTTCGTGGTGTAACTTCTTTATGCGTGTGTCTCCTCGGAAGGGTGATGAAGTCACAGCCCACCGTCCTGTTTGTCCGTAGTCCGAGCCAGGACAGGGCCGCGATTTCGATGCTCCGGGACAGTGATCTCACCGTCCACGAGTTCGACGGTGTTCGCGATCTGGAGTGTGCGCTCGGCGACTACGACACGGACTGTGTCGTCACGAACTGCGAAGTGGAGAACCCGGACGGGACACAGTATCTCGGTGGGTTGACCCTTATCGATCGACTGCAACGAAATCACCCCGAACTCCCGGTCGTCCTCTTTGCCGAGGTGACAAACGGCGACATCGCCCGCGAGGCCTACAGCCGCGACGTGTTCGGCTACGTTCCGAGCACAGTGAGCGACGCTCACCAGCGGCTCCTAGCGCGGGTCGACGCCGCCGTCGCTTCCAGCCCGGCCCGTCAACGGGCGAACAAGCGAAAACAGCTCAACGAGGCCGTCCGGCTGGTCAATCAAGCGCTCGTCCGCTCACAGTCGCGGGTGGATATCGAACGCGACATCACGGCGGTTCTGGCGGGCACAGCCAGATACAGCGAGGCCTGTACGGTGACCTGTCAGCACGACAGGCCAGTCGTTCGAGCGCTGGGTTCACAGCGTGACCGCGTCTCCATCACCGTGCCGGAGCCGTTGTGCCGCGCCGAGTCGGAGGACCGACTGGTCGTTGCGGATATCGACCCAGCAACGTTCGCAAATGACACAGACGCACTGGAAACGGACTGCGCCCGAGTTCTCGCTGTCCCACTGGTGTACGATGGGACGTCGTACGGCGTCCTCGGAGTGTACGCAGACCGCGTCGATATCTTCGACACGGAAGAACAGGACACGTTCCGGGAGGTCGGCCACAACATCGCGCTGGCTATCGACGCGAGCCAGACGAAAGACGCGCTCCAGCAGCGGACGACGGAACTGGAACGACAAAAAGAGCGACTCCGAGAGCTCGCACAGATAATCTCACACGAGCTCCGGAACCCGCTTCAGGCGGCGATGGGACGAGTCGAACTGCTAGCCGCGGAACACGCCGCCGAGGAGTTCGACGCCATCCAGCGCAGCCACACCCGCATGTCATTTCTCATCGACGACCTCATGGAAATCGCCCGTCAGGGCGGCCGACAGTACATCGTCGAGCCGGTAACACTCTCCGACGTGATGGCGAACGCCTGGACGACGGTCGACACCGACGGGTCGACCATCGAAATCGACTGTACCGAGACGATACTGGCCGATAGTGGCCGACTGTGTCAGCTCGCGGAGAACTTCTTCCGGTTCGCGACGGAGCAGGGCAATACCGAGAAGATAACGATCACGGACACGGTCGACGGGTTCGCCCTCGAACACGACGGCACCCCGTTGGAGACGGGAAACGAGAAACCGTTTGAACTCTACTACGCCTCCAGTGACGAAGGGGTTGGGCTCCACCTCGCCGTGATCCGGGAAATCGCACACGGTCACGGGTGGGAAACCGCCCTCTCCAACGACTCGACGGGACGGGTCCGACTGGACGTAACCAACGTCGAGCGGCCGGCAGCGAAAACCACGTAACGACCCCGCCTCGCCGTACGTGACTCGAAACCGTATTTTGCGTCCAGTCCGGAGTTGTGGTATGGATCTCCAGGCTCGGTATCGCGTGCCAGCACTCACTGGCCTGTTGACGGTCGTGTCGCTCGCGCTCGTGTTCGGGGCCGTTCTCGGGGCGATTCCACAGTCCGCTCTCCCGGCTGCGCCCGCGAGCGTACTCGGGGCGATCCCCCACGCCAACGCCGTGGTCAGCGCCCTCGCTATCGGAACAATCGTCGGCGGTATCCGAGCGATCCGCCGCGGCGATGTCGCCCGACACCGGAAGCTGATGCTCTCCTCGTTCGGCCTGTTCGCTCTGTTTCTCGTCCTGTACCTCTACCGGATAACGCTTGAAGGGCCGACGGACTTCACCGGCCCGGCAGTCGTCGAGACGTACTTCTATCTCCCCTTCCTCGCTATCCACATCCTGCTTGCCATCATCGCCATCCCAGCGGTGTACTACGTCCTGCTGCTGGCCTACACGTACCCCGTCTCGGAACTGCCGTCGACGAACCACCCGCGGGCCGGAAAGCTGGCCGCGGGGCTGTGGCTGATCTCCTTCTCGATGGGTATCGCCGTCTACGCGATGCTGTATCTGGTCTGGTAACGTCATAGTGATTATTGCGAGTCAGTACCACATCGACCGCACGACAGCGTGCGGTCGGAGCGGCAACCAGTCGCAATACTCACTATCAGTCGCTCTCCGTTCGGAGCAACCCAAACCACAACATGTCACGCCACGCGCCGTCGAGATACCACTCCTCGCGGTGTGTCCCTTCCTTCGTGAATCCAAGCCGTTCGACCACCGCGACGGAGCGGTCGTTCCCGCCCACAATCTTTGCCGACCACTTCCGGAGCGCCCGCTGGTCGAAGCCGTACTGGACCAGTCTGCCCGCCGCCTCAGTGGCGTACCCCTCGCCCCAGGCGTCCGGGTCAAGCCAGTAGCCCAGTTCGGCTGTGCCCCGCTCCGGGTCGTGGTCAGTCATGGCGACGAGCCCGACCGGTTCGGTTCGGTCCTCGACCCGTCCGGGACTCCCGGCCGGGTCGACACAGACCAGCAGATGAACCGAGTCCTCATTGGAAAGTGTCTCCTCATAGAACGTCTCCAGTTGGTCGGCCGTTGAGGGTTTCGCGTACGTCCCCAGCCCCCAGACCTGTTCGTGGTGGAACACCTGCCGTATCCAGTCGAGGTCGTCGCGGTCTGGTGACCGGAGGGCTGTCCGCTCGGTTTCGAGAAACGCGGGACCAGGCATGGCTGGACGCTCACCCGGAGGCAGTAAAAACGTGATGTCTTTGTGGCCGCTCACAGCCGCCTTAGTCGTCAGCTGGGCGCGACTGCGTGCCGATATCCGGGCGGGTAACGTCTCGGTCCGTCGCCTCGCCGTCGATATCGTAGGGATACTCGCCGGTGACACAGCCGAGACAGAGGTCAGCCCGGCTCTTGTCCAGCGTTTCCGCGATGGCATCGATAGAGAGATACGACAGCGAGTCCGCCTCGATTTCGTCGCGAATCTCGTCGACGGACTGGTTCCCGGCGATGAGTTCATCGCGGGAGGCCATGTCGATGCCCATGTAGCACGGGGCGACGATGGGCGGCGCGCCGATACGGACGTGGACCTCCTCGGCCCCGGCGTCTTTCAACAACTGAATCAGTTGCGTCGAGGTGGTCCCGCGGACGATAGAGTCGTCGATGATGGTGACGCTTTTCCCCTCGATGGTCGATTTGATGGGGTTGAGTTTCAACCGGACGGCCCGTTCGCGCTCGTCCTGAGTCGGCATGATGAACGTCCGGCCGACGTACCGGTTTTTCATCAGCCCCTCTGCGAACTCGATGTCCGAGCCGTCGTCCTGTGCGGCCTCTGCGTAGCCCGAGGCAAACGCGCGCCCGGAGTCAGGAACCGGGAGCACGACATCGGATTCGACGCCGGACTCCTCCCAGAGTTTCCGGCCCAGTTCGCGCCGGACCTCGTAGACGAGGTTCTCGTCGATGGTCGAGTCCGGTCGCGCGAAGTAGACGTGCTCGAAGAAGCAGTGGGCCGTGTTCTCGGGCTCGACGAGCTGGTAGGTGTCGTAGCCGGTGCCGTCGGCGTGCAAGACGACGAGTTCGCCGGGCTTGACGTCTCGGATGAGTTCGCCGTCGAGCGTGTCGATGGCGGCCGACTCGGAGGCGAGGACGTAGCCGTCCTCGAGTTCGCCGATGCACAGCGGTCGGTTCCCCTGCGGGTCGCGCACGCCGAGCACCGTCTCGTCGTGCATAATCGTCAGCGAGTACGACCCGTGGATACGGTTCATCGTCCGCTTGACAGCCCGAACCAGATCCTCCTCTAAGAGATTACGCGCGAGGTCGTGGGCGATGACCTCAGTGTCGCCGTCGGACGTGAAGGCATGGCCGAGGTCGGCCAGTTCGTCGCCGATTTCGTCGGCGTTGACGAGGTTCCCGTTGTGGGACAGCCCCAGCGACCCCGACTTGAACGAGACGGAGAACGGCTGGGCACAGCAGGCGTTGACGCTCCCGGCGGTCGGGTATCGGACGTGGCCGATACCGTTCGCGCCGTTGAGCGATTCCAGGTCACCGGGGTCGAAGGCGTCACCGACGAGTCCCATTTCGACGTGGCTGTACTGCTGGAACCCGTCGTGGGTGACGATACCGGCTGATTCCTGACCGCGGTGCTGGAGCGCGTACAAGGAGTAGTAAAGCGGTCGGGCGGCGTCACGGTCCTCCAAAGAGATGCCAACAACGCCGCACTTCTCGTGCATTTGTGTTGAGTGTGTTATTCGCCCGCTTTCGACTGCCACTCGTAGTCACGCCGCTTGGCCGACTTGCCGAAACCGCACGACGAGCAGACCTTCTTTTTCGTGTGATACGACTTTTCGCCACACCGGCGACACTTCGTGTGTGTCGTGGTGTTTTTCTTGCCCTGACTCGGAGTTCCTGCGCCAGTCATGGAGTAATTGAGACGACGTTATCGCCGCGTATAATCGTTGTGTCTTCATCCTCGACGACGAGGTTCATGTGTTGGTCGTAGCCGGTGAGTTCCCCTTCGAAGATTTCGCCACCCTTCAGCTGTACGGTGACTGTCTCACCGAGGGACGCTTCGAGTACATCCAGCGGTCGTCCACTCATGTACGGTTTGGATAGTGACGGGCGCTTAAACGTACCGTTTGTATGGTGGCACGCGCGAGGCCGGTCCGCTTCCCTACACGTCGACGCTAAAGGGCGCTCGGTCGGCCGCTCGGACGGCGAAGCCGGCCAGCAGGTCTGCGAGCACGTCGAGGTCGTCGGGGTCGATGACCTCAACCGGTGTGTGCATGTAGCGGTTCGGCAGTCCGACGTTGACCGACGGAATCCCACCCCGAGAAGTGTAGAAGGCGTCCGCGTCGGTTCCGGTCCTGCTGCCCGTCGCCTGCAACTGAATGTCGATGTCCTCCTCTTTGCCGGTCTCTCGGAGAGCGTCGACGGCGACCGGATGGTTCGCGCTCCCGCGAGCGACGACCGGTCCCGCACCGAGTTCGACGCCGGTGTCGGCTTTGCCCGGCGAACCCGGCGAGTCCGTCGCGTGGGTCACGTCAACGGCGATAGCGACATCCGGCGCGAGATCGAACCCGACCATCTTCGCCCCCTGGACGCCGACCTCCTCCTGCACCGTGGAGACGGCGTACACCGTCGCGTCCGCACCGGCCTCCGCCGCGCGCCGAAGCCCCTCAGCGGCCGCCCAGATGCCGATACGGTTGTCCATTCCTCGGGCCGCGAGGCGGCCGTTCTCCAGTTCGCTCAGCGTCTGGACGAACGTCACCGGGTCGCCGCGGTCGACGAGTGATTCCACCTCGTCACCGTCCTCGGCCCCCACGTCGACGTGCTGTTCGGCGATCTCCGGCACGGAGTCGTCGTCCGAATCCCGGAGGTGAATCGCGGTCTGGCCCACGACGCCCGATACCGGCCCGTCGGCCGTGTGAATGGTGACGTGTTGCCCGCGCGAGACGGTCTTGTCCGAGCCGCCGATGCGGCCCAGTTTGACGAAGCCGTCGTCGGTGAGGTCCCGGACGATGAAGCCGATTTCGTCGCCGTGGCCCGCGAGCGCGACGGTCGTGTCGCCACCTTCGACCTTCGCGACGGCGTTGCCGTAGTCGTCCGTTCGGACCTCGTCGGCGAACTCGCTGACGTAGTCGAGCCACACCCGCTGGCTGTCGGCCTCGTACCCCGACGGGCCGGGCGTCGTCAGAAGCGATTCCAGGAACTCGCGTCGTCGTGTGTCCATATGCGGGATAATCACCCCGTGGTCATGAAAACAGCGGACGGCACGTGGTCTGGGACCGTCCCACCGTGGCTCTGGTACCGCCACGGCTAAGAGTCACGGCGTCGAACTGTCAGTATGGCCGAATTCACTCTCCTCGAACTGCATCTCGACGGCGCTGAGTTCACTGCGAACGCTCCGTTCAGTTCCTCGGACGATGACGAAAAATCGGAGCGCACTTCGCGGTGGTCCCGGTCCCGGACGAGCGAGACGACCAACGAAACGGACGCTGAGGCTGACGGTGGCCGTAACGTCGGTCGCCTCGCGCTCGCGGTACTCGGTGCCGTCGGGCTCGTCGCGGTCGTCCTGCGTCTGTACCTCGGTGGGTCAGACGGCGACGACAGCGACGAAGCCCTTTGACCTCCTCCCACGCCTGAAGGCGCGGGATTCCCGCGGCACCGCACCGCTAGGTTGGGAGTTTCAGGTTTGTAGCCAGGTCGGCATGACCGGACTCCTGGCGGGGCCAAGCCGCCGTTACTCCTATCCCCGGTATGGGGATTCAGAGTTACCGTGTGTCGGAATCCACAGCCAGCGGCCCGAAAGGGATTCTTTTGGACGTAGCGTGGCCTGAATCCCGATATTATCCGTTTATCTGGGCGGCTGATCCGCCTCGGTATGGTCATGCATACGGTGTCACCGGTTATAAAACTCCGGCTGAGTGAGGCTACAGGCGAAGCTGCCGGGTTGTCGGCTTCATCCACACCCCTGAAGGGGTGGGCTTTCGCCTTGCTCCCGCTGTAAGACGCCGTCCAACTCCACAGCAAGGCCACGAACCGAACGCCGGTGGTCGTTTTCACAGGGAGAAGGCCTATTTTCTCCGGCCACATTTCAGACGTATGGGAATATACCACAGCGTTCAGGCTGTCGCCGGTGCGACCGGTGACGGCCCCATCGACTGGAGTGCCGTCGCCGACGCCGCGAAGGGCGCGACGGACACGGGCGACCTCACCGTCGAGACGCCCGAACGCGACGGCTACGCCACCGACGTTCGGGACGCCAGAGATCGCGTCCGGGAGGTCGGCGAACTCGCCTTCGACCTGCCCGAAACCGTCGAGATCCAGAACCGCCACCACTGGATTGACGCCAACGTCGCCACGTTCAGCCGCGTGATGGAGCCGATTGAACAGCAGGCCGAGTACATCCCCGGCATCGCCCGCGTCGTCAACACCGGATCGATGGCCGTTGCGCTCTCGTTTCTGGGGAACAACGTCCTGGGTCAGTACGACCCCGTCCTGCTCGCGGACAACGACGCCCACGCGCTGTACTTCGTGCGCCCCAACATCCATCGGGTCGCCGACCAGTTGAACGTCGAGCGGGACCGCTTCCGCCGCTGGATCGCGTTCCACGAGGTCACCCACGCGGCGGAGTTCGGCGCGGCCCCGTGGCTGTCCGACCACCTCGAAACGGCGATGGAGGACGCCATCGACAACCTCACCGACGGCAACATCGACCGGACGACGCTGGGCGAACTCGACACCACGATGACCGCCGTCGAGGGGTACGCGGAACTGCTGATGGACCGCGCCTTCGACGACGAGTACGACGACCTGCGCCGAAAAGTCGACGAGCGCCGGCAGGGGCGTGGCCCCATCGCGTCGCTCATGCGCCGGCTGCTCGGCCTCGGGATGAAGCGCCAGCAGTACGAGCGCGGGAAGGCGTTCTTCGACACGGTCGCCGACGCCCGCGGCGTCGCTGCGGCCGGGCGCGTCTGGGACTCGCCGGACACCCTCCCCACCGAAGACGAGATAGAGACGCCGACGCTGTGGATCGACCGCGTCGACCCCTGAAAGAGCTACGACACGCCGCGTGGCCGCACGGACCGCTTATTTCTCCGGTTCTTCCACAGGCGCTTCGATCTTCGCGACGTCGAGGAGGATTTCGCTGTTCGATTCGTCGACGGCGACAACCGTCCCGGCGACGACGAGCTTCGAGATTGGCGTCGGCCCGAGAATGACGGCCTGTCCCTCGCTGAAGTCCTGCACCGAGCTCTGGAGGTGGAACCGGGCACGGCACTTCTCCGGGTCGTGGACGTTCGTGAAGTTGATTTCCTCGACGGTGACGTCGACGCGCTCGTAGTCGTGGGCAACGACGACGCTCTCGGCCTCGTCTATCTGTTGGCGGTCGATTGCGTCGAAGGCCTCGGACGTCGGCTTGTACCCGCCCGTCGGGCCGGGAATGCCTTCGACGAGTCCCAGCGAGGTCAGACTCTGCATCTGGTTCCGTACCGTTCCGGGGTTCCGGTCGATCTCCTCCGCGATTGTCTCGCCGGTAACTGCCTCACCGGTCTGTTGATACCTGTTTACCAGCGTCGTAAGCATTGTTCGCTGGCTGTTGTTCAGATCGATGCTAACCATACCGGTGTGTATCGGGAGCGGCTACTTATCCCATTGGGTTCACTCATTTGAACGCCGGTCGAACTCATAGACGGACCTACTCCATGTATCCCAGTTGTTTCAGCCGGTCTTCGACGGCGTCGCCGTCGTCGCTTCCGAGGGCGTCCTCGATACTGAGTGGGGCACGCTCGCCGACAGCGGGGTCCTGGGGGAACACCGGGAGGACCTCGCCGCGCATGTCCGTCGGCACCGCACAGCCGTGGGCGGCCAGCACCGTCGGCGCGATGTCGAGAATGCTGATTCTGTCGAGTTCGCCCTGCGGCTCGAAGTCCGGCCCGCTGGCGGCGAAGATGCCGTAGGGCGTGTTCTCGGCCGCCCAGCGGTCGGGGCCGCTCTGGACGGTCCCGCCGCCGATGCCGTCGTTGACGTGGACGCCCGGGCGCTGGTCGACGACGACCTCCGGGCCGGCGTCGACGTAGGGGCCGTTGTACACGTCCTCGCCTCTGTAGACGTCCGTGAACAGCGGGCCGTGCTCGTCTTCTACCTCGCGGAGGTCGGCCATGAGCGACTCACGGACCGATTCTACGTCGAACCGGGGGTTGATGTACACCGGCCCCTGCCCGCTGGCGACGACCTTCGTCTGTTCCAGGTCGATGGCTTCGAGCTTGCGGTCCCGTTTGACGCCGTCGCGCTGCGGGACGAGTTGCTGGATGGACTCGGGGACGACGCGGGCAAGTGTGTCGACCAGTCCAGCCCGCTTTGCGACCGCGAGCAGGTTCTCGCGGTCGAGCCCGATTCGAGTGAGCACGGCGTCGACGCTCGTATCCCGGACCTGGTAGCCGTTCTCGGCCAGCCACTCGTTGATGTAGAACTCCGTCTGGGTCGCGTCACAGCCGTGGTCGGACATCAGGACGAGGTTCAGGTCCTCGCGGTCGTCGAGCCGGCCGACCCACTCGTCGACCAGTTGCCACGCGCGCAGACTGGGCTCGTCGTCCCAGAAGAAGTGATGCAGGACGTTGAGATAGAACAGCGTGACGTGGACGAAATCGAGGTCCCGCTCGTCCATGAGCGTCGTCGCCACCTCGAAGCGCTTCTCTAGCAGGTCCAGAATGGCCTCGACTTCCGCGCCGCGCTCGTCGTTCGAGGACAGCAGCGGGTCCGGGTGGACGCTGTAATCGAACCGTGATTCGAGTTCGTCGGCCAGTTCCGGCGGCGAGGTGTAGCCGGAGCTGATCGACCGGTATTCGCCCTCGACGGCGTCCGGACCCCCGGCGACGACGAGGTCGTCGATGTCCCGCGGCGGGTACATCGTCGGCATGTTGACGACACCGGCCGACTGCCCCTCGTCGTTGAGGTAGTCCCACAGCTCGGCGGTGTCGTAGTCGCCGCCGTTCATCACGTTGATCTCGCCCGCGGCGAGGTCGACGTTCTCGAACCAGAAGACGCCGAACCCGCCCGGGTCTTTGCCCGAGGAGTAGCACTTCCAGTTCGGGAACGTCACCGGCGGCAGACAGCTCTGCGTCCCCGCCCAGGTGCCGGTGTCCCGCAGCGCGGCCAGATTCGGGAGCTCGCCGGCCTCGATCCACGGGTCGAGCAGTTCCCAGCTCGCTCCGTCGAGTCCGACGACGAGGGTCTTCGTCATGTTGCGACGGAGACAGGCGAGTCACTAGTCCCTTTCGCACCCCGTCCAAGGGGTTGGGAACCGACCGGTCGGCTGAAACGGACAACGCGTCACTTTTGAGCGCGCCGCCGGAAGGGCCGGTATGAGCAACCGGTCGGACATCGCACCGGACACCGTCTCGGTCGAGTTGACCGAGGACGGCGTCGTCGTGGAGTACCTCGACGGCCGCCAGGCGTTCTATCACGGCGTCCCAACGGCGGTCGAAGGGAGTATCCAGACTGCGCCGGGAAAAGACACACACGTCCTGATTACCGACGAGACGGAGACGTCGGGCATCCTCGTGTACGTCAACGACCTCCGGACCCACGACGATATTCTCGAAGAGACAGGCGTCGGACGGGTCATCCTCGACGACGGCGAGGAGGACGAACTGTTCCCCGGCGTCACGGTCCGGGACAATCAGATGCGGACGAAAGTGGAAGTGGACTACGACGTAACGAACGGCCGCGTGTTCGTCTTCGAGGAAGACGAACTCGGCGAGCGGAGCTTCGAGATCGTCGAGGCGTGATGCCTGTGGTGTGGGTGGCGTGACTGCGAGGGCGAGGGCCGCTACTGGATGTAGGACGGGTCTTCGTCGTCACAGTTCTCCTCGTGCTGGCGCGCGTCGCTCTGGTCGTCGAACATCAGGCCACAGGTCTCGCACTTGTACCAAGTGACCTCGTCTCGCTCGGTTTGGACAACCATACCTGAAATTCCGACGGCCGACCGTATATTATTTTCCCGCAACACAACGGGAACCCTCAAGGGAGTCGGATTGCAAGAAGGCGGCATGAGCGGGTCCACTGACGCCGGTGTCGAACTCACCGTCGAGGGTGCGAACAAGCGCGACGCCGGGCGCGGTATCGCACGACTACCGGAGTCCGCACGGACCGAACTCGGGGTGTTGAGCGGGTCGCCCGTCATCATCGAAGGCGACGACAGAACCGTCGTGAAGGTCTGGCCCGCGGACGACGACGGCTCCTTCGTCCGCATCGATTCAGACACCAGAGCGAACGCCGGGGTCAACATCGGCGACACGGTTACAGTGACCAGCGGGTCGGTCTCCGAGGCCACTGAGATCGCCGTCCAGTCGGTCGAACCGATACCGGGCAGCGAGGACTACGAGAGCCTGGTCAGGAAGCGGCTGGTCGACCAGATAATCCAGGCCGACGAGCGGACCCACATCGAAGGGCTGGGCACGTTCCTCGTTCGCAAGACCTCTCCCTCGGGGCCGGTTCGCGTCACCGGCACGACGGCAGTGACTGTGCTGCCGGGCCTCGACGGTGGCAGCGATGCGGGCCAGTCGTCGTCCGGTGAGGCAACAACGGCGAACACACCGACCGCCGAGACGGAATCGGGGGTGAGCTACGAGGACATCGGCGGCCTCGACGAGGAACTGGATCGTATCCGTGAAATGATAGAGATGCCCCTCTCGGAGCCCGAGGAGTTCCGCCGTCTGGGTATCGACCCGCCCAGCGGCGTGTTGCTCCACGGCCCGCCCGGGACGGGGAAGACCCTTATCGCGCGAGCGGTGGCAAACGAGGTCGACGCCTACTTCGACACTATCTCCGGCCCCGAAATCGTCTCCAAGTACAAGGGCGAGAGCGAGGAGCGGCTCCGGGAGGCCTTCGAGACGGCGGAGGCGAACGCGCCAGCTATCCTCTTCGTCGACGAAATCGACTCCATCGCCGGCTCTCGCGACGAGGACGCCGACATGGAGAACCGGGTCGTCGCCCAGTTGCTCACGCTGATGGACGGCCTCGAAGACCGGGGCCGCGTCGTCGTCATTGGCGCGACGAACCGCGTCGACGCCATCGACCCGGCGCTGCGCCGCGGTGGCCGCTTCGACCGCGAGATTGAAGTCGGCGTCCCCGGCGAACACGGCCGCCGCGAGATTATGGACGTCCACACGCGGGACATGCCGCTGCACGACGACGTGGATCTGGACCGGATCGCCGCACAGACCCACGGCTTCGTCGGGGCTGACCTCGCATCACTGACTACTGAGGCCGCGATGGCCGCGCTCCGGACCGACCGCGATGATGGCGACGTCCATCAGGACGACTTCGAGACCGCGCTTGCAACGGTCGACCCCAGTGCGATGCGGGAGTACGTCGCCGAGTCGCCGACGGCGACCTTCGACGATGTGGGCGGGCTGGCCGAGGTCAAGCAGACGCTGACCGAGACCATCGAGTGGCCGCTGTCGTACGGTGAACTGTTCACCGCGACGAACACCGACCCGCCAAGCGGCATTCTACTCTATGGCCCGCCGGGGACCGGCAAAACCCTGCTCGCTCGGGCCGTCGCCGGCGAGAGCGACGTGAACTTCATCCACGTCGCCGGCCCCGAAATCATGGACCGCTACGTCGGCGAGAGCGAGGAAGCGGTCCGGGAACTGTTCGAACGCGCCCGCCAGACCGCGCCGAGCATCATCTTCCTCGACGAGATAGACGCCATCGCCAGCCACCGCGGTCAGGGCAACGAAGTCACCGAGCGCGTCGTCTCCCAGCTACTCGCTGAACTCGACGGCATCACCGAGAACCCCAATCTGGTCGTGCTGGCTGCGACTAACCGCCGGGACATGATCGACGATGCGCTCCTGCGACCGGGTCGCCTCGAACAGCACGTCGAGGTCCCGAACCCCGACCGTGACGCCCGCGAGGAGATTCTCGCCGTCCACACCGCCGGGAAGCCACTCGCCGCTGACACCGATATCGAGGACCTTGCCGAGAAGACCGACGGCTTCTCTGGCGCAGAGCTGGAGGCCGTCGTCCGCGAAGCGTCAATGCTGGCTATCCGGGAGGTCGCGTCCGCCTACGGACCAGAAGAAGCCACCGAGAACGCTGAGGAAGTGGAGATCACACCAGCACACTTCAGCGAAGCGCTTGAACGGGAACGCACACGGTAGCTCGCGTGGCTCGCTGGGAATCTTGGTCGGACTATCCGCTGAGCGGGAGCGCTTCGTCGGTAGTATCCGAAAGACGAGGAGAGGCGAAAGGATCGACTCCGGGAGAGGAGTGAAAAGGCTGTCCGGACAGCCTTGGCGGACGAGCGACGCCGAGTGGCCGAGCAGCGAGACGGGCGTTAGCGCCGGCATCGACGTGAAAAGCGCCTTGCCGGCAGCTACTCGTAGCGAGTGCACACGCAAAAAAGGCCCGGTGTTCGGTTCCGGCTACGCGTCCCTGTCTGGCGACTCCATGTCCGATTCCTCAGTGGATTCCTGCTGTGGGGCGTCGCTTTCGCCTCCACCGGCACTGTCTTCTGTGGCGGGTTCCGACGCGCCACGTCGGCCCAGCAGCGGGACCGACCGACCGCGAAGGAGCCGTCGGCCACCGACGACTGGGACGGCGAGGACGACGAGCCACGGAGCGAGACTCGCGGCGGTCACCAGCAGCCCACGAGTGAACACGTACACGTCGGTCACTGACGAGAGGAACGCAGCGACAAGCGACCGCTCGTGGTACGGCACTTGCTGGGCCGACGGCTCGGGCGCTGGCTCATGGATCTCGACGCGCAGCGTCGAATAGGCGACCCGCTGTTCGAGCGAGCGCTTCTGTGCTTCGAGGCGTTCGATGTCGCTCTGGACCGACGACAGTTCTTCCTCGATGCGGAGCAGTTCCGCCGTGCTGTTGGCCTGTTCGTAGAAGGTCCGCAGTCGGTCGCGGCGCTCCCGGAGGTTGGTCAATCGCGCTTCGAGGTCGACCAGTTTGTCGGTCACGTCTTTCGTCGTTGTTTCCTCGGAGCGCACCGTCCCCTGCTCGCTCACCATCGACTGCGTCGGTTCGTACTCCTCGCTTGGCACTCTGACCACGATGTACCCGGTGTACCCGGTGTACCACGCCTCGCCGTCGCTGCGGTGGAGTTCGCGGTTGGAGTCGCTCACGTACCCGCCGGACGTGCGCGCCCGAGCAGCGATTGCGTCGGCTGTCGTGGAGTAGTTCTCCACTTCGACCACCATCCGACCGTTGCGGATGATGGCCCGGTCAGCCGCCGCGTCGCCGGCCTGAATATTCCCGCTATCCGCGGCGTTCGCCTCGGAGTCCGCTTCGACGGGTTGGCTCGACCCGCCGTCGCCGCTGGACATCTGTGCGCCGTCACCGCCGCCCTGTGCCTCGCCCGCATCGCCGCTCCCACCCATACCGGTACAGCCGGCAAGGAGGAGGAGACCGACGACAGCGAGGACCCTGATTCGCGAAGCCATACGGGTCGTACTCGTCCTGAGAGCGGCATAACGACGGCGAACGCTCAAAAACCGCTTTTTGTAAAACAGCGACTGCAGTTACGACCAGTCCGTCCGGCGGTCCGCGAGCGCCGGGAACTCCTCGCGGACCTGGTCGACGCGAGCCGGGTCGAGAGTGGCAGTCACCAGCGCCGGGTGGTCGTCGGCGCTGGCGAGCGTCGTTCCCCACGGGTCATACACCGTTGACCGACCCAGCAGTTCCGCGTCCTCGAACTGGCCGACACCGTTCGCCGCGGCGACGTACAGTTGGTTCTCGACGGCACGGGCGCGACCGAACAGTTTCCAGTGCTCGACGCGGGGATAGGGCCACGCGCTCGGGACGAGCGTCAGCGTCACCCCCTCGTCGACGAGATGGCGGTACAGCTTCGGGAACCGGAGGTCGTAGCAGGTGGTAATGCCGACGGTGAACCCCTCGAAGTCGACGGTCGGAATCCTCCGGCCGGCTTCGAGCAGTTGGGACTCCGCCGAGTCGTAGCCGAACAGGTGATGTTTGCGGTACACCGCCTGTCGTTCCCCGTCGCGGTCGAAGAACACGGCGGTGTTCGCCATCCCCTCCGGAGCCGGCGTGTCGAAGCCGCTATCGGCGCTGGCTTCGAGGTCCTCGACGATACTTCCGGCGAGCACCGCCACGTCGTTGTCCGCGGCGACGCCGCGGATTCGGGTGAGTGTCTCGCCCTCCAGCCCCTCTGCTTCGCGGGCGTAGCGGTCGAACGCGAAGTAGCCGACGTTGAACAGTTCCGGGAGCACGACGAGGTCCGCGCCGTCCGCGGCCGCGTCCTTGATGGCGGTGGTTGCGCGGCCGACGTTCTCTGCCACCGCGTCCGACGACACGTCTATCTGGGCAAGCGTGAGTCTCATGCTTCGACTTCGAGGTCGTCCCGCAGCGCCTGTTCGAGGTTCTGCATCTCGTCGTCGAGGTTCCGCTTGAAGAACCGCTCGACGCCCGGGAGCTTGCCGTCGACGATGAACCGGTTGGTCAGTTTCGTGCCGCCGTCGGCCGTCTCTTCGAGTTCGTGTTCGCCCTGGACGGTCATCACTTTCGAGCGACCGATGAAGCGGGCGTACTCCGGGCGGCGCTGTTCGACGTCCTCGGTTTTCACCGTCATCGTCTGGCTGACAACCGGAATCGGGAGTTCTATCGACCAGTTCGCGTGTGTGTCGTCGATGACTTCCCAGTCTGTGACGACGCTGATCGGCCGGGCCCGTTTATCCGGGTCAGTGATGAATTCCCAGACACGCTCCGGTGTGGCCGGCACAGTCATCGTTCGCTCGGCCCGGACAGTCATGGAAGGTACTCGGGACTACTGGCCGATGAATCCACCGATTGTCGCAGTGCGTAAAACCCGGCAGCGGCTATCCGGTCGGCGTGACGCGCCACGTCGTCGACCGTGCCCGTCCCCACTTCTCGATCTCGACTTCGTCGGCCTCCTCAGCTAAGCGTGGCAGCCGCGCTCCCACTTGCTTCGACGAGAGGCCGAGCTGCTCAGCGATGTTCTTCGCGCGGAAGTAGCTCTCTCCACGCGAGACGCTGTCCCGGAGATATTCGAGAATGCGTCGGTCTTCCTCGCTGTAATCGGCCATACTAGAGAATGGGTCTCAGCGTTTTTAACGGTTCCCTTCACAGTCTCTCCGCTGATACCAGGCGTCAGGCGTCGTAGGCGTGAATCGCCACGATAGCCACAGCCGCGGCCAGCATTGCGAGCCCGAACGCGCCGCCGGACGTCACGAGCAGATTGCCGGTCTCAAGCTCCTGTGCGTGCAGAATCGCGTAGTTGTAGCTGTTGGTTGCTGTGACTACGGCCGCGCCGACCGAGACGAGTCCGAACAGCAGGGCCAGGCCCGTCCCCATGTCGCTTTTGGACGCCTTGGAACTCATGTACGACGCTTTCGGTGTTGCCCACTTAGTTCATTCGGGCTGGGGCCACAGGACATATACCTCCCCATGGGAGATGGATGTGCAACTATGGGTCGGTTGAAAATAGTTGGCGTGCTGGTTGTCGCAGTCGCTGCTGTCGCGGGGGGCAGCGTCGCACTCGGCGTCCTGGGCACGCCCAGTGTCGCGTCGGTGGACAATCACTTCGCAGGTGTCTCGAACCATACGACTACTGTGGCGACGAACCTGACCGTGACCAACCCCAACCCAGTCGGTGTCCAGCTGGGCGGTGTCGGACTCAATTACACCATCTCGATGAACGGCGTGGAGATGGCACAGGGCGACAGGCAGGGCATCGGCCTCGGGACCGGCAACTCGACGCTCGCGTTCAGCACCGAGATGCAAAACGACCGTATCCCGCCGTGGTGGGTCACCCACATCGACAACGGCGAGACGACGACGGTCGGTATCGACGCTACCGTCACCTCCTCAACGCTCGGGGGCCGGTCAGTGTCGTTCAGCCAGGAGCGGACCATCGAGACGGACCTCCTCAGCCAGTTCAACTCCACCGAGACGCGCCCCGTCGAGGCGGACCAGCCGCTTGTCTCGGACCCCGTCATCTACATCAACGAGACCCGCGGCGCGTGGGACCAGGAGAACCTCACCCAGTCCGAGACGCCGCTGAACCTCGCGTTCGACGTGTACAACCCCAAGCCGTACCCCTACACGATCACCAAAGTCGGTTACACCATCCGGATGAACGACGTGACCGTCGGCGAGGGCGAGACTGACCGTGGCTACGTCCTCAGCCCCGGCCAGGAGACGACACTCGAAGCGAACACCGCTATCCAGAACGGGAACCTCGACCGCTGGTGGGTGACCCACCTCCAGCGAAACCAGCGGACGGACCTCTACATCGATTTCTACCTCGTGCTGGAGGGCGGCGGGGAGCAGTTCCGGGTCGATCTGGACGCTATCGATTACCAACAGGAGATCCAGACGGATATCTTCGGCAACAAAGCGCAGTACCCGACCGGCAACGGAACGAGCGCTGAGCCCGACAACGGGTCGGCCGACGAGTCACCGGACGGCGACGAGGAAACTGAAACCCCGACGCCGACACCGACGGAGACCGAGACGGATGACGGGCTACTGGGTGGCGGCGAGTCTGAGACGGAAACCGCAACGCCAACCGAGACGGAGACAGAATCGGAAACCGCGACGCCGACGGAGACAGCGACTGAGACCGAAACCGACGACGGCGGCCTGCTCGGGTAGCCAGCACTGCCAGTTTACTATCCCTCAGTTCTCGACACAGAGCGTCCCCGTGTCATCGACTGATACCGTGTAGCCACAGTACTGGAACAACATCGGCAACTCCTCTGGCGGGGCGTCCAGCACCGCGTCCAGTCGTTCACCGTCGACGACTAGGCTGAGGCTCCCGAGTTGGGTAGGGTGACAGTCCTCGAGCGTCGCGACGGCCTCTCTGACTGCGACGTGAACGGCAGTCGATTGGTCGACAGTGCGCTTCATACGAGGACTACGACTCGAAGCCCAAAGAGACACGCGTTTTTCACAACTCCCTGTCGTTGTAGTGAACCTGATATTGCGGGCGGCGACGAATTGTCAAAACCGGGCTGTCGCTATGACCCGAAACTGGGAGTCGGCGGTGGCCGGTGCTCACTCGATGGTCGTGTGCTCGGACTCCTCGTTGAGCGCGAGGTTCGTCGCAATCTCGGCGCTCCGGACCGCGAACTCGGCGGTCTGCTGGAGGCTGACGAGCACTTCACGCACTTCCAGCAGCGCCTCGTTGTCCATCTCCGGCAGGTCATCGAGGATCTCGTGTTCCTTGTCGCCGATGTCCTTGTACAGCTCTCGGACCTGGATCGCGGTGTCGTAGTTACGGTCGACGGCCGCCTGGACCGCAAGTTCGGTGATGTCGTTGACCTGGTCGGTGAACTCGCGGATGCGACGCATCGTCGAGCTGTCGACGTTGAGCGAGTGATCGTCGGTCTCTAGCGCGATCTCGGCGATGTCCTCGGCGTTGTCCGCCGTCAGTTCGAGGTTCTTCGCAATCGAGCGGTAGCCGATGAGCGGGAAACCGTCGTTGAGGCCGATAGCCCGCGCGAGGTTGGGGTTCTGGTAGGCCGTGAAGATGAGCCGTAGCAGCAGGACGAATATCTTGTTGGCCTGTCGCTCGCGGTTGAGCGCCCGCTGAGCGAGGTCGGGGTTGCCGTGGGCGAGGGATTTCACCGCCTCGTTTCGCATTGTCGAGCCGGTGGATTCCAGCCGTTCGAGGAGGTTGTTGAGCGTGAAGTCCTCCGGGTCGACGGAGCAGCGAATCGCGATTCTGTCCGGCGTCTCCTCGATGACGCCGAGGCCCATCAGTTGGGTTTCGGCGTTGTAGACGGCGTTAATGTGAGAGGATTCCAGCGTCTCGCCTTCCGGGGCTTCGACGTGGATGACGCGCCGTCCGAGCACGTACTGGGCGACGATGGCCCGCTCGACAGACGCGGCATCGAGGTTCTCTGCGTGGATGATAGCCTCTGATTCCTCGGTCTGGACGGACTCGGGCATGACTGTCAGCGTGCCTTTGCCGCCCATCCGTAGCGACACCTCGTCGCCCTTTTCGACGTCGTGCGCACTGGCCCACTCCGCCGGCAACGTCATCGCGAGCGTCGACGGCCCCAATCGCTGGACTTTCCGAGTTTCCATATGTCCTTTGTGGGGCGTGAGATACCTTAATCTTGACTATACATGATAAAATACCGGAGCCGATATATCATGGCTTACGTCTCTCGGCTGGGGAGGCCCATACAGATTAGACGACTTCGACGAGTCGGCGCTCGTGACGGCCGATGCGGACCCGCAGCCAGCCGCGCAGTTCCTCGTCGAGGTCCGAGTCACCGGTGTCGACCCGGAGCGTCCCGATACCGTCCAGTTTCCGCCGCGAGGCGACGACTTCGAGGTCACACTGCCTGATGACCGCCGGTGACAGTTGCTGATTCCCCCGGCCGAACACGAACCCCTGCCCACCGATGGGCGAAACCACGATGACGTTTCGGTCGCCGAGGGCGTCGAGAATGTCTGACTCGGCGGCGTCACGGGCAAGCACCTCTCCGTCGCGCCACACGTCCACGCCGAGCGTCGTCCCGTCGAACCCGAGCTGTTCCTTGATAGCGCCGACAGTGCTCCCCGGACCAAGGACGTACGTGACGCCCGTTTCGACGGCGTTGGCCAGACTCTCGGCGAGGGACTCGACGCTGCCGCCGCCCAACTGCTTGGCCGACTGGCGCTGGTCGGCAACGGGGACCGTCGCGACAGCCCGGAGTTCAGTGACCACTTCCCCGCCTCTGAAGGCGTCCTCGTCGATATCGTTGACCTCCGCACGCTCCGTCTCGGAGAAGCGGGCCACAATGCGCCCGGCCGCGCGCGGCGACACGCCGAACACGGAGGAGTACACCTTGACGCCGGCCGGGACGCCAAGGATCGGAATGTCCGCGTCCAGGTCGTCAAGCGTCGTTGCTACGTCGACGGCCGTGCCGTCGCCCCCGACGAACAGGATCGCGTCCACGTCCGCCTCGACGAACGCCCGGACCGCATGTCGGGTGTCCTCGCTCGTCGTCTCGTCAGCGCTCGCCGGAGCGCCGACGACCGTCGGATCGAACCCTGCCTCACGAGCGATACCCTCTCCCATCGGGTCGCCGTACGTGAGCAGTTCCACGTCCGTCTCCACCTCGGCGAGTGATTCCAGCGCAGTCCGTGCGCGATCCGGTGCGCGTTGCTCCGCGCCGCGGCGGCGCGCCTCCGCGACTTTCCCGTCAGTGCCCTTGAGGCCGACGCGGCCGCCCATCCCGGCGATGGGGTTGACCACGACACCGATTCGTCGCATTCGCTTCCTCTTGGCGACCCCGCGGCAAAAGGGGCCCGGGAGCGTGCCTTTCAAGCCACCCCACGAAGAACGCACAGCTATGTCAGTCCTACTCCAGAGCGGCGTTCAGACAGGGATCATCAACGCGTCCGGCGCGGTCATCACGCTCGGTGGCCTGCTCCTGACGTTTCTCTGGCTGAACCACCTCTACCGGTAGTCACTCCGCCGTCGGTGACTCGACGCGTTCGCCGAACCACGCGGCCGCGTCCTCGACTAGCTCCTCCTCTGTTCCCTCGAACCGGACGGTTACGTGGTCGCCGGGATAGCTTCCGACCTTGACCGGGAACTGCTCCTGTACCTCCGCCAGTCGATCCAGCAGCGCGCTCTCGGGCTCATCGGCGTCGACGGTGCGAACGTACCGCTGCTCGCCGGCGAACTCACCCGCAATCTCCTCGAACATCCGCTTCATCTCGGCCGGCACGCCCGGTAAGACGTAACAGCTCTCGACGACACAGCCGGGCGCGACGCCCTCGTGGTTTGGCAGGACACGGGACCCCTCTGGCACCTCGCCGGTTCCGTCGGTCAGGTCCTCGCGCGTGTAGCCGCCATGTTCCTCCAGCCACGCGATGGCGTCCTCGCTCTCGACGACGTCCCGGCCGAACGCCGCGGCGACGGCTTCGATGGTTTTGTCGTCGTGCGTCGGTCCAAGGCCGCCGGTGACGATGACGGCGTCGAACTCCGCGTGGTACTCGTTGACCACGCGGGCGATATCCGATATCTCGTCGGGGACGACCGTCGTGCGGCCGACAGTGACGCCACGCTGCGCGAGCTGTTGTCCCAGCCACGCGGCGTTCGTGTTGACCGTCTCGCCACTGAGCAGTTCGTCTCCGACGGTGACTACCGCGACGCGCATACCGCCCGGTTGGACTGGGAGACACAAATACTGTCGGTCACAGAACGTGGTAACTGTGTATCCGTCGAATCGCAGAGAAATGCTCCGTCAGGGATTTGAACCCTAGTCATCACCGTGAGAGGGTGATATGATTGGCCGGACTACACCAACGGAGCGTACACAAATTCGTAGCGAGGAGATACGTATAATCATTGCGTTTCGGCCCCGCCCTGTGTTGGTTCCTCATACTGTTGGCTGTAACTATGGCACGGTATTCACAGTGGCAGAGTTCTGTACAGACGTACAGCCGGCAGTCTCACTCGTCGTCGAACGGCGAGCCAGCGGCGTCGGGCTCCTGACCGGCGAGGCTGATGATGTTCTCGCGGCCGACTCTGAGCTTCGAGATGTCGCCGTCGTCCTCCATGTCCGAGAGGAGCATGCTCACCTTCGACTTCGACCAGTCGGTGCTGTCGACGATGTCGACCTGTTTCATTCGGCCGCCGTTTTCCTCAAGCAGTTTGCGGACGCGGTCGCTGTCGGTGAGCAGTTCCTCGTCGGGGACGGCCGGTTCGTCTGGTGTGTCGGTGGCCGCCGCATCGCCCGGCGGAGCCGTCGACGACTGCTCCGTGTCCGTAGCGGCCGACGGTGACGCAGCGGGTGGTTCGTCATTGTCGGTTCCCAGGACCTGTCCCAGCGCGCCGGACCGCCACGCGGCCACGCCACCGGCGACGACAATGAGACCGACGATGGCGGCCGGGAGCATCCACGATGGCCCGCCGGCGGCCTCGGAAGGTGTATCACCGCCAGCCGTGGTGCGCTGCTCAGTACCAGCGCTCTGCCCGGTTTCGCGCGGTTGCAGTTCCACGTAGGGCCGGCGGTCGTTGAACGACTGCTCGCCGTTCCACGTAACGCTCTCGCTGTTTTTGAGCGAGTCCGGGGTACTCTGTGAGTCAGGTTCCGGCTTGACATTGACGAATGCCAGTTCGGGGCCGCGCTCGAAGACGAACGACTGGCTCGACCCGATGTAGAACCCGCCGTCGAACACGTCGCTGACCACGATGGAGTCGCCCTCGACGACAGCGAAGTTATGCCAGCGGAACGACATCCGAACCGTGCCGGTGTTCTGGAGCGGGTCGACCGATGCCGACCGGTCGTAGTTGGTCGCACTCATGTTCCGGCCAGTCACGTTCGTCCCGTACTGTGTCAGCAGCGTCGACTGCTCGACGAAATTCTGGTACAGCGGTTGCTCCGTCTGCTCGAACGCCTCGGCGAACTCCTCGAACTGCTGTTGGTCGGTGTCGTTTTCGAGCGGGGTCCTGTGGACGATTGCCCACTCGGCTGACCCGTTCTGATACAGCGTGACCTGGAACGTCGTCCGGTCGAACCTGTCGGGCGTCTGGACGCCGACGCTCTCGTCGGCCGGCTGTGACATCGCCAGCGGCGCGGCACCGCTCCCCAGCAGGAGAACCAGCACGAGACTGGCGACGACCAGGCGTACCATCTGTCGTATATCATCGATGGACCGCATAAAAGCGCTGTGAATAGCACCGTTCTCAGCCAGTATCCTGCCGGTGTCCGGTGATTTCTCGGTACGGGTACGACTCGAAGCGGTGGTGACCGAAACTGGTGGCGCGCGCTCTGCGGGCGCTCGAATTCATGATCCGCGCTGGGTTCGAAGTGGCTCTATTCGCCAGTCTGTACCGTGGTATCACTAATCTCTCGCTTGACACGCGACCATGGGAGGGGGCGATTCCTGTTTTGACAGCGGTGTCCTGGCTTCTACACGGTTATTTCGCACGAATTTCCGGTGGGTTATTTAGACAGGAGGGTCCAACGAACGGTAACCTATGGGAATTGCTGAGTTCGCAAGAGACGGCCGCGTGGTGATGGGTGACCGGCCGGGGGCAGCGGTGGTGGCCGCCGTAAGTGGCTTCCTCTTGCTGGATTTAGTTGCAAAGCTCGCTGGGACAACCGTGTTCTTCCTCGGGACCAGGTTACTGGGGGGGTCCCTCACCGTGGGCTCGTTGCTCTCGATGGTGGTGGACGGACTGCTCGTCGGACTGGCGGTCGGCCTCGCCGGAATCGGCCTGTCGATGACGTACAGCATCCTCGACTTCGCCAACTTCGCACACGGGGACACAGTGACGGTGGGGGCGTTCCTGGGGTGGGTCGCCGCGTACATCACCGCCGGTCTCGGGACCGGTGCCCCGATCGCAGAACTATTCATGCTCAACTCTGGACGGCAGTTGAGTACCGTTTCGACGTTCGTTCCGGTGCTTCTCGGTCTCGTCGTCGCCGGGGTCGGGTCAATCGGTATCGTGTTACTCATCGACCGACTCACCTATCGCCCCATGCGCGATACGGACAACATCTCCTTGCTGATCGCGTCAATCGGTGTCGCACTCGCATTGCGATACCTCATCGCGTTCGTCTTTGGAACACAGACCAGCGGGGTCGCAAGCGGCGGGCTCCGAGTGACGGTGTTCTCGATGATCTCGGTCACCGACAACGAAATCACCCTCCTGGTGGTGTCGCTCCTGTTGATGCTCGGCGTCCACCTGCTGCTACAGCGGACGAAGCTCGGCAAAGCGATGCGGGCGATGGCCGACAACGAGGACCTCGCACGCGTGACCGGGATTCCGACCGAGCGCGTGATCCGGCTCACCTGGATTCTCGGTGGCGGTCTGGCGGGCATCGGTGGCTACCTGCTCGTGCTGGAAAGCGGCACGATATCGTTCAACTTCGGCTGGATTCTGCTCCTGCTCATCTTCGCCGCTGTCATCGTCGGCGGTATCGGCTCGATATACGGGGCGATGGCCGGTGGGATCCTCATCGGGCTGGTCGATAGCCTGGCCCTGATCTGGCTGCCGTCCGGGCTGACGCGGGCCTCCGCGTTCCTGGTGCTCATCGTCGTCCTGTTGTTGCGCCCGTCCGGCATCTTCGGGGGGGTGTCGACAGCATGAGTACTGTTGACACTGTTCGAGACCGTCTGGACGCGCTCCCGGACGTGGGGCTGGTCGTCGGCTTCATCGCCAGTATCTGGGCCGTTATGCTCGTGCTGGCAATCGCTGTCGGCGGGGCGAACTGGGCGAACCTCGCCGCCGGCTTCATCGGCAGCGTGACCGTACTCATCGGCGGCTACGCAATCCTCGCGCTGGCACTGAATCTCCAGTGGGGGTACACTGGCCTGTTCAACATCGGCATTGCGGGGTTCATGGCCGTCGGCGCGTACACCACGGCGATTCTCACTGCGCCAACTGACCCGGCCGCCGGGGCGGTCCCTGGGCTCGGCCTCCCGCTGTGGGTCGGCCTCATCGGCGGTATGGTTATGGCCGCTATCGTCGGCGGTCTTGCGGCGCTCCCGGCGCTCAGACTGAAAGCGGACTACCTCGCTATCGTGACAGTCGCGTTCTCGGAGATAATCCGACTTGTCGTCAACTGGAGCGGCCTCGCCGAGTTCTCACTGTTCGGGGTGCCGGTCGGCACCGGCGGCGCGACCGGCATCTCGTTCAAGTCCGCGAACGACGTGGCGGCGACGCTCATCAACGGCGTCGGGCAGCCGATCGTAACCGCCGCGGAGGGCGTCGGCGTCTCCGGGCCGAACCTGGCGAATCTCACGTACGGAATACTCCTCCTGCTAGTCGTGGCCGGGAGCTACTGGGTGCTCGCCCGCATCACGAACTCGCCGTTCGGTCGCGTGCTGAAGGCGATCCGCGAGGACGAAACCGTGACTCAGTCACTCGGCAAGGATACCCGCCAGTTCAAAATCAAGACGTTCATGATTGGCTGCGCGCTGATGGGGCTGGCCGGCGTCCTGTTCCGCGGACAGGCGGGCTACGTCAGCCCCCAGCAGTTCAGACCGACGATCACGTTCTACGTGTTCGCGGCCCTCATCATCGGCGGCTCCGGGTCCAACACCGGCAGTATCGTCGGGGCGGCGACGTTCTCCGGACTGCTGTTCTATCTGCCGGCGCGGCTGGGGGAGAACGTCTCGCTGGGCGGCACTCGCGCACCCGGCAACATCGTCGACGCGGTCGCCGGGTTCGCGTCACTTGACCCGCTCCCCCTCCTCGCATACACCATTAGCAACGTCAGCACGCTCCGGTTCGTGCTCATCGGCGTCGTCCTGATATACATCATCCAGAACCAGCCAGATGGGCTGCTCGGCCACCGGAACGAACCCGCAACGAGCGTGAGTCTGGACAGACCGCAGTCCGGGTCCGGAGGTGAGGCCGATGAGTGAGCCCGACGTCGCAGAGCAACGGGAAACGGCCGTCACGAGCGACGCTATTGACTCTCCCCTGCTCGTAGTCGACGGCCTCCGCAAGGAGTTCGGCGGCGTCGTCGCGGTCGACGGGGCGACGTTCTCCGTGGCAGAGGGGTCGCTCACCGGCCTCATCGGCCCGAACGGGGCCGGCAAGTCGACGACGTTCAACTGTATCACCGGCATTCACGAGCCAACTGGTGGCCGGGTCACCTTCGACGGCCAGAACATTACCGGGCTCCCGCCGTACACACTCGCAAACCAGGGACTGGTCCGGACGTTCCAGATCGCCCGTGAACTGTCCGAGATGACGGTCCTGGAGAACGTGATGCTCGCACCGGGTGGACAAGTCGGAGAATCCGTCGTTCGCTCGGTGACGCCGGGACTGCGCGGGGACGTAATCAAGGACGAGGCGGCCGTCCGGGACCGCGCGTGGGAGACGCTGGAGTTCTTCGAGATCGACCACCTCGCCCACGAGAACGCCGGCAATCTCTCCGGTGGTCAGCGGAAACTGCTGGAGATGGCGCGGGTCCTGATGACCGACCCCGAGATGATTCTGCTGGACGAGCCGCTGGCCGGCGTCAACCCGACGCTGGAGGAGAAACTGCTGGAGCGGATTCACGAACTCCGCCGGGAGCAGGGGCTGACCTTCCTGCTCGTCGAACACGACATGGACGTCATCATGAACAACTGCGAACACATCATCGTCATGCACCAGGGGAGCGTCCTCGCCGAAGGGGACGCCGAGACTATCACGTCGGACGAGCGGGTACTGGAGGCGTATCTGGGAGGTGACGTATGAGCCAGCGCGCGACGGAGTCCGAGGCTGTCACGCTCCCTGACCCAGCCGAGCGACTCCTCGCCATCCGGAACCTCGATGCAGGCTACGGCGACCTGCAGGTCCTCAGCGACGTCCACATGGACGTTGCGGACGGCGAGTACGTCGTCATTGTCGGCCCGAACGGAGCCGGCAAGTCGACGGTGATGAAATCCGTCTTCGGCCTGACGACGTACATGGGCGGGGACGTCATCTTCGACGGGACCGACATCAGCCGGCGCAATCCCGACGAAATCATTTACGAGGGAATCAGCTACGTCCCCCAGACCGGCAACGTGTTCGGCTCGCTGAGCGTGCGCGAGAACCTCGAAATGGGCGCGTACATCCTCGATGAAGTCCCAGAAGACCGCATCGAGGACGTGTACGAGCGGTTCCCCATTCTTCGGGAGCGGTCCGACCAGTCGGCTGGGACGCTGTCGGGCGGCCAACAGCAGATGCTCGCCATGGGGCGGGCGCTGATGCTCGACCCTGACCTGCTGTTGCTCGACGAGCCTTCCGCCGGGCTGGCCCCGGACCTCGTCGACGATATGTTCGACCGTATCGACCGCATTAACGACGACGGGACGGCGATTCTGATGGTCGAGCAAAACGCCAAGGAAGCGCTCCGGCGGTGTGACCGGGGCTACGTCCTCGTCCAGGGACAGAACCGCTACGAGGACGAGGGGACGGTTCTCCTCAACGACGAGCAGGTGCGACAGGACTTCCTCGGCGGATAAAACGGGACAGCGGTTGCGGCCCCGTTACTGGTTCATCGCGCTGTTGATTTCGGACGTGTAGGAGGACTGCTGTTGCTCGAAGCCGACCTGGTTGACGATGGTCCCGCCTTCTGCTTCGAACGCGCCGGCGAACGCCTCCTGCAGTGCCTGGCCGTAGCTGTTGTTCACGTACAGCGTCGATGCGGTTGCGGCACCGAGCTCGTCCACACCGACTTGCGCCAGAACCTGTCCCTGCAGCGCGTCGCTGGGCGGGGTGCGGAACATGTAGTCGTTGTCTTCGAGGTCGGTAATCGTCGGCGACGTGGACGCTGGCGAACAGCCGACGACACCACTGTCGACGAGCACATTTCTGGCGACCTGTATCGACGTTTCGGAGCTGGCCGCTCCGGTAATCGACGGATATCCATCGCTGACGAGGGAGTTGGCCGCGTCGATGCCCGCCTGTGCCTGGGTCTGGGTGTCACCGACCTGGTAATCGAACTCGAAGTCGACCTCGCCTTCGAGTTGCAGGGCCGGGAGGATCGCCCCGTCGCGGATCGGCCTGCCGAGCGGCCCGAGATCGCCGGTCTCGGGCATCAGCACACCGAACCGGACCGTTCGTCCGGGGTCGCTCCCGGAGCCGTTCGGTTCCGGCTGCGGGATGTCGTCGCCCGCGTCGAAGTCGACGGTGTTGAGCGTATCGACGCCCCCACCGTCCTGAAAGCCGAAGACTTGGTACTGCGCCGAGGCCATGTCCCCGTTTTCGTCGAAGTCGACCGCGCTCGAAGCCCCCTCGTACTGAATGTTCTCGCCCGCGGCGGCCGCTTCGACGGCCGCTGGCAGTTCGGAGGGGCCGTACGTGTCGCCGCCCGGATTGGCGACGACACGCATATGATCTCGGACGGCCTGTCCGTCGTTTTCCCCGGCCAGCAGGTTGGCGAGAATCTGGACCGCTGTCGCATCGTAGGCCTGTGATGTGAACACGCCGGCCTCGTCGTAGTCGAACTCGGAGGTGAACTGCTCCGTGAACGTATCGACTCCGGGACCGGCCGCCGACGGGGCCGTGCCGCGGACGTTCGACATATCGTCGCCGACGTTACTCGGTAGCTCGCCGTCCTGCAGTCCGTCGGTGACGAGGATGTCAGCAGCGTCGTCGCCGTAGTCGGCGTAGAAGTCCTTGAACAGTTGCACACCGCTCTGTGGATAGCCGACGACCATCAGCACGTCCGGCGATTCCGGGCCGCTGTCGCCACCCGAGTCGGTCCCGGTACCGGTCATCCCACCATCACCGCCGTCGCCGCCGCCACCGTCAGTCTGTTCGGTTGAACAGCCTGCCAACCCACCAAGCAGACCCACGGTGCCTATCGCCCCAGTGCGCTTCATGAACGCTCGCCGATTGGTATCGCGACTCATACCACTTACCACTGATTCACATCTTATAAAACTATATCCTCCCGTAACCTTGCTGTTCCGTAGTCTGCTCCAGTCACGCCGATATTTTTTGTCGGCGGCGTTAGATATTAACGCCGGAGAAACCGCTATCGGCACAGACGTCACTCGGACTCTCAACACATCCGCGAAAAAACGTCGAGTGTCGCCCCTTATTCGACGCGGCCGACGACCTTGTCGTACTCTTCAGCGGCCTTGTCCCAGTCGACAACCTCGAAGAAGGCGTCGATGAAGTCGCCGCGAGCGGGGCCGTAGTCGTAGTAGTAGGAGTGCTCCCAGACGTCGAGCGCGAGGATTGGATGGGAGCCCCAGAGCGCGCCCTGGTCGTGTTTGTCGACCGGCACGTTGCGCAGTTGCTTGGCAACGGGGTCGTACACGAGCAGCGCCCAGCCGCCGGCGGCTGATGCGGCGGCTTCGAACTCGCCCTTCCAGCCTTCGTAGGACCCGAAGTCCTCCTCGATGCGGTCGAGGAGTTCGCCTTCCGGCTCGCCGCCGCCGTTGGGATCCATGTTCTCCCAGAACAGCGTGTGGAGATAGTGTCCACAGCCGTTGTGGGTGACGTTGCCCATCGCGGCCGCGCTCGAACCGAAGTCACCGGATTCGCGGTTCTCGGCGAGCGTCTCCTCGGCCGATTCGAGGCCGTTTACGTACCCCTGATGGTGGGTGTCGTGGTGCCAGGTGAGCACCTGCTCGGAGATGTGTGGCTCCAGCGCGTCGTAGTCGTACGGGAGCGGTGGCAGTTCGGGATTGGAATGTTCGGGCATATGAAAACGCCTCCATCAATACGTGTCGCGCGGCTGCCTGTTAAACGTTTAGGAGGCATTTGGTATCACTCTACAAGGACAGCGGGACGGGACCGTAACTGTCCGTTGTTGCACTGCCACATCTCGGCTCCGGCGCTGGTGTAAGTGTTCAGAAGAGTCCAGCACAGCAGAATGTTCCCATCCTAGTCGTCACCCCTGGCCCGCTCGAACATCGCCAGCGCCTGCTCGCGACGGTCGCTGTGCTTGACAACCGGGTCCGGATACTCCGGCGCGGCATTGCGCCGCTGCGTGAGCGAGCAGTCGTTCCAGTCGTGGATAATTTCCGGCGCGGCATCCCGCAGTTCCGGGACGTACTCCTTGATGTACTCGGCGTCCGGGTCGTAGTCTTCGCCCTGTGTCATCGGATTGAAAATACGGAAGTAGGGCTGAGCGTCGGTCCCTGTGGAGGCCGCCCACTGCCAGCCGCCGTTGTCGTTGGCCGTGTCGTGGTCGACCAGTTTCTCCCGGAACCACTCGTAGCCGTGCCGCCAGTCGATGAGCAGGTCCTTGGTGAGAAAGGAGGCGACGATCATCCGGACGCGGTTGTGCATGTACGCCTCTTCCCGGAGCTGTCGCATGCCGGCGTCGACGATGGGATAGCCCGTCTCGCCGTCCTTCCAGGCCTGCAACAGCTCTTCGTCGTTTTCCCACTCGATAGGGTTCTCGTAGGACTTGTAGTTCGAACTGACGACGTGCGGGTGGGCGAACAGTACCTGCGTGTAGAACTCCCGCCAGGCTAGCTGGGACTGGAACTCCCGGACTGACTCCCGTCGGTCACCGCCAGTCCCCTCTTTGGCGTCCTCGGTGCGGTCGTACACTTCGCGGATGCCGATGGTCCCGAATTTCAGGTGAGCCGAGAGCCGCGAGGTGCACTCGTCGGCCGGAAAGTCCCGGCGCTCCTCGTACTCGTAGACGTTCTCCGCGAGGAAGTCATCGAGCAGGGCCCGCGCTTCGTCGGTCCCCGCCGCAGGCACGTCCGCCTCTGGCTCATCGAAGCCGAGGTCGGCCAGTGTCGGGAGCGCGTCGCCGTCGACATCAGCCAGTTCGTCGGCTGGCGGGGGTTCGTAGGGAGTCGCTTTCTCTCGGTCGTGCCACTTCCGGCCGAAGTAGGTGAAGACGCTGTAGGGGTCGCCGTCGTTCGTCGTAATCTCGCCCGGTTCGTGCAACACGGCGTTCTGGACCGCCTCGCGCGCCACGTCCGCGTCGTCCAGCGCCTGCCGGACGGCGGCGTCGCGCTCTCGTGCGAGCCCGGAGTAGTCTTTGCCCCAGGTGACTTTTTCCGCGCCGTACTCGGCTGCGAGGTCCGGCAGGACGGCCGTGGGGTCGCCTTCGGCGACGACGAGGTCACTGCCGCGGTCGCGGTACCACTCGCGCAAACTGTCGAGCGCGTCCAGCATGAACGCGACCCGGGGCGGGCCGGCGTGGTCAAGAACGTCCCTGTCGAAGACGAACACCGGGACAACGGGGTCGGACGGGGTCGCCGCGGCGAGGCCGGCGTTGTCCGTCGCCCGGAGGTCACGGCGATGCCAGTGCAGGCGCATACCTAGTACACGGACTAGCCCGGGCAAAAGGTACTGCCCAACGATGTTGGTCTGGCAGGCGCTGACGGACACCACTGTTATCTTTCCGCCGGTCGAGAGCCACCACATGGAAGATGCGACAGTGACGCTGTCTGTCGACGACGGGATTGCCACAGTGACGCTGAACCAGCCGGAGTCGCGAAACGCTCTGTCGGCGGAGTTGGCCGAAGCACTCACTGCCCAGTTCGAATCGGTGACCGACAGCGACGCCCGGTGTGTCGTACTGGAGGGCGCGGGACCGGCGTTCTGTGCCGGCGGGGACATCAATGCAATGCTACAGGGAGTGAAGCACGACCGACCACCGGCCGCACAAGTCGAACTGGTGGTCTCGTCGCTCCACGAAGCGATCCGGACCGTCCACAGCTGCCCCCTCCCGGTCGTCGCAAAAATCGACGGCCCCGCCTTCGGTGCCGGTGCCGGTCTCGCGCTGGCCTGTGATATACAGGTCGCGAGCACTGCCGGCCAGATCGGCTTCGGCTTCCGCCAGGTCGGACTGGCGAGTGACTCCGGCGTCTCCTATTTCCTTCCGCGAATCGTCGGCCCGAACAAGGCCAAGGAACTGCTGTTTACCGGCGAACTGCTGGACGCCGAGGCGGCCGGAAAACTCGGGCTGTTTACCCGGGTGTTCGACGCGGAGACGTTCGAATCGGAGTTTTCGGAACTCGTCACGGACATCGCCGCTGGACCGACGGTCGCGCTCGGCCACGCCAAGCGGCTGGTCAACCGGAGTCTGGACAGTTCGCTGGAACAGGCACTCGAAAACGAAGCCACCGCACAGGGCGTCGCTTTCACGACCGACGACCACGAGGAGGGCGCAACCGCGTTCGTCGAGAAACGTGACCCGGAGTTCACGGGTCAGTAAACTGATTGCTGTGACCAGCGTCAGGACTGGTCCACCCGGCCACCACCGGAAAGACAGATGCCAGCTACGATCCATCTCACACCGGACCGAGCATCGACCGGAACCACGACTACCCGCTCTTTCACCCACAAGTGGAGGGCGACTGTAGCATGACCGACGACCCCCCGGACTGGGAGTTCAGCGAGCGGGACATGTACATTCTGCGCGAACTCTCGGCGGACCCACAGCGGTCGTCCCGCGAGCTTGCGGACTTGCTGGAGTCCGAGTACGGCATCGACGTGTCCCATGTGACGGTCAGCGAATCGATCCGGGAGATGCGTGACGCGGGCGTCTTCCGGGAGACAATCGTCCCGAACGAGGAACTGTTCAATTTCGCGCTGTTCGAGTTCAAGTTCAACCCCGAGCATTTCGCCGACTCCTGGCACGACGCGATGGTCGCCATCCGCAACGACCGACACACGCTGTTTTACTTCCTCTCCGACGGCGAATATCAGTGGAAGTCAGTGATGATGTTCCCGAGTCGGACGGCCGAATCCCGCTGGATACACGACTTCTACAAGGACCACGGCGACGTGATTCAGAACATCCGGAACTCAGTCGTCCACAACGTCCTGAAATTCAAGACGGACCCGGAGCTGTTCACCGAACTCGACGGGGAGCGGTCGTAACCAAGGGGGAGAGCGATCGTAACCAAGGGAAGACAGATCGAGATAAAGACGAGAGAGACTGCGACTCGATAGCGTCGTGCTTACAGTTTCCGCTCGGCGTCCTCGGCCAGTTCCTTCATTCGCTTGCTGACCCGGCCCGCGTCCGAGAACTCGTCTTCGCTCATCGCCGTCGCCAGGGAGTTCCCGAGCACGAACACGGCGTGTTTGTGCTCGCTTTTTGACTTGTGTACGTCCGATGGCCGCACGTCGAGTTCCTGATACGCGTCGAACAGGTCCGGGTCGACCGAGTCCATGTCGTCGCGGAAGTACTCCATGATCGTCACCATCTGCTCGTGTAGCTCGAGAAGCTCGTCTTTGTGCATAGCTATAGTATGCGGTGGCACGTCCATAAGAATTGCTTGAGAAGGGATACCAGACGCTCACGCCCGTATTTTCAGAAGACGTACTCGTCGTCGTGGCCCATCATGCCGTCTTCTTCGAACCCTGGCTCCTCGTCTTCGTCCTGTGGTCCGGAGGTTTTGTACGCCTTGAGCCCGGTCGACAGGAGGTCCTCGATGGCTTCCTCGCGGTTGAGGAACTCGCCTTTCTCGACGAGCTGCGCGATCTGCATCTCCAGGTGTTCCGGGATATTGATCTCTACCTTAGGCATCGCAACATAGGGGGCTTCGACTATGCCCTATTTAAACCTGACGGGGGTGTGTTCGCAGATTGCAGAATTACAATTGTAGAACCGTGATAGGAAATTCGTAAACTCGGAGATTAATTTCCGCGAATCTGAACCAATAGCCGGCAGAGTACGTGGCGGGCCAGAACGGCGTGAAATCGACAGTTCCACCGTGTCCGTCCGATTGATTCCGACTACGCAGAATCGAGCGTATAGTTAGGCTCAAAGGTACGCAATCCTAAGGCATTGCTGATGGAACCACTGCGTGGTGACGAGACGACGGTTGGTGAGACAACGGTCGTCGCACGCGGGTGTCGCCTCGACGATGCACCGGTGCGGGCGGTACTGGAAACGGACGCTCGCCCCCGGTTCTTCTGGGCGGCCGGTACAGAGTCAATCGCGGCCCGCGGGAGCGCGGCGACTGTGACTGCCGACGGGCAGTCGCGGTTCGACGACGTGCGGACAGCGGTCGAAGCGCTGTTCGCTGACTGCTCAGTTCCCGACGACCTCCCGAGCGTCGCTCGACCGCGAGCGTTCGGCGGGTTCGCTTTCCACAACGGAACGCATGAAGGAGAGGACTCTCCCTGGGATGGGTTCCCCAGTGCGGCGTTTTTCCTCCCCGAAATACAGGTAACCAGAAGGGACGACGATGCCTGGCTCACAACGGTCGCGACAGGACCTGAGGCCGCGACCGAAGCGGAGACGCTGCTTGAGGAGTGGCGCGACCGGCTGGTCGCAGACTCCGAGCGCAATCCGGGTACACCGCCGGGAATCTCACACCGGAAGCGCACGCCAACACAGGACGGCTGGCGCGAGCAGGTGGCGGCCGCCACAGAGAGTATCGACCGGGGCGAGCTCCAGAAGGTCGTGCTCGCCCAGAGTCTCAGCGCCACACTGGACGCGGAGCTATCGGTCCCGGACGTGATGGCCCGGTTGTCGAAGACGTACCCGGACTGCTACCGGTTCATGTTGTCGCCCGACTCCGGCGGCACCTTCTTCGGGGCTACGCCGGAGCGGCTGGTGTCGGTCCGCGGGCGAACCGTCCGCACGGAGGCCCTCGCTGGCTCGACGGGGCGGGGCGACACGCCCGCCGAGGACGAGTGGCTCGCCGCCGAACTCCTCGACAGCGAGAAGGACCGTCACGAACAGAAGCTCGTCGCCGACGCGATACGGGACCAGCTGAAACCGTTCGCCTCGACGGTCCGCATCGGCGACCGGACCGTCCGCCGGCTCGCCACGGTCCAGCACCTCCGCACGTCGATAACGGCCGAACTCGACGACGACGAGCACGTCCTCTCGCTGGTCGAGGCACTTCACCCGACGCCGGCCGTGGGCGGACTGCCGCCGGACGCGGCGCTGCGGACTATCCGCGAGACGGAGGCGTTCGACCGCGGCTGGTACGCCGCGCCGATAGGCTGGGTCGACGCCGCCGGCAACGGGACCTTTGCCGTCGGCATCCGCTCGGCTGTCGCCACGGAGCGCGAGGCGACGCTCTTTGCAGGCGCGGGCATCGTCGCGGACAGCGACCCCGACCGCGAGTGGGACGAGGTCCAGCTCAAATACCGGCCGATACTCGACGAACTAGAATGACCGCCCCGAACGTCAACACGCTGTGGGCGGAGACGCTCGTTTCCGAACTCGCCGCGGGTGGCGTCGACGCGGTGTGTCTCTCGCCCGGCAGTCGCTCGACGCCGCTGACGGTGGCATTCGCCGAGCACCCCGACATCGAAGTGTTCTCCCACCTCGACGAGCGCTCGGCGGCCTTCTTCGCGCTGGGTCGCGCCCGCCGGACGGGTGAGCCGACGCCGCTGGTCTGTACCTCCGGCACTGCCGCGGCGAACTACCACCCGGCGGTCATCGAAGCGAACCAGTCAGGCGTTCCACTACTCTTGCTGACGGCGGACCGACCGCCGGAACTCATCGACAGCGGAGCAAACCAGACCGTCGACCAGGAGAAACTGTACGGCGACGCCGTCCGCTGGTATCGGGACATGCCCGAACCCGAGGCCGAGCCACGGAAGATTCGGATGCTGCGGACCACCGCGGCCCGCGCGCTCGCAGAGAGCACCGGCGCCGACCCGGGGCCGGTCCACCTGAACTGTCGGTTCCGGAAGCCGCTGGAGCCGACGCCGATGCCAGATGACGACCCGGCGGGCGTTCCCGCTGGCTGGGCGGGCGGCGACGACGCGGCCGAGGTTGGCCGCGACGGCCCGTTCGTCACGACGAGCCAGGGCGTCGCTGCGCCGGACGAGCGGACGGTGCGCCGGGTACAGGACACGCTTCGGTCCGCCGAGCGAGGCCTCATCGTCGCTGGGCCGGCCGACCAGGGACTCAGCGCAGAGTCGCTTGAACGGCTGGCAACAGCCACGGGCTTCCCCGTTCTGGCGGATCCGCTGTCGGACCTGCGGTTCGGCCCGCACGTCGACCGGCTCGACGTGCCGGTCTGTGGCGGCTACGACGGCTATCTCGGAAGCGACGGCGTCGACGAGTGGAGCGACCCCGATGCCGTCGTCCGCTTCGGCGCGTCGCCGACCTCGAAGCCGCTGCGTCACTACCTCCGGGACGCCGACTGCCAGCAGTTCCTCGTTGACCCGGCCGGCGGCTGGTCGGAGGCCGAGTTCACGGCGACGGACCTGCTCGTTGCCGACCCCGACGCCACCGCGGATGCGCTCGCGGCAGGGTCGCTGGGTAGCGTTGCGGCGTCGTGGCGCGAACAGTTCGCCAGGGCGGAACAGACCCACTGGGACGCCGTGAGCGAAACCGCCGCGGAAACCTACTGGGAAGGCGGCGTCCTCTCTGACGTGGCCGCGCTGGCCCCGGACCCGGCCACGCTGTTTGTCTCCAACAGTATGCCGATACGGGACATGGACCGCTTTGGCCGGCCCCGTGACGCCGACCTGACCGTGCTTGGAAACCGCGGGGCGAGCGGGATCGACGGCATCACCTCGACGGCGCTCGGGGCCGGGAGCGCGACGGCGGACCCGCTCGTGCTCGTCACCGGCGACCTGGCGTACTACCACGACATGAACGGCCTCCTCGCGCTCGGTCGCTGTGCGGTGGACGCGACGGTCGTCTTGCTCAACAACGACGGCGGCGGCATCTTCCACATGCTCCCAATCGATGACCACCCCACCTTCGAGGACCAGTTCCGAACGCCACACGGGCTCGATTTCGAGCCGACGGAGGCGCTCTACTCGCTGGAGTTCGAGCGGGTGGCCGACCGCCGGCAGTTCCGCGAGCGGTTCGGCGAGTCGGTCCGAGCCGATGGGACACAAGTCATCGAGGTCCAGTTCGACGCGGGCGACAGCCACGCGGTCAGAGCCCGGCTTGCCGAACGGGTCGCCGAAACCCTCGCTGGCGACTGATTTTTCAGAGCCGCAACACGGACGCCGTCAACAGCGACAGTCCGAACGGGAGCCACGTCCCCGACAGTGCGAGCGCCCCGATGAGCGAGAACGCGCTGATGTTCAGCGTGACCAGCAGCACCGTCGTCGTCAGGCTCCAGCTCCCGAATACCATGATCGCGATAGTGGGCTCGGACTGGAGATAGCCGATCATGAAGAGGGTGCAGACCCCGATTGTCAGATTGACCCACAGCGGGAACGCCGGGAGCAGCGCGCTGAACAGCATTACCGGATAGAGCGCAAAGGTAATGGCAAACAGTGTCAGCCCCCGGCCGGTTGGCTTCTCCAAAAGCGATCCGCGGGAGGGAGTGTCGGTCTGGCGGACAGAGTACGCGGACGACGAACTCCAGGTGGCACCGCCGCCGGCGTTGTCGCTGAAGCCACTGGTCGCGGTGGTTCCGGATTGCCAGCCCGAATCTGACTCAGACGCTGTCGCCGTCTCGCTGGTCGTTTCGCTCGACTTGTCGTCGCTCGACGACGCATCAGTGTCGTCCGTCGAGCGCTCGTGTCTGTCCTCTGCGACGCGGTCCCTGGCGGCCCGTTCGCGGCGTGCCCGCTCCCGGGCGCTCGTCCGAGATGTACTGCGGTCAGTGCTCGCTTCGGCCCGGTCGCCGGCCGACGCAGACCCGTCGTAGCCCGCGCGCCGTGCCGCTTCGGCCGCGTCACTGCCGCCGCCGTCCGCTATATCGCTCTCGCCCGCGACGTAGGCGTCGTGACCCACCCGGTCGTATCGCGCCCGCTCGTCCTCGTCGGTGAGTACGTCGCGGGCCTCGATGAGTCGCTGTGTCGCCTCGCCGGCGTCGGCCGCGTCGCTCACGTCGGGATGGGTTTCCTTCAGCCGCTCCCGGTACGCCGCTTCGATAGCCGCCGTCGAGGCGTCGGTTGAAACGCCCAGTACCTCGTAGAACGTCTCCGTCATGCCGGGCGTAACACCTGTAAGCGCGCGACCGACGTTCGCTGCCAGCTACCGCACTCAATCACTCGTTCTCGACGCCCCCTTCGGTCTCCGTACCGCGTTCGTACGACTCGGACGGTCGCTGGTAGTCTCCAGCGGATCCAGACCCAGCCGACTCCGACTCACGGGCGCGCGCTGTCGCAAGTCGTTCCAGCGCCGTGGCAATTCGTTCGAGCGTGAGGATGAACCGTACAACCAGATACAGGAGCCATGGGACCACAGCCACGATCAGTCCGAGCAGAATCTGCTGGACGATGATGAGACTGTACAGGACAACAACGATGGAGAGGCCCGCGAGTATCCCCACCATTGCTTTCTTGTTCGATGTGGAGGGCATCGCTAGTCGGTTCAGGTGCGCGACACCAAAGGGTTTCCTCCGCTGTGACAGTCCGTACGAGGAATCTTTTTGCGAGGGCCGTCCCGAGCCACGGTATGGTCTCTGAACTATTCGACCCGGAGCGGTGGACGGCCATCGACCGGTTCGACTTCGCCGACATCACCTATCACCGCTCGACCGACACGGGCGCGGTGCGTATCGCCTTCGACCGACCGGGGAAGCGCAACGCCTTCCGCCCGGAGACGGTCGACGAACTCGCGACGGCACTGGATCACGCCAAGCGCCAGACTGACGTGGGCTGTGTCCTCCTGACCGGGAACGGCCCCTCCGAGAAGGACGGCGGCTGGGCCTTCTGTGCCGGTGGGGACCAGAGCATTCGCGGTGAAAGCGGCTACGAGTACAGCGAGTCGCCACGCGACTCGGACACAGCGAGCGGGGAGCAAAGCGACCCACGAGAGACGAGCGACGGCGTAGAAGATGACGCGCCGGAGAACGTCGGCCGCCTCCACATTCTCGAAGTCCAGCGCCAGATCCGCCACATCCCAAAGCCCGTCGTCGCCGTCGTCCCAGGGTGGGCCGTCGGCGGCGGCCACTCGCTGCACGTCGTCTGTGACCTCACGCTCGCCAGCGAGGAGCACGCCAAGTTCCTTCAGACGGACCCCGACGTGGGGAGCTTCGATGGCGGCTTCGGCTCGGCGTATCTCGCGCGACAGGTCGGCCAGAAGAAGGCCCGCGAGGTGTTCTTCCTCGGCAAGACCTACGACGCCGCCGAAGCCGCCGACATGGGGATGGTCAACGACGTGGTTCCTCACGAGGACCTTGAGGACACTGCTATAGAGTGGGCCGAGCGCATGAACGAGAAGTCACCGACGGCGATGCGGATGCTCAAGTACGCATTCAATCTCGACTCCGATGGGATGGTCGGTCAGCAGGTGTTCGCCGGGGAGGCGACGCGGCTGGCCTACATGACCGACGAGGCCCAGGAGGGGCGGGACGCGTTCAACGAGGGCCGCGACCCGGACTTCGACGACGTGCCGTGGCACTACTAACGCACGCCGCGTAACCGTCGGTCAGTCCTCGTACGCGAGGGTCATGACCCACTGCGAGAAGGTGTCGTCGTGGGGGTCGACCTCTTCGTCGCCGATAAACGGCGAGAGCTGGTCACCGGCCATCAGAAGCGAGAAGTCGAGGTCGCGGGCCGCGGGCGTCAGGTAGTACGTGTTGTGCCCCTCGTACACCGTCTCCTCGCGCTGGATGAGGTCCTTCTCGAACAGGGACTCGACGATGCGACTCCCCTTCCGCGAGGAGACGTCGAGTTCCTTCCAGAAGTCACTCTGGTGGATGCCACCGGACTCCCGAATCAGTTCGAGCCCGGCCCGCTCGCCGTCAGAAAGGTCCGCCTCCGACGCTGCTGAACTCATGTATTGTGTACACCGTGAGACGGCCGCTTAAATCTGACCTTCGACCGGGCGGTAGGGCGTCCGGCACGGTGGCCCATCTGCGTACTGATACTCCCTGTCGGCACCAAGCGTGATGAGCGACGACGACCGCGTGCCGAAGCCGTCGCCGTGGACGCAGACACCGTACTCGTGGTCGCTGATGGTGTCGCCCGCACGGTCCATCCATTCGCCGGCGGATTCGCCGGGCTCCGGAACCAGCGCCTCGCGCAACCGCGTCGCGTTGTTCGCTTGCTCCTCGCCCGCGTCGGGTCGGTGGGCTGGAATCCGGTAGTCGCCGTCCGCCCCGACGTTGACGACGACGTGGACGCCGGGCTGGAAGTTCCGGACTGCGAGTTGGCCGTCCCATTCCAGCAGGACAGCGGCGTTCTCATCAGCCAGCAAGAGATTGAACCCCGCGTACTCGGCCGCTCTGGTGGCCTGTTCGACGGCGCGCGCTGCGGACTCCGCGCTCTCGTGACTCAGCGCGTCCCGGACAAGCAGGCCGCGCGAGCGGTCGCCGGCCAAGTCAGCGTCGACCCAGCGGTTCGTCACCGCCGCCAGCAGGCCGTGTTCGTTGTAGCCGATCCACGTCCCGTCGGCCTCCTCGTCGGCCGGCGCGACGACGTGACTCCCCCAGTGGCGCTGTTGTGGCGGCTGTGACGGCCTATCGAGTCGCTCGTCGCGGTTCGCCGCGACCGCGACCGGCGTGTCATCGAAGACCTGCCACGCGAGGACGATTGTACACACGGGACTGCATACGCTATCGACGTAGAAAACCGCTTGGCCGCGAGCCCCAATCCGCTATGCCGATTCGTTCGACTCGCTGGCAGTCCCGAAATGCGACCGGACGGCGGCCCGGTCTACGGTCCCTGAGGCCGTCCGTGGGAGCGAATCAACAGCCTGCACCGTCTTCGGGACTTCGTAGGCGGCGAGTCGCTCGGCGCAGTGGTCGCGAACCGCCTCGGGCGATACATTCCCGACGACCAGTGCAGCGACGCGCTGGCCCCACTCTTCGTCGGCGAGTCCCACGACGGCCGCGTCCTCGACTGCCGGGTGTTCGCGAATGGTGTCAGCAACCGTCGACGCGTCGACGTTCTCTCCGCCGGTCACGATCTGGTCGTCGACACGGCCTTCGACCCAGAGGTGGCCGTCCGCGTCCCGGTAGCCGATGTCGCTGGTCCGAAAGCCGTGGTCGCTGAACGCGTCATCGTCGCCGTTCAGATAGCCCGGCGTCACAGTGGGGCCGTCGACGACTATCTCGCCACGTTCGCCGGGGTCACAGGCGGCCCCGTCAGCGACGACCGTCACGTCGGTGAACACGAGCGGCTGGCCGACGGTGCCGGCGTGTTCGAAGGCTGTCTCGGGCCGCGCCGTCGCTATCTGTGACGCCGTCTCGGTCATCCCGTAGGTGGGATAGACCGGTACGTCCCGCTCCCGACACCGTTCGATGAGCGTCTCGCTGGCCGGCCCGCCACCGAGCAGGACGAAGCGAAGCGAGGCCGGTGGTTCCCAGCCAGCGTCCAGCAGCCGCGAGAGCATCGTCGGCACCAGCGAGACGCCCGCCACCCCGTGTTCCGCGAGCACCTGCTGTGTCGCGTCGGCGTCGAACGACCGCTGGACGACGGCCGCAGTGCCGTATAGCGCGCTCCGGATGAACGGAGCCAGTCCGCCCATGTGGTAGGTCGGTAAGCAGACCAGCCAGCGGTCATCCGGAAGCACGCCGAGGCGGTACGACGACGCGACGGCGCTAGCGACGAGGTTGCCGACGGTCAGTCGGACGCCTTTCGGCTCGCTGGTCGTCCCCGAGGTGAAGATGACCAGCTGGGTGTCCGTGCGGGAGAGGGGTGCCGGGGTCACGTCGGTGGCTGTTTCATCAGCCGAACCCGCCGCTGCTGTCTCGTCGGCGACGGCAGCCGCTGACAGTTCCCTGTCGACCGAAACGGTGGGACAGCCGTCGATGTCGGCCGCCAGCGACGCGGTGCCGTCTCCACAGACCAGCAGGTCCGCGTCAACTGTCGAGAGCTGGCTTTGGAGCGTCGCCGCGTCGAGTTCGACGTTCAGCGGCGCGAGTGTCGCCCCCAGTCGCATCGCCGCAAACAGGAGCGTCCCGACTGCCGGCCGTGTCGGCAGGAGCGTCGCGACGGTGGCGTCCGGGGCGTCGACCCGCCGGTCGAGTTCGGCAGCCACCGCATCGACGGCAGCATCGAGTTTCCGGTAGGTGACCGCGTTCCCGGAGGCCGCCGCGACCATCGCCGTTCGGTCGGGTGTCGTGTCGGCGCGGTGCGTTACGAGGTCCTGTGTCGGCCAATTGAGGGGGTCACGCATCGGTCCCCACCTCTGTCGGATCGATTCCCAGACCGGTCGACTGGGGGACCGACATCGCACCATCCGTTACTGTCGTCGGGTCCGGCGCGAGGTCGGCCGCCAGTCGGTCGCCGGTCGCCAGACCGCACGCGGCCACGTCGGGAATCGCGGCGGCGACGTGCAGCGCCGCGAGGCGGGCAACGACGGCGTCGATGGTCGTCGTGACGACCGGCTCGACACCCTGTTCGCGTGCCCGGAGTGCCAGCGTGTGGGCGTTGCCGGGGCCGCCCAGCACCATCGGCTTCAGTATCAGCACGTCGGCTGCGTCGGCATCGAGGACGCTGTCGACCCGGCGGTCGACGAGGGATTCATCGAGCGCAACGCCGACCCCGGAGCCCCGCAATTCGGCGTGCCCGGTGAGGTCGTCGGCCGGAAGCGGCTGTTCGACGTAGGCCACGTCCAGCGGCGCGAGGCGGTCGAAGGCGTTAGCGGCCTCCTTGCGAGACCACGCGCCGTTGGCGTCGGCGCGAAGCGTCACGTCGTCGCCCACGCGCTCACGGACGGCCCGAACGCGCGCGACATCTTCATCAACGGTGTGCTTTCCCACTTTGAGCTTACAGCAGTCGTAGCCGGCCTCGACCGCCTGCTCGACGGCGTCGGCTGTCTCGGCCGGTGACCCGTCGCCGACCGTCGCGTTGACCGGGACCCGGTCGCATCGCCTGTCGGGCTCGAACCACTGGTACAGCGGCACGCCGTCGGCTCTGGCGTCGGCGTCCAGTAGCGCGGTCGCAAAGCCGTGTCGGGCGGCGGGGACGGACGCGGCGTCCAGCGACAGGAGAATGTCGGTGTGGCCGCCGTCAATTGCAACCGTGGCAGCGTCGTTGAGCCCGCGCTGGCAGTCGTCGACCGACTCCGTCCAGCCCGGAAGCGGCGTGGCTTCGCCGACACCCGTTTCGCCGCGGTGGTCGTAGCGGACGACGAACCCCGAGCGCTGGCTGATGGTCTCGCGGGCGGTGGCGAGCGGACTCGACAGCGGGAGCGAGAACGGGTCGACCTTCATAGTAGCTGTGGGACGGCGAGTCCCAGCGCGAACAGGACGGAGTGGACAAAGAGCGTCTGCCCGACCCGTTCGAGCGTCGGATTCAATGCGTCGCCGCCGGTCTGTGTGAGGACTGTCTTCGAAATAATCGCCGCCAGTGGTAGCGTCAGCAGGGGGGCCAGTGCCGGCAGGCCGTACTGGCTGTCGAGGGCGAACACGACCGGGACGACGTAGGCCATCCCGACCATCAGGAGGAACTCGACGCGGCTCCACCCGTAGCCCAGATAGACGGCCAGCGTCTTCTTGCCCGTGGCGCGGTCCGTCTCCCGGTCGCGGATGTTGTTGACGACGAGAATCGCGGTCGACAGGCCGGCCGCCGGGAGACTCGCTGTAATGGCGGCGGCAGTGACCGACCCCGCCGGAAGCGTCATCGGGAACGTGCCGACGCCGCTTTCGCTCGCAACGGCCTGCACGTAGTACGTGCCGGTCACAGCGACGAGGCCGAAGTAGACGAACACGAACAGATCACCCAGACCGCGGTAGCCGTAGGGGAACGGACCGCCGGTGTAGAGAATCCCGGCGGCGATACCCGAGAGACCCACGACGACGATGGGGAGGCCGCCGACGGCGACGAGATAAACACCGATGACGACGGCGAGCCCGTAGGTCGCGATCATCGCTCGTTTGACTTCGTCGGCGTCGATGAGACCGCCAGCCGTCACGCGGGTGAACCCCTCGCGCTCGTCGGTGTCGGCCCCCTTCACCGCGTCGTAGTAGTCGTTCGCGAAGTTCGTTCCGACCTGGATGAGCAGCGCGCCCACAAGCGCTGCGACCGCCGGCAATGGAGCGAAGACGCCGGCGTGGACTGCCAGCCCCATCCCGACGATGACCGGCGCGGCCCCGGCAGGTAGTGTCTGTGGCCGCGCGGCCATCACCCACGCCTGCCGCTTCGAGACGTCCGCCGTCGCTGTACTCATTGGTGAAATCTGGGGACGCTATCCCCAAAGCGACTGCGGTTCGACCGATACCCGAAATATGACCCGTCGCGTGACAGCAAGATCAGGGGTGTATCACAACCACTTTATCATGATTAACCATACGATAGTCTGAGATGCATAAGCCACTGCTGACCACGGATTTTCTCGACCGTGCGCGGGAATACTACGGGGACAAAGAGGCTGTCGTCGCCACGACCGGTGAACGCTTCACGTACGACGAGTTCGGGGAGCGAGCCGACGGGTTCTCGGCGGCGATGGCCGCCCGTGGCATCGAGAAGGGGGACCGGGTGGCCGTGCTGGACCCGAACACGCACTACCAGCTCGAAGCGGCCTACGGGACCATGCAACTGGGTGCGGTCCACACGCCGCTGAACTATCGGCTCGTGCCGGACGACTTCGAATATATCCTCTCGGACGCCGAAGTCGACGCCGTTTACGCGGACTACGAGTACGCGGACAAGATCGAGCCGATCCGTGACGAGGTGCCCACCGACATCTTCGTTACTAACGACACGGATGCCGTCGACGGCGACTGGGAGTCCTTCGACGAAATCATCGAGGAGGCGGGAACCGACTACGAGCGGCCCGAGATGGACGAGGACGACCTCATCACCATCAACTACACCTCGGGGACCACCGGCGACCCGAAGGGCGTCTGCCGGACCCACCGGACGGAGACGCTCCACGCGTACATTGTCGCGCTCCATCAGGAGATCTCGGACGACGACGTGTACCTCTGGACGCTGCCGATGTTCCACGTCAACGGCTGGGGCCACATCTTCTCGGTTACCGGCATGGGCGCGAAACACGTCTGTACCCGCGGCGTTGACGCCGAGGGCATCTTCGACGCCGTCAGGACCGAGGACGTCTCCTATCTCTGTGGCGCGCCGACGGTGCTGAACATCCTTGCGGACCGCTACGAGGACCATGACGGGGAGATCGAGACGACCGGTGCCAACGACGTGCGCATCGCGACGGCCGGCAGCGCGCCGCCGGAGGCCGTCATCCGAACCGTCGAGGACGACTTCGGCTGGTACCTGAAACACGTCTACGGCGCGACCGAAACCGGCCCGCTCGTCACGACCTCGGACGCTCGCCGCTTCTTCGAGGACGGCAGCGACGCCCGCTTCAGCGTCAAGAAGCGCCAGGGCATCGGCTACCTCGGGACCGATGTCCGGGTTGTCGACGAGGACGGCAACGATGTGCCACACGACGACGAGACGCTGGGGGAAGTCGTCGTCCGCGGCAATCAGGTGATGGACCGCTACTGGAACAAGCCCGAACAGACGGAGGAGGCCTTCTCCGACCGCGTCGAGGGCTACTACCACATGGGAGACCTGGCGACAGTCGACGAGGACGGCATGATCGCCATCCGCGACCGCAAGAAGGACATCATCATCTCCGGCGGCGAGAACATCTCCAGCATCGAACTGGAGGACACCCTCTACGAACACGACGCCGTCAGCGATGTCGCAGTTATCCCCGCGCCGAGCGACGAGTGGGGCGAGACGCCGAAGGCCTTCGTCGTCCCGAACTCCGGTGACCCCGACAACCCGGGCGTGACGGCCGAGGATCTCCGGAACTTCACCCGAGAGGAACTGGCAACCTACAAAGTCGTCCGCCGCGTCGAGTTCGTCGAGGAACTACCCACGACAGCGACCGGGAAAGTCCAGAAGTACGAACTCCGCGAACAGGAGTGGGAAGACGAGGACGAGATGGTCGGCCAGGGATAGAAACAGCCAACAGACGGAAAAACATCAGAAAGGTGTAATATTCTTCGGGACGAGATATAGTCCAGACTGACCATTAACGGCGTCGATATGTCACCTTCTGAGTACAGAGACGGTCTTTTAATTCGGCGTCCTGTAATGTGTGACTACTGGGCAAAGTTATGACTGATATCGCTGGGACGATGCGTATTCTCCACGTCGACGACGAGCCGGGATTCGCCGACATGACGGCGACGTTTCTCGAACGCGAGGACGACCGGCTGGACGTGCAGGCCGCGACGAGCGTCGCGGCGGGACTGGAAATCCTGACCGACACCGACATCGACTGCGTCGTCTCCGACTACGACATGCCTGACCGGAACGGGATCCAGTTCCTCGAAACCGTTCGCGAGGAGTACGGTTCGCTCCCCTTCATTCTCTACACCGGCAAAGGCTCGGAGGAGATCGCCAGCGATGCGATTTCGGCCGGTGTCACCGACTATCTACAGAAACAAAGCGGCACCGACCAGTACGCGGTGCTCGCGAACAGAATCACGAACGCTGTGGAGTCACAGCGCGTCAAACGCGAGCGCAACCGCCAACTCGACGCCATCGAGACCGCACAGGAAGGAATCAGCATTCTCGACGAAGACGGGACGTTCATTTTCGTCAACGAAGCCTACGCCGACCTCTACGGCTACGAACCGGACGAGATGGTCGGTGAGCACTGGGAGCTACTGTATCAGGCGGAGGACATCCCGCGAATCTACGACGAGATCGTCCCGACTGTCGATGAAACTGGGTACTGGAGTGGGACGACGACCGGGCTCCGTGCCGACGGGAGCACGTTCACGGAAGACCACGTACTCGCGCGGACCGACCGCGGTGAACTGGTCTGTACTGTCCGGGATATCTCCGACCAGCGAGACGGCGAAGAGGAACTTTCCCGGATCAAACGTGCCATGGACGAGGCACCGGTCGGGATCACGATTACCAGCCCCGAACAAGATGATAACCCGATCACCTACGCCAACAGGCAGTTTCTGGAACTGACCGGCTACACGGAGTCGGAGGTGTATGGCCGTAACTGCCGGTTCCTGCAGGGTGAGGAGACCGAGTCAGAGCCAGTCGACGCGATGCGAGCGGCCATCGACGCGGACGAACCCGTGTCGGTCGAACTCCGGAACTACCGGAAGGACGGAACGATGTTCTGGAATCAGGTGACTATCGCCCCAGTCCGCGACGACGACGGAACAGTCGTCAACTACGTCGGGTTCCAGCAGGACATTACTGAACGGAAGGAACACGAACACCGCCTCAGAGCTCTCAGTGAGTCTGTACAGAACCTCCTTCAGGCAGACACACGCGAGGAAGTCGCCGAGATCGGCGTCGACACGGCGTGCACTGTGCTCGGGCTCGAAGCGAACACGATCCACCTCTACGACGAGGGCGACCGGACCCTCGAACCGGTCGCCGCGTCCGACGCGATATACGACCTGCTAGACGATTTGCCGACCTTCACGCCCGGAGGCAGCATCGCGTGGCGTGTCTACGAGTCCGGCGACGCGCTCGCCGTCGATGACGTCCATGCCGACCCCGACATCTACAACCCGGACACGCCGATCAAGAGCGAGCTATATCTCCCGCTCGGCGAGCACGGAATCCTGCTGGCCGGTTCGGAGACGGCCGCGGCGTTCGACCAGCGGGACGTCGTCCTCGGTGAGATCCTGGCCGGACACGTCACCAGCGCGCTCAAGCAGGTCGAAGGGACCGAACAGTTGCGCGACCACCAGCAGGAACTCGAACAGCACAACGACCGGCTCGAAGCGTTTACCAGCGTCGTCTCCCACGACCTGCGGAATCCGCTGACCGTCGCCGAGGGACGACTGGAACTAGCACGCGAGGAGTGCGAGAGCGAGCATCTGGCCGCTGTCGAGCGGGCACACGAGCGGATGGACACGCTGATAACGGACCTGCTCACGCTGGCACAGGACGGGGAGACGGTGACCGACCGCGAACCGGTCGCGCTCGCATCGCTCGTGGAAGATTGCTGGACGAACGTCGAGACAGCCGATGCCACGCTCGTCACCGACATCGACCGGACCGTCCTGGCAAACGAGAGCCGTCTGAAACAGCTATTCGAGAACCTCGTTCGGAACGCGGTCGAGCACGCCGGGGCGGACGTAACCGTGACGGTCGGGGCGGTAGACGACGGGTTCTACGTCGCGGATGACGGCCCCGGCATCCCCGAAGCCGACCGCGACACCGTGTTCGAAGTCGGCTACTCGACGAGCACGGAGGGGACCGGGTTCGGGCTCAGTATCGCCCGGAAGGTCGCGGAGGCCCACGGCTGGGAAATCAACGTTCGCGATAGCGCGGACGGTGGTGCACGCTTCGAGGTTACCGGCGTCTCGTTTGACGAGGTGTAGCGACTGTCGAGGAGTCGTTTGCGGTTTTGCTGGCACTCACTGGGAGCCGGTCGTCGCCTCGCCACTGTTCGATGGTGAGCGGACGCGATCTATCTGGAGGAGATGTCTCTGCCTCGTTTGTCTGCAAAAACGTCGGCAAGTCGTGTTCCGTTAGTCTTCGAGCGCGTCGGCGATGCGGTCGAGCGAGCGTCGCATGTCGTGGACTTCGTCCCGGAGCTTTCGCATCTCACGGGTGAGTTCCTCGTTGTCGTTGCCGCCCGATTCCTCGTGCTGCCCTGGCGGGCCGCCGCCCATGCCGCCGGGGCCGCCCGGACCGGGGCCGCCGGGGCCGCCGCCCATCATGCCGCCCATCATCTGCGCGAAGGGGTTGCCCCCGCCCATGCCGCCGGGGCCACCGCCACCGCCCATCATCTCTTCCATGCGCTCCTCGCGGCTCATCTCTTTGCCGTCGCCCTCGCCTTCTTCGCGCTCCTCGGCGCGCTGCTGTCGGATCTCCTCGACCCGCTCGCGGAAGGACTTCTCCTCGCCGCCGTCCTCGGTCGCGTCCGCCGATTCGTCAGCGTTTTCGGGTTCATCGTCTGCCATACGCCCGGTTTTGGTTGGCCCGCTGAAAAGGGTTGCCGTCCAGAGATAGCCCGAGTAGACAGCTGGTCAGCGGGGGCGCTGGTCCGGAGAATCGCGCTGTCTTCGGGGGGTTCGTCGCCCCGGTACAGTTAGCCGAACTCATATCAGCGATGGCGCTGCAACTCGCCTGAGACCTCGGAACAGTGAAACGGCGACTGCGGGCGCTTGACATGGATGGTGCCGGGCTCAGGCGAGCCGTCGGACCAGCACCGAGAGGCCGAGGCCACAGGCGAGCACCACGGCGAGGTTGAACGCCGCGTTGAACAGTGGCCGATACCTGTCAGTCACGAACGTATCAATCGCCGACGACGCGGAGAAGTAGAACTGCAGTGTCGCGATGAGCGCCACGAGCGTGAGAATAGCGAACACCGCCCACTGCGCGTAGATAGCTATCGCCGGACCAGAGTCGCCGTCTGGCTCGCCGACAGTGTCGCCGGTCTCCGCGTCGATATCCTGTGCCACTGTGTCGGTGTTGGAGGTATCACTCATTGGTCTGTCTCCGTGCGATGAGGAGCGCGCTTGCGAGGACCGCAATCAGGCCGGCCAGCGCCGTGAAGCCGGGACCTTCTTCAGCCATCGTCTGCCGTGGTTCGTCCATCTCTCGTTCTTCGGGGCGGTCCCGTTCGAAGTCGCTGGACTGGAAGCCGACTTCCTGTCGTGTTTCGTTCTCCTGGAGGCGCTCCGTCGGATGGAGGTTCGCCGGGGAACTTTCGGTCCCGACGATGACGCCGTCGGAGAGCAGCATGCCGTCGAGCCAGTAGTTGTAGCCGTCAGGCACCGTCAGCTGGGTTCTGACGATTTCCGTCCGGCCGGGGCGAATCTGGCCGACCCGCACGGTCGACTCGTCGGCGATGACGTTCGAGTCGGCCTGCCGCGCCCGGAGCCGGAGCGAAAGGTCATCAGACGGGTCGTTGCCGGCGTTCGTGACGTACACTGAGACGTTCAGTGTCGTCCGGTTGTCCGAGACGCCGTCGATTCGGTAGGTGATGGAATCGAGCGGGACGCCGGCGTTCTCGAACCGCTGGAAGGTCACGCTACTCCGGGCGTACGCCGGCGTGAGCGCGTCGACGTTCTGGACCGATTGCTGACCGGTCTCGACGCGGTCACCGTCCTCGTAGACGATTGTGTCGATACGATAGCCGCCTGCCCGCTCGACCGTGATGTTCGACCGCACCGATACCTCTCGTTCCCCTTCGATTGTGCCGACTGACTGCCGCGTCGTCGTCGCGACGAGGCCGGTGTCCGCGTCGATGGCCCGCGTCTCGACGGTGACGTTCTCGGCGGGACCGCCGCGGTGCGAGAGCCGGGCGTCGATAGAGAGCGTCACTGTCTGGCCGTCGACCGACGCCGGTTCGATGGTCGTCTCGCGGAGGTCGAGATAGCTCTCGCGAACGTCGTCCTGTGGTTCGGAGAGCGCGCCGGGGACCGCTGTTGCACCGATGAGCATGGTCAGGACGACCACGACCACGCCACCGGTCAGGAGGGTTTCACGTCGCACACGAGGATGGGCAACAGCCGCCACTAAATGTCTTCTGCACGGACAAGTACGGATTACAGCGACGCCAGTCTCGCGTGTTACCTGAACGCACCGAGACTCGACTGGAGGTTGCGGTCCGTTCCGCCGTCTGTGAGTTCGTAGCCGACGAGCTGTCGGAGGTCGACGGCGTAGACGCTGCTGTTGTTCTCAAGCACAGCGACTCGCCCCTTCGTCCCCCGGACAGTCCCCGTCGCCAGGGTTTCGGCCATCGGACGGTCCGAAAGGGACAGGTCGTACTCGAAGTCGTAGGTCGCCAGCGGGTCGTAGCGCTCACAGAGCGACGCCCACCAGTCCGTGTCGACGGACTGGTCGAATCCCGATATCTTCGTGGGAACTCTGACCCGGTCTCCCAACTCGACGGCGATGTCGGCCTCGACCTGCCGGGCGATTCGGCCGTCGGCGACGGTCCGGAGGTGGGCGGCCCTGTCGGCCCCCTGCTCGCGGAGCCGCGTCTCCAGTCGCCAGAAGCGGGTGACGCCGACCTTGACGGTATCCGATGCGAACGCCGCCAGATACACCGCGTGTTCCTCGTCACACGTTTCGAGCGGCTTGTTGCAGTCCCCGGTACAGCGGGCACACGGCCAGATGTCGGTGTGTTCCGGGCAGTACGGCGCGGGGTCGTTGTCGCAGTGAAAATGTCGATCGCCGTCAACCGCGCCAGCACAGTGGCGCTCGCCGAGCGTGTAGGAGAGTTCGGTTCCCGGGTCCAGTCGCTCAATAGTGACGCTCCCGTCCTCAGCTAACAGGAGCGCGGCGTGTTCGTCGACCCGCGCATGGTAGCCCACGACCTGCACGTCCGGCGGTTCGGTGCGGAGCCGCAAATGGCTGCCGGGACGACGTTTTTGTGTTTGTCTGTCATATCTCCCGACATGGCAGACCTACAGCTCCGGAGTCCGGCCTTCGACGACGGCGAGCGCATCCCCGAGGAACACGGCTACTCGGCAGCGAACACGAACCCCCCGCTGGAAGTCGAGAACGTCCCGTCAGCCGCGTCGTCGCTCCTCCTCATCGTCGACGACCCGGACGCCGAGGAGCCGGCCGGGAAGGTGTGGGACCACTGGCTCATCTGGAACATCCCGCCGGATATCGACCGGATTCCAGAGGGATGGGCACCCGACGAGGCCACAGAGGGACAGAACGACTTCGGCGAGGTCGGCTGGGGCGGTCCGAGCCCGCCGGACCGGGAGCACACGTACCGGTTCCTGCTGTACGCGCTAGACACGACGCTCGACCTCTCCCCGGCAGCGGACAAGGACGACGTATACGACGCGGCCAGCGGCCACGTCGTCGAAAAAGCACAATTAAACGGTACGTACCCGGCCTGACGCCGCGCTCAGAGTTCTTCGAGTAGTTCGCGGGTCGACTGCCGCACCGCGTCGTCGCTCGACTGTTCGGGCTCCCAGCCCAGTGCCGAGAGCTTGTCGACGGAGAGGCGCATTCGCGGCACGTCACCCGTCCAGCCGCGGTCACCGCCGGTGTACTCGTACTCGGGGTTGATGCCCATCTCGTCGGCGACGATGCTGGCGATGCGGTCGACTGACGTGGTGGTCCGCGTCCCGAGATTGAACACGTTGTGGTCCTTGTCGGCGTGTTCGACGGCGAACAGCATCGCGTCGATGCACTCGGAGATGTGCATATAGGACTTCTCTTGACGGCCGTCACCGAGAATCGTCAGCGTCGACGGGTCCTCGGTGAGCTTCTTGATGAAATCAGGAATGACCGCGCCGCGCAGGCGGGGGCCGACGATGTTGGCGAAGCGGAACACCCACGACTGGATGTCGTGGCTGTGGGCGTACGTCGAGACGAGCGACTCCTCGGCGAGTTTCGTCGCGCCGTAGACGCTGATTGGTTCGAGCGGCGCGTAATCCTCCGGAGTCGGCCGCGGCGCTTCGCCGTATACAGTAGATGACGACGTAAACACGAGGTTCTCGACGCCGACTTCCTGCATCCGTTCGAGGATGTTGTAGGTGATGTCGCTGTTGTCCTCGAACTGTCGGCGGGGCGTGTCCGTGTCGACCAGTTTCGACGCCGCGAGGTGGACGACGAGGTCGACATCGCTGGTGATGGCCTCGGCGACGACGTCGGGATCGGTGAGGTCTCCATCGAGGTAGGTCGCGCCCTCGTGGACCCACTCGGACTGCCCGTTCGCTTCGTTATCGACGACGACTACGTCGTTGTCCAGAACGAGGCGCTCGACCAGATGCGACCCGATAAAGCCCGCCCCGCCGGTGACGACTATTCGCTTCTCTGATACGTCCATAGGTGCGATGCTTCCCATGCGAGAAAAAACGTTGTGGTCGCGGCCGATTCCAGGGGAATCCGTACCCCAGTAACGGATGACAACGTCGTTTTATAGCTTCCCCTGTGAGAGTCGGCTATGACTCGATTCACTCGCCGCGGGCTGCTGGCGGCCACCGTCGGCGCTATCGGCGCGATGGCCGGCTGTGCCGGCGGTAGCTCGGAGTCGGAATCAGCCGGGACAACGGAGACGCCGACGCCGCTCCCGGGCCAACCGCTCTCAACGCCGGTTGCGGGCGACCCCGAGGCCGACGTGACCGTTGCGGTGTACGAAGACTACGCCTGTCCACATTGTGCGACCTACTCGGAATCCGTTTTCCCGCAACTCCGCGACGACTACCTCGCTGACGGAACCGTCCGCTACGAGCACCACGACTTCCCGATTCCGGTCGACGAGGAAATCTCGTGGCAGGCCGCAAGCGCGGCGCGCGCCGTACAGGACAACGTTGGCGACGGGGCCTTCTTCACGTATTCCAAGCGCCTGTTTGCGAACCAGAACCAGCTGGGGCCGGACACCTACGCCGAACTGACGGAGGGACTGGACGTCGACGGCGAAACGGTTCGAGCGGCCGCGACGGGGGAACTGTACCGTCCAACGGTCTCCGGCGACCGCGACGCCGGTATCGACCGTGGCGTCCAGGGGACGCCGACCGTGTTCGTCAACGACGAGCGGGTCGAGTGGAGCGAAATCGCCTACGAGCCGGTTCGGTCGGCTATCGAAGCGGCACGGAGCGACGGATGAAAGGGTCGCCGCAGGTGACGGTGCTTCGACTGGGCCACCGGCCCGGCCGGGACGAGCGGATGACGACCCACGTCGGTCTCACCGCACGCGCGCTCGGGGCTGACAAAGTCGTGCTGGCCAACGCCGCTCGCAATCAGGCCGACACGGTGATAGACATCACCGACCGCTTTGGCGGCCCCTTCGACGTGGCCTCGACAGAGAAACCGAAGCGGCTCATCCGTGATTTCGAGGGCCGCGTGGTCCACCTGACGATGTACGGCGAACCGGTGCAAGATATCGAGGGTGATGTCCGCGAGGCCCACACCGAGGAACCGCTGCTGGTCGTCGTTGGCGCAGAGAAGGTCCCGTTCGAAGTGTACGAACACGCCGACTGGAACGTCGGCGTCACCAACCAGCCACACTCCGAGGTCGCTTCCCTGGCCGTCTTCCTCGACCGCCTCTTCGAGGGCCGGGAACTGGACCGCGAGTGGGAGAACCCCGAGAGAGTCGTCGTCCCGCAGGAAACCGGCAAACGAGTCGTCGACCCCGACGAGTAGCGATACCCACGCAGTTGTGCCGCGGGCCTTTTATCGCTCGACGCTAACTGTGGTGCAGATGTCGCGTCACAACGTGTTGGTCGTCGTCGCCGACAGTCTCCGCGCCCGGAGCACCTCCGTACTGGGCTATCGCCGGGAGACGACGCCCTTTCTCGACGCTTTCGCCGAGGAGGCGACGGTGTACACGCAGGCTCGGAGCCCGAGCAACTGGACCGTCCCCAGCCACGTCAGCATGTTCACGGGCCACGAGACCCACGAACACGGCGTCGACCACACCGCTAGACTCGACGCCGGCCACACGATCTTCGAGGAGCTGGCTGAAGCGGGCTATGACACAGGGCTGTTCTCCGACAATCCGTTCCTGACCGACCACGAGTCGGGGCTCGACGAGGTGTTCCAGACGGCCATCGGCTCACCCGAGCAGTACGACTCGGCCTACGAGACGAACGGCTCGCTGGGTGACTGGCCCAACGGCTTCTGGTACGCCGACCGGACGCTGGAGTGGATTGACGAGCGTGAGAACGAGTGGGCCGCCTGCATCAATCTGATGGACACCCACCGCCCGTACGAACCGCTCGCCGACTACGACGAGTGGAGCGACGAGCGCTCCCGCGAACTCCAGGAGTCGATGGGGTTCAAGTGGCACTGGGAGTTCCTCTCCGGGAACCTGTCGCTTGGCTTTGCCGGCATTCTCGAACAGATATACGACGGCGCGGTCCGGCAGGCCGACGCCATCTTCGAGACACTGATCCGCGGACTGGACGAACAGGGCGTCCTCGACGACACGCTGGTCGTCTTCGCCGGTGACCACGGCGAGGGCTTCGGCGAGCCAACGGCAATCCCCGAGGAACCGCCGGCCGTCAGCCACCGCATCGGGACTCACGACAGTATGTATCACGTCCCACTCGTCGTCCGTGCCCCCGGCCAGCGGGAGGGACACCGCGTCACCGACCTGGCGACGCTCAGCCGGTTCCCCGACGCCGTCCGCGCGATGGCACTCGGCGACGGCAACGCGGACGGCCCGGCGTTCGCCTCGCCGAACGGGACCGTCGTCGCGTCCCAGGCCCCCATCGGCCCGGCGATGCGCGAGGAGGCCGAACGGATCTGTGGCGACGCCGCACCCTTTGCGAAGCACGCCCGACTGGTCTACCACGACCGGCCCGGCGACGAGGTCCGAAAGCGGGCGGCGTGGGGCGACAGTGCCCACGAATCCGTCATCAAGGGCTGTGGCGGCACGGTCGAGGACCGCGATATCGACGCCACTGTCGTCCGGAACCACTTCGACAGCGACCGGTACGCCGACGTGGATATCGCGACGCTACTCGATGGCTACACCGAGTTCGAGGACGCGTCCGACACACAGTTTGCCGGGGCGCTCGACGACCGGCTGGAGGCACTTGGTTACAAATGACAGCACCCCACACCGAACTAGTCCTCGTAGTCGCAGCCGACGAGAACAACGTCATCGGCCTGGACGGCGGCGTCCCCTGGCACTATCCCGAGGACGTGCGCCAGTACAAGGACCGCATCGCGGGTCACCCGGTCATCCTCGGCCGCCGGACGTTCGATTCGATGGACTCGCTAACTGACTGCTACACTGTCGTTCTGACGACCGATGATAGCCGGAGCGCCGACTCCGAGACGGTCGAGTACGCCACGACGCCGCAGATAGCCGTCGATGCCGCCGCCCGCGCTGGCGCAACCGAAGCGTTCGCTGGCGACGACTCAGCCGAACCGAGCGACTCGCCACCCGTCACCTACGTCATCGGTGGCGAGGCGGTGTACGACCTGTTTCTCCCGTTTGCCGGCCGGATTTTTCTCAGCCGCATCCACGAGCGAAACGAGGGGGACCGCTACTTCCCGGACCTGGGAGCGGAATGGACGGAATTGTCCCGGGAGTTCCACGACGGGTTCGACGTTATCGAATACGAACAGGCGTCGCCGCGACCGCTCGACGACCTCTGACTGTTCATCAGGGGAAAACCGACTAGAGTTGTCACTGTCTGGGAAATCACAGCTATTAAAGTAATACAAGTGACTAGTATATTGTAACAACTCGCGATGCTAGACAAAATCAAAAAATCCGTATCGGACGTACTCTCGGGTGGGAAACGGCAGTCGGACAGCGGACCACAGGCCGGAGCAGTGACGGAGAAACGAGTCAAGGCCAGTTCTGCCGGGGATAGCGGTACGGACGCGGCCGACGGACCTGAATCGAATCTCTACGAGTGCCCCTCCTGTGACTCCGTCTTCGTCGCTATCGACAAAGAGACCTGTTCCTCCTGCCGGACCTCGGTCGAGAAAATCGAATAGCGGGGTTGTCGAGGTCGTCGCAACGGGTTCCAGTGCTGGTGGTATTACAAAGGGACTGCTGTCCGTCGTTGTGGCCCGTTTGCGGGCACATCGGGAACTCCCCGACAGCATCATGGCCCCGGCCTCTGCGTCAGCGTTCGAGAGAGGACGACCCGATGGTTTTAACCACATGACTCCCGGATGTGCGGGTAATGGCTTTTGAGGAACTCTTGGAGGACCCCGTCATACAGAAGTACCTCCACGAGCTGGTCGGACCGAAAGGGATGCCGGTCGCCGCCGCGCCGCCGGACGGCGAAGTGACCGACGAGGAACTGGCCGAGGAGCTCGGGCTCGAACTGAACGACGTGCGCAGAGCGCTGTTTATTCTCTACGAGAACGACCTCGCGACCTATCGTCGGCTCCGCGACGAGGACTCCGGGTGGCTCACGTACCTCTGGACGTTCCAGTACGAGAAGATCCCCGAACAACTGCAAGAGGAGATGCACCGCCTGCTCGACGGCCTCGAAGAGCGCCGCGAGTACGAGCGGGAAAACGAGTTCTACCTCTGTGAACACTGCGGCATCCGCTTCGAGTTCGGTGAGGCGATGGAGTTCGGCTTCGAGTGTCCCGAATGTGGTAATCAGGTCGAGACGATGGAGAACACCCGTCTCGTCACCGCGATGGAGAACCGCATCGAGGAGCTCAGAGACGAACTGAACGCTGACGTGGACGTGGAAGCCTGATGGTCGTCCTCGGTACAAAAGTGTACGTCGCCGGCGACGCCCGGGACCGTACGCTCGACGGCCTGCGCTCGATGGTCGGCAACGAACTCGGTGACCTCGACGTGGCGTACGACATCGGCCTCCGGGACGACGAGTTCCCGTCAGTGACCGTCGACGGCCCCGACGAGACGGTCGCGAAGAACCTGCTGCGCGAGGAGTTCGGCGAGATGGTCGCCGACCACGAGGACGGCGAGACGTACGTCGGAACGCTCGATAGCTGGGACGAGGACGGCTTCGTCCTCGATGTCGGCTTCGGGCAGACGGTCCGAATTCCGGCCGATCAGCTCGGTCTCGGGCAGGGGACGCCCAGCCAGATCCGGAAGCGGTTCGGACTGGTCCAGCACCTTCCGCTCCGGTTCGTCGCCGGCGACCCAGCACGCCTCGCGGAGGTCGAACAGGACCGACTCTACGAGTGGACCCGTGGCGACAACGGTCGTATCAACGCGAACAGCGTCACGCGCTCCGAGGCGCGAGCGACGGTCAACCGCGCCGGCCACGCACAGGACATCGTCACTGTCGAACGCATCGGCCTGTTAGAACAGAGCATCATCTGCAACCCGGACACCGACCCGCCGGGGCTGCTCGCCGACATCGGGCAGTACATGCCGTCGGAGCTGCTGGCAATCGTGCCCTGACTTTCGAGCTATGAAACGCCGCCATCTCCTGTTGGTCGCCGTTCTCGCACTGGTCGCCCTTTCGGGGTGTAGCGGCTTCTTCGGCTCCGAAGAGGTCGACCCGGAGCGGCTGAACGAGAACGCGAGCTACGACTGGAATACCTCGGCAGACGGAACAATCGTCATCGAGGAATCGAGATACACCGCCGTCTACGCCGTGGAGAACGAGACCTCATTTGACGTGTACACCGTCGACGGCCTCGGGCGCGAGCGGAGTGTCCCTATCAGTGCGCTTCGGTTCCGGTACGCGAACGGGACGGTCGTTAGCGCCGCAAACTCCTCGCTGAGCGCTTCGGAGAGTCGCCAGCGAACGACAGTCAATCTCTCCGGGAACGTCTCCGGAAAGGTGGGCTACTCGGTCGCTCGGACCGGCAAGCGCTTCGCTTCCCCCACGCTCGTCGAGGACGGCTCGTACACGGTCGTGCTCCCGCCCAACACTGGGGCCGGGATTCCGTTCCTCTCGCGAATCAGCCCGGGAGGCTACGAGTCGGAGACCGTCGACGGCCAGCAGGTCATCCGCTGGGACGAGGTGACCTCCGACCAGATTGTCGTCCGGTACTATCTTGACCGCGACCTGTGGCTGTTCGGCGGCCTGTCGGCCATCGCCATCGTCATCGGCGTCGTGGGGACGCTGTACTACTATCGGCAGTTGCAGGAAGTGATTCGCCGACGCAAGGAGGCCGGTATCGACCTCGAAGAAGAGGACGGTGACGACGACCCGCGGGACCGTGGTCCGCCGCCAGGGATGCGTTGAGGCCGGATCGAAAGCGAGATCCGACGCGTTTCGCAGGCGCTAACCGGGTCACTTTTTCGCGTCGGGCGTACACACACGGCTATGAGCAACGGGTGGTTCGCCGGGCTGGACCCGGACGACGACGCGGCCGCTGTCGAACAGATAGAGGCCGGGCGAGCCGACACGCCGGAGGACTGGCCACAGCAGGCAGTCGAGGCGGGGTTCGCAGACGACGAAGCGGACTACTACGACCGTCTGCACGAGGTGACGATGGCGGCCACCAGCGCGGCGGTCGCCGAACGAGAGGGCGCTGACGACCAGCAGCTCGTCCACGCGGTCCGGGCGATGGCCGACTGCGAGCGCACGGCAAACGAACTCGCCGAACGGGTCGCCGAGTGGGGCGGGAGCCGGCACGGTGATAGCGGGAGCGGCGTCGAGTACGCTCGCTCGCTGGCCGACCGAGACGACGAGGACGAGGGAGACACTGCCCTCCGGTCGCTCGCCGGGCAGACGGCCGAGCTGGCCGACGAAGCGGACTCGCTTCGGGCGTACATCGAACGGACCGCGCCCGCCGTCGCGCCGAACCTCTCGATGCTGGCCGGGCCGGTGCTTGCGGCCCGCCTGATTTCACTGGCCGGCGGCCTCGAAGCGCTGGCGAAGAAACCGAGCGGGACGGTACAGGTCCTCGGCGCGGAAGACGCGCTGTTCGCACACCTCAAAGGGAACGCGCCGTCCCCGAAACACGGCGTCATCTTCACCCACGAGTACGTGCGCGGGACCCGTCGTGCGGACCGCGGGTCTGCCGCGCGGGCGCTGGCCGGGAAGCTCTCAATCGCCGCTCGCGTCGACCACTACAGCGGCGACCGTCGGCCGGACCTGCAGGCGGAACTCGACGGGCGTATCGAGCGGATTCAGGCCCGGGCCGAGGAGGGCGACGAATGACGCTCCCGACTGGCGTCGAGCGCCACGACTTCGACGGCGAGACGAGCCTCGCCACGCAGGGTCAGCCGGTGTACGGCGAGCGGACCGACGGCGACTGGCGGCGGTGGGACCCGCACCGCTCGAAGCTCGGCGCGATGCTCGAACAGGGGATGGACACCGGTCTGGAGGGCGGTGAGACCGTCCTGTACCTCGGTGCGGCGGCCGGGACGACCGTGAGTCACGTTGCCGATTTCGGCGGCCCGACCTACGCCGTCGAGTTCGCGCCCCGGCCCGTGCGGGAACTGCTGGACGCCGCGGAGAGCCGGCGGAATCTCTTCCCGCTGCTCAAGGACGCACGCAAGCCTGAGAACTACGCCCACGTCGTCGAACCGGTCGACGTCGTCGTGCAGGACGTGGCGACCAGGGGGCAGGCTCGGGTGGCGACGCTCAACAAACAGTTCTTGACTGACGACGGGCGGCTCCTCGCGGCTATCAAGGCCAGAAGCGAAGACGTGACCGCCGACCCCGACGCCGTGTTCGACAGTGTGCGTACGGAACTCAGCGCTGAGTACGAACTGCTTGAGACGGCGCGTCTGGACCCGTTCCACGAGGACCACCTCGGTATCGTTGCCCGGCCGCGAGAGGACTAGTTGGGATTGGTACTGCCCGCGATAATCGTCCGAGACGGAATCCAGTTGTGCGGGCTGAGCGGGCGGGGACGGAAGGCTTTACCGGGTCGATTCCGATGTGCTGAGTAATGGACGCGACGGGATCTGCCGAGCATTTTACCCGGATGGGGACGCTCGGCATCGAGGAAGAGTTCTACGTCGTCGACGAGTTCGGTCGCCCGACGTCTGGCACGGACGAACTCGTCTACGAGACGGAGCCGCCTGCGGTTCTCGACGGCCGGCTCGACCACGAACTGTTCAAGTGCGTTATCGAGACGCAGACGCCGCGTATCGACGACCCGGCGGACGCCGGGAAGCACCTTCGGTCAGTCCGGGATGCGCTGGTCGACCACGCCGAAGCGAACGGGTTCGGTATCGCCGCTGCTGGACTGCACCCGCTGGCGAAGTGGCGCGAACTCGAACACGCCGAGAAGCCCCGGTACAAGTCCCAGCTAGACCGAATCCAGTACCCACAGCACCGCAACACGACCGCAGGCCTGCACGTCCACGTCGGCGTCGACGACGCCGACAAGGCCGTCTGGGTGGCGAACGAACTCCGCTGGCATCTCCCGCTGATGCTTGCACTGTCGGCGAACTCGCCGTACTGGAACGGCTTCGACACCGGGCTGCAGTCCGCCCGCGGGAAGATATTCGAGGGCCTGCCCAACACCGGGATGCCGACAGCGTTCGACGACTACGACGCCTTCGAGACCTACGAACGGCGGATGCTCGAAACTGGTAGTATCGACGACCGCGGCGAACTCTGGTTCGACGTGCGACCGCATTCGGGCCACGGCACCGTCGAGGTACGTGCTCCGGACGGGCAAGCCGACCCGGACCGGGTGCTGGCCTTCGTCGAGTACGTCCGCGAACTCGTCGTCGATCTCGCCGAGCGCTACGAAGACGGGGAGTCCGGCCGGCGACTCCGCCGGGAGTTCCTCGACGAGAACAAGTGGCGTGCAATCCGCCACGGCCAGTCCGCAGAACTGATATTGCGTGACATCTCGACGACACGCTCGGTCGAGGAACTGGTCGAGATGGAGAGCGACCGGCTGGGTATCGACGGACTGTGGGAGCTGTACGACCGCGAAAGCGGTGCCGAGCGACAGCGCCGGCTTCGTGCGGAGGAGGGGGTCATGGCGCTCGCTGACTCGCTTCGCCTGTCCTGATCTGGGCTGTCGTCCGCGGCCGGACTTGCCTGCTCGATACTGCGGAGCGACAGGAGAGTCTGAGCCAAGGGTTTTTATCCAGCTGTAGCTTTTGTCCTCACAGAGACAACGCATGTCTGCAGACGACAACGATCACGACGACCTCGAGGACACAGGCGATGTCCGTGAACGAATCGAACAGGAGGCGGACCGCGCGGTCGAGCAGTTCGACGAAGGGATCGTCGACCTGCTGGCGTGGGTGCTCGACACGGAGACGCGGGCGCGGATCTACGTCCACCTAAGACAGCATCCCGAGAGCACCAGCGAGGAGATAGCCGAGGGGACCGGTCTGTATCCGAGCACGGTCCGCGAGGCTCTGGCGGCGCTCACCGAGGAGGAAGTCGTGACCCGCCAGAAGCGTGAGAGCGACGGCGCGGGCAACAACCCCTACGAGTACAGCGCTATTCCGCCGAGCGACCTCGTCAACACCATCGTCGGTGACATCCAGTCGGAACTGAACACGGTGTTCAACCTCGACGACCATATCGGCGGCGGCGAGACGACGCTGGAACCCGACGACGAGCCGGTAACGATTTCGGTCGAGGATGCGAACGACGGCACGAACGACGCCGACGCCAGCGAGGACACTGGCGACGAAGGAAACGGGTCCGAGGGCGGCGACGACGACGCCGACGTGTAGTCAAAACGGGTTCCTGCAAGCCGTTTCGCGAGTCGATATTACTAAACCTACCCGCGCCGTTGCCCGGGATATGAATGTCGCGCTGGGGGGAACGTTCGACCCGATTCACGACGGACACCGCGCGCTGTTCGAACGCGCATTCGAACTCGGGGACGTGACAGTTGGCCTCACCAGCGACGACCTCGCGCCGAAGACGCGCCACGACCAGCGCCACGTTCGGCCGTTCAGCGAACGGAAATCTGCACTCGCCGACGAACTCGCGACGCTCGCCGCCGACCAGGGCCGCGAATGGGCGGTCCGGGAACTCACCGAGCCGACCGGTATCGCCACGGAGCCGCAGTTCGACACGCTCGTCGTCTCGCCCGAGACGGAGACCGGCGGCCGCCGCATCAACGAGATCCGCGAGGAGCGGGGCCACGACCCGCTCGAAATCGAAGTCGTCCCGCACGTCCGCGCCGAGGACGGCGACATCATCTCTTCGACCCGGATCGTCGAGGGCGAAATCGACGAACACGGGAACCTCACGCCGAACCGCACCGGCCGTCAGAACATTTCGTAGCTACCAGCCCGGCGCTTCCAGCCCGGCCGTCTCCAGCAAGTCCTTCCAGCGCTGTTGAATCGTCAACCGGGAGACGCCAGTCGCCTCCGCGACAGCGGACTGGGACCGCTCCTCACCAGCGACCAGCGCGGCGACGTACACGCTGGCAGCCATTGTCGCCTGTTTCGACCGGTCTTCGTCCGGAACTGTCGAGAGAAACAGGTCGACCGCGTGGGACCGCGCCTCCGTCCCGAGGTCGAGCCTATCCGACGCGGCTTCGATGTCGGAGAGCCACTCGTCGTGCTCGATTCGGTCGCTGGCGCGGTACATACGAGTTCGTTGTTCCCCATCCTACCTAAACCTTCGTCGCCCGCAAGCGAAGGGTTCTTGATGCCAACGCGGATACCGACTGGTGCGCGCGGGTTGCCGAGCCAGGCCAAAGGCGTAGCGCTTAGGACGCTATCCCGTAGGGGTCCGCCGGTTCGAATCCGGTCCCGCGCATTCTTGCTGCGAGCAAACCGCGAGCAGCAGAATCGCCAGCGGATTCCGAACCCTGGGAGTCGCAGCGGCCGAGCAACGCGAGGCCGACCGTCTCCATCCGGTTCGAATCCGGTCCCGCACACCGCTCTACCCGAACAGTTACTGGGGCGATAGCATCCACCGCCTCTACTGGCTGATTCTCACACCGCAGGAATCACAACTGCCGCTTATGAGGAGTGTCCGCGTCGTTCCAAACGAGGGACTGACGATGTCGGTGTATGACCCACTCCGTGACCCGTCTGCTCGCCCCGCGGGATCGACTCGGTTTGAGTATGCGGTCGACGATGCGGACAATCCGACCGAGCTCACCGTCTTCAGCGATCAGGACGATGAGCTCCCCACCCACTGGATTTCGGTCGACATCGAGCACGCCGTCGCGCTCGACGAGATGCGGTGAGCGAGGAGTGGGCTCGCTCAGGGTCGTGTCTGTTTGTTTTTGACGACAGAAGGGACAGCGAACGCTCTGGAAGCGTTGTGTCCGAAGTAAGTTTGCGTGGGTGCAGTCCCAAGGGAATGCACCTGCACTCTGAGAGTGCGTGGGACCGGATTCGAACCGGAGCAAGAAATGCTCGCTCACAGCAGTTCGCTGTGCGTTCCTCGCAAGGTTCGAATTCGCTCCGACCGACTTACCGAGCGCTCACGATATGTTCGCGCTCAGAGAATGCGTGGGACCGGATTCGAACCGGCGGACCCCTACGGGACAGCGCCCTCAACGCTGCGCCGTTGGCCTGGCTTGGCTACCCACGCGCGCTCTTGCTGAGTGCATTCAATCGTTCCCGGTGGGATAATAAAAGCGCTTTCGTTTGGACCCGCCCCGGGAGGGTGTGTCACTCGCGCGAACCGGACGTTTGAAATATCACGAAACCGCTACGGGGGGCATGGCCAAATACTCGACCGGCAGTAGTGGCGATAGCGCCGGCGGGAGCTGTGAGCTCTGCGGTAGCGACGGCGGCGACCTCCAGACCGCGAACGTCGCTGGTGCGACCCTCCAGGTGTGTGACAGCTGTGCGCGTGACCACGGGGAAAACGAGCGAACGACGGGCAGTGACAGCTCGCGCGACGAGCAGAACCGGAAACGCAAAGCCGCGCAGAACGCGGCGAAGATGCAAGACGCACAGCAGGCCGATGCCTCCCACTGGGAGGACGGCGCTGATTACGACGACGACCAGCTCCCGTATCTGGTCAGCAAGTACGGCGAGCGCGTGACGGAGGCGCGTCAGGGCGAGGGCCTCCAGACAGGTGAGTTGGCCGAGGAGCTCGATCTTGACGAAGCGGACATCCTCGCTGTCGAGCAGGGGCGCGCGACGCAGGCGAACGTCGGTGGGTCGACGATCAAGGCGCTCGAACAGTACCTCGACATCGACCTCGTCGAGTCCAACTGACCCCGAATATTTTCGTGACTCCGCTGTAACGGTCGGTATGGATCTCTCCGCTGCACAGCGAGCCATCCGTGACACCGTTCGAGAGTTCGCGGTCGAGGACATCCGTCCGAAAGCCGCCGATGCCGACCGCGAGCAGTCCTTTCCCGAAGAGTGCTGGGACGGGCTCGCGGATATCGACATCACTGGGCTGACGACACCGGCCGAATACGGCGGCTTCGACGCCGACAAGCCGACGTACGCGCTGGTCAACGAGGAACTCGCGTACGGGTCGCTCGCGGTCGCGACGGCGCTGTCGGTCCACTGTCTCGCGACCTCGTGTATCGCACAGTTCGGCTCCAAAGCAGTGCAGGACGACTGGCTCCCCGACATGGCCGACGGCCGCCCGGTCGGCGCGTTCGCGCTCTCGGAGCCACAGGCCGGGTCGAATCCGCGGGAGATGTCGACCACCGCCCGGCGCGACGGCGACGAGTACGTCATCGACGGCGAGAAGCAGTGGATTACCAACGGCAAGCGGTCGGGCGTCGTCATCGTCTTCGCGAAGACCGACCCCGACGACCCGGACTCGATAACGCAGTTTCTGGTGCCGAAAGACACCGACGGGCTCACCGTCGGCGAGAAAGAGGACAAACTCGGCCTCCGCGCGAGCGACACGACTCCGCTCCAGTTCGACGGCGTCCGCGTGCCCGAGCGCTACCAACTGACCGAGGAGGGCAAGGGACTGGCCGCGGCGCTGTCGATTCTGACGACCGGTCGGGTCGCCATCGCCGCGCAGGCCGTCGGACTCGCACAGTCCGCGCTCGACGAGGCCCTCGACTACGCGCAGGAGCGCGAGCAGTTCGACCAGCCGATCAGCGAGTTCCAGACGATTCAGCACAAGCTCGCGGACATGGCGACGAACGTGCAGGCGGCGCGGCTGTTGACGTGGGACGCCGCAAAGCAACTGGAACGCGGCGAGCGAGCGAGAGCGGCGGCGAGCATGGCGAAGTACTTCGCGAGCGAGACGGCGGTGGACGTAGCCAACGAGGCGATTCAGATCCACGGCGGCTACGGCTACACGACGGACTACCCCGTCGAGCGCTTCTACCGCGATGCGAAGGTGACGACCATCTATGAGGGGACCAGCGAAATCCAGCAGAACATTATCGCACAGGACTTGCTGGAGTAGGCTCGACGGGGCGAAGCGGTTTTGCGGGCGTCGGCCCTATCGCTTGGTGTGACACACGACGCCGTCATCTACGACCTCGACGGGACGCTCGTCAGGCTGGCCGTCGACTGGGCTACGGTGACCAGCGACGTCGCGACGGTCCTGCGGGAACGAAACGTCGACCCCGAGAACCGCGACCTCTGGGAGATGCTGACGCTGTCATCCGAGACCGGCCACCGTGACGCCGTCGAGGCGGCGATCACCGACCACGAGCGGACCGGGGCGCACGAGTCGGAGCGACTGACCCTCGCCGACGGCCTCCCACACAGCGTCCCCGTCGGCGTGTGCTCGCTCAACGCCGAGGAGGCGTGTCGGGCCGCGCTGGATGTCCATGGCCTCGACGGTCACGTTGGGCCGGTCGTCGGCCGTGACACCGTCGAGTCACCGAAACCTGACCCGGAGGGTCTGCTGGCGATTGCCGAAGAAATCGGGGTCGACCCTGGCGCGGCCGTGTTCGTCGGCGATTCAGAGAGCGACGCGACGGCCGCCCGGCGGGCCGGGATGGCATTCGAGTGGGCGAGCGAGTTCGATCAAGCCCGGTATCGCGCGTAGAGGTAGACGCAGACGGCCGTCAGGAACCAGATGAGTGCGCCGACGCGGACCGCGAACATCGCCCGCGCGGTCCAGGTCTGGAGCGTGACCGCGGTCGACGCGAGCACAACGAGCGGCGAGCCGACCAATATCGTCGTCACGAACGTGACCTGCATCACCCACCCGAAGTCCACGCCGTCCGGGTCCGTCTTCTCGACTGTTGGCACGGCTGATGGTACAGCTAGGTGCGGCAAGCACCTTGCGGTTTCCTGTGCGAACTGCGCAACCCGAACAGGTAAGGCGCAGGCGCGCCCCCGCTCGGATATGCCAACTGTCCGGGATCTGCAGGCGATGGCTGGTGAGGAGCCGATCACGATGCTGACAGCGTACGACGCCGTGACCGCGAGCATCGTTGACGACACCGGCGTGGACGTCATTCTCGTCGGCGACAGCATGGGGAACGCCGTCCTCGGCCACGACGACACGCTCCCGGTCACGCTCGACGAGATGGCCTCACGGGTCGGCGCGGTCGCACGCGGTGCGGACGACGCGCTGGTCGTCGCCGATATGCCGTTTCTCTCCTTCGGCACGGACGAGAGCGAGAGCATCCAGAACTGCGGGCGGATGCTGAAAGAAGAGGGCGCAAACGCGGTCAAGCTCGAATCAGGGCCACATACGGTCGAGCTGACCGAGCGGCTGACGGAGCTGGGCATCCCGACGATGGCCCACCTCGGACTCACGCCACAGAGCGTGAACCAGACCGGCTACACGAGGCAGGCGACCGGCCGCGAGGAGGCAGAGGAGATCCTCGACCTCGCGCGGGAACACGAGGCCGCCGGCGCGTTCGCGCTGGTGCTCGAACACATCCCGGCCAACCTCGCCGCCCAGGTCACCGAGGCCGTCGACATCCCGACTATCGGCATCGGAGCCGGCGGCGACTGTGACGGGCAAGTGCTCGTGTTCACCGATGTGGTCGGCCTCTCCGAGTCCAGCCCGCCTTTCGCCGAGCAGTTCGGCGACGTTCGCGGCGAAGTCGCCGACGCTGTCGACGAGTACATCGACGCCGTCGAATCCGGCGAGTTCCCGGCTGAGTCCCACAGCCACACCGAGGGCGAACTCGACGACCTGTACTGACGCTTTTCACGCCTACTCAGCAGTCCGCTAGTCGGCCGAAGCCGTCTGATTCTCCATCCAGGCGTCGTAGGCGGACTGATTCTTGACGACGACGGTGGCGTTCATCTTGCTGTGGCCGGACCCGCACATCTCAGCGCAGTACAGCCGGTACTCGCCGGGTTCGGTCGCGTGCGTTCGGGCCGTTATCGTCCGGCTGGGGAAGACGTCCTGTTTGACGCCTAGTTGCGGGATGTAGATGGCGTGGATCACGTCCGTCGTCCGCAGCCTGAACGTGACGTTCCTGTCCGCTGGAAGGACCAGCCGTTCCTCCGTCGTGACGTTCGCTTCGGCGTAGGAGAACTCCCATCCCCACTGGTAGGCAAGCACGTCTATCTCCGTATCCTCCGCGAAGGCGTCGCCTCCGCCGGCGGATGCCTCGGCCGCTGCAGGCGTGATGTAGGGGTTAGCCATCACCACGAACGCCGAGATCCCGACAAAGACAAGTATTGCGCCCGTCGCGGCCGTCCAGGTCACCTCTAGCGCCGGGTCGTCGACCGTCGGTTGCGGGTCGTCGTTGTTCCGGAACCGGTAGATCACGTACACGAGCGTGAGTTCGACGAACAACGTCAACGGCAGAGCGACGTACAGGAGCTGTTCGTTGAGGTCGTCGATAGCCGCCCTGTTGACCGACTGCGCTGTGGCCGGGGCAGCAAGTAGCGAGAGCCCGACCACGACAAGGCCCGCCTGAATCACGCGTCGTCGGAGACGCATTGTCACACTGTACCAATCGCCGTGTCAAATAACTTGCCCAAGGTGATGACAGCTGACCGGTGACCCGTACTGGTGTCGGGTTCCCAGCGTAGTTTTATGAATGTGGGCGTGTCAATTATTGGTAACGTGTAGCATGACGAGACGAGCAATCGTTCCGGGACGGCACGTTACACACAGATGCTAAACAGGGCTATCGTTGAGGGAACTGCCCTGGCCGTGCTGGCGCTGTCGGTGCTTCTTCTGTGGCTCCGGGAGCGGCAGAAAGCACGACCGGAGAGCGACGGCGGCTACACGACCCGAGAGGAGATCGAATTCGAAATCGGTCGACTCCAGTCTGAAGTGTCCCGCTGGCTGACGACGACGGACCACCGGGACATCGGTCTGCTCTACATCGCTTTCGGCACCGCCGCCGGTCTGTGGGGTGGCGTCGACGCGATGATGCTCCGGACGGAACTGCTGACGCCGCCGGCGGACATCTGGACGCCGGAGACGTACAACGCGCTGTTTACAACGCACGGGCTGACGATGCTGATATTCTTCGTCCTGCCCGTGTTCTTCGGCATCGGGAACTACGTCCTGCCGCTCCTCATCGGAGCCGACGACATGGCGTTCCCGCGGGTCAACGCTATCGGGTTCTGGCTCCTGCCGCCGGCACTCATTATGGTCCGGATGGGACTCATGATCCAGGTCCTCGGCCAGGTTCTGAATCTGGTGCTCCCGGCGAACGCTATCCGGTTTTTCCTCACGATGCGCGAAGTGAGCATCGGCTGGACACTGTACGCACCACTGTCCGTGCAACAGCCCAATCCGCAGATAGACCTGCTGTTGCTCGGGTTGCACCTGAGCGGCATCGCCACGACGGTCGGCGCTATCAACTTCATCACCACAATCGTCTACGAACGTGGCGAGGGCGTCACCTGGGCGAACCTCGACATCTTCTCGTGGAACATGCTCGTCACGAGCGGGATTGCACTGTTCGCGTTCCCGCTGCTGGGGAGCGCGCTCGTGATGCTCCTGCTAGACCGGAACCTCGCGACGACGTTCTTTGCGACGGAAGGCGGTGGTGCTATCCTCTGGCAACACCTGTTCTGGTTCTGGGGCCACCCGGAGGTGTACATCCTCTTCCTCCCGGCGACGGGGCTGATGAGCCTTATCTTGCCGAAGTTCGTCGGCCGGAAACTCTTCGGCTACCAGTTCATCGTCTACTCGACGCTGGGGCTGGGCGTCCTCTCCTTCGGCGTCTGGGCGCATCATATGTTCACGACGAGCGCGGACCCGCGGGTCAAGCTGTCGTTCATGGCGGTTTCCATCGCTATCGCCGTTCCGAGCGCGATCAAGGTGTTCAACTGGATCACGACGATGTGGGAAGGGAACATCCGCCTGACTGCGCCGTTTATCCTCTGTGCTGGCGGGATAGGGACGTTCATCATCGGTGGCGTCACCGGCGTGTTCCTCGCAGTTATCCCGATCGACATCCTCTATCACGGCACCTACTACGTCGTCGGCCACTTCCATCTCATCGTCGTCGGCATCATCCCGTTCCTGATGATCGCCGCGAGCTACTACTGGTACCCGCTCATCACTGGTCGGTGGTACGACACGCGGATGGCGAGATTCCAGGCGCTGCTGATCGTCTTCGGCTCGTTCGTGACGTTCATGACATTGCTGGTCATCGGCGGGCTTGGGCTGCCGCGACGACAGGCCATCTACCCACCGGAGTACCAGTTCGCCCAGCAAATCGCGACCGTGGGCGGCTACATCATCGGCCTGAGCGCCCTGCTGTGGCTGTACAACATGCTCGTCTCTTACTGGCGGGGGACGCCCGTGTCGACGACGGACCCGTGGGGCCTGAAGGCGACGAGCCAGTTCACCCGCGAGTGGCAGTGGTTCGAACAGCACATGATGAACAAGTACGATATGGAGCCGACCGAGCCCGAGACGACACGGCGCTCCTACGCCCCTGAAGCCGAGCCGACCGGACTGGCCGGCGGCGTCGGTACCGTCGCCGAGACCGTCTCACGAAACGCCTGGATGGCCGCGGCTGGCGGGTTTGTCGGCACAGTCCTGATGAGCGGCGGGCTCATCACAGCGATACTCATCGGCGTCCTCGACCCGGTTTCCTTCAGTGAAATCGCCGAACTGGTCGGGCTGCCCGCGAGCCCGGCTATCGGGGCCGTGCTCTTCCTCGTCGGTGGGACCGTCACCTGGCCGCTCCTGTTCCTTGCGTTCTCCGACTACCTCCCCGGTCGCTTGCTGTTCGAGACCGGGCTGGTGTTCGCAACGCTGATATCCAGCGGGTTTGCTATCGCGTTCTACACCGGACAGAGCGGGCTCGCGTTTGTCGGGTACCTCACCTTCGTACTCGTCTCTCACTGGGCCTACGGCATCGGGCTAACCGTGACCTTCCAGTACCTCAAGTCGGACGAGACGCTTCGGACCCAGACCGACGGGGGCGGCTGACAGATGAGCGACGGCGCTGATTCGTTCGTCTTTCAGTATCTCGCGCCCTTCGTCGGCGTCTTGCTCATCGCGGTCGGTATCGCCGGAGCCGTGCCCGGCGGCTACGCGATTATCGAGCCGGACCTGGAGAACTGCGGGAACCCGACCATCGGTGTCGAATCACCCGAAGCAACGGCGGAGCGGTTCGGCGGGGACGAGCCGGGACCGCGGCTTCCGCAGTTGGCCTTCGACGACCTCTCCTCGGACGAACAGACGGCGTTCCTGACGGCCGTAGACGACCCGGTCGGTGAGGAGCAGGTCGTGGGTGACGTGCCCAACGCCGACGCCTTCCGCCGCGGGGCTCTCGTCACCTACGAGGGCGAGCAGTACTACGTGACCCTCGTCGCCGAGAACACCTGCTTTGCGGCCGCGCCGCTACAGTTCCCGCTGGGGGTGTTCGCCATCGCGCTCGGGTTCCTCGGCGTCCTGGCCCCGCCGCTGTACCGGCGGCTGGTGCGGTTGGAACAGCGGGCCGGCCGGTCAGAGTAGCGGTCCCTCGCTCGGTGTTCGCTCAGAGCGCAGCGCCGACGTACAGCACGACGACGAGGAACACCCACACGAGGTCGACGAAGTGCCAGTACAGCGACGTGGTCCGGATGGCGGTGTCGCGTTCGGGCGCGTAATGGCCCCGGAGCGCACGAGCGAAGGCGATAGCGAGCAGGAGCACGCCGAGGGCGACGTGGAGGCCGTGGAGGCCGGTCAGGCCGTAGAACGCGCTCCCGAACGCGCCGGAGCCGATGCTGAATCCCTCGACGGCGACGAACTCGTAGTACTCGTACACCTGTCCGGCGAGGAAGACGACGCCGAGCGCGAGCGTCACCCCGAGCAGGCCGAGGAACCGCTGTCGGTTTCCGCGTTCCAGCGCCTCGTGGCCGTAGTGGAGCGTTACGCTGCTTGCCAGCAGCAGCGCCGTGTTGATGACCACCAGCGAGCCAAGCAACGGCGGGAGGTGGGCCGGCGGCCACGACCCGGTCCGGATGAAGGCGTAGTAGACGAAGCCCGCCGAGAACGTCGCCACGTCTGAGACGAGAAACAGAATCATCGTCGTGGCGTACAGGTCGGAATCGCTGTCCCTGCGGTTCCGGACGTAATCGGCGATGAACGCCTCGTTGGCCCACCCGGCGAGTCCGGCCAGCAAGCCAACCGCACCAGCGCCGCCGAGTACAACTGGGACCACGGACGGGACCAGATCGAGCCCGACAAACACCAATCCGACGCCCAGGTACAGCGACGCAGCACCGATTGCAGCTATTAGGGGCCACCGACTCCGGTGTTCGTGGCCATTGTCGGCGGCGTGTTCAGTTGCCGTTTCCGTCGATCCAGCCATGTGAACCCGTAGCATCGGGGTTGGTAAAACGGTACCCCCGCGACTGACACGTCCATCGCCGGACTCACCCGAATCTTTATCATACCGTCAACCGACAGCGAGAGTGTGGTTTACGAGACGGGCAACCAAACGGTAGACGACGCTGTCGCACGCGTGCTGGACGGCGAACGCCTCGACCGACGGGACGGACTGGCTCTCATCGCACAGCCGGTCGACGACCTGGCAGCCGGGGCCGACTACGTGCGCACGCAACTGGGTGACGACACCGTCGACGCGTGTTCGATCGTAAACGCCAAAGCCGGGAACTGCGCGGAGGACTGTGGCTTCTGCGCCCAGTCGGTCCACTTCGACACCGGCATCGACAACTACGGCTTTCTCGGCCCCGAGAAGATACTGGAGGCCGCAAAGCGCGCCGAACGCGACGGCGCACAGCGGTTCGGTATCGTCGTCGCCGAGAAGGGCGTCTCGAAGGAGAACCGCCCCGAGGAGTGGGAGGAAGTCCTCGAAGCCATCCGCCTCGTCCGCGACGAGACGGACGTGGAGGTCGACGCGAGCCTCGGCATTCTGACCGAGGAGGAGGCCGCGATTCTGGCTGATGAAGGACTCAACCACTACAATCACAATATCGAGACCTCCCCCCGGTATTTCCCGGAGGTCGTCCAGACCCACACCTTCGAGAAGCGGGTCGAGACACTCCGGGTCGCCAAGGACGCCGGTATGGACCTCTGTGCCGGTGTCATCCTGGGGATGGGCGAGTCCCCGACCGATAGAGTCGACGCGGCGATGGCCCTGCAGGACATCGGCATCTCCTCGCTCCCGGTCAACATCCTGAATCCGGTCGCTGGGACCCCCATGGCCGAACAGGGGCTGCCCGACATCACGACCGAGGAAGTCGTCAAGACCATCGCAGTGTACCGCCTGCTCCATCCCGAGTCCCGCGTGCGCCTGACCGGCGGGCGCGAGGTCAATCTCGACACGGACGGGCAGGTGGCCGCGCTGGAGGCCGGTGCTGACGGCATCCTCACTGGTGATTATCTCACTACCGAGGGACAGACGGCGGCCGACGACCTCGAAATCATGGAAGAGGCCGGACTGGAACCCAACACGGAGGCCAACGAGTTCGACCCCGAGGCGGTCAAAGAACGCGCGGCCGACGAGACAGAAGCCGAGACGGCAGCAGGGACAGCACAGACCAAATCAGAGCTCAAATCCGACGACTGACAATGGACGACATACACTTTGCAGTGCTTGGAACCGGTGGTATCGGACGGCGGACGCTCGAAGTCTCACAGCACAAGGACGGCCTCACCGCCGTCGCGGCCTGTGACCGCAACGGCGTGGCTCTCGACCACGATGGCCTCGACGTAGACGAACTGCTGGCGGCGACGGAAGGCAATATCGCGAGTGGGCCGGCGGAACACGCATCCGACTCGACCCCCGCGGCACCCACGGACGACTACGCCTCGGACGGCGGGGCGGCCGCAGTCGAGGGTGGCGGCGTCAAACAACATGGCGATCAGTCCGGTATCGTCGCCAGCGAACAGGGCGAACCCACGGAGACACCTATCGACGACATCATCGCCGAGAGCGACGCTATCGACGCCGTGCTGTTGGCGCTCCCGAACCTCGAACACGACTTCATCCCGCGCGTGGCTGAGCGCTTCGCCGAGGCCGACTACGAGGGCGTCATGATTGACGTGCTCAAACGCTCCCGCGTCATCGGCATGCTCGACGACCGCGAGGACCTGCTGAAAGCGTCCGGCATCACGTTCGTCTGCGGGGCCGGCGCGACCCCCGGCTTCCTCACCGGCGCGGCGGCACTCGCCGCCCAGTCCTTCGTCGAAGTCGAGGAGGTCGAGATCTGGTGGGGCGTCGGCCTCAAGTCCGGCTACGAGGACAACCGGGGGACGGTCCGGGAAGACATCGCCCATCTCGACGGCTACGACATCGAGACGGCCAGGGAGATGAGCGAAGCCGAAATCGAGGCACTCATCGACGAGCACGACGGCGTGCTGGAGTTCCACGACATGGAACACGCCGACGACGTGCTGCTGGAGCGGGCCGGCATCTGTGACGCCGAGGACGTCCACGTCGGCGGCGTCCTCGACGTTCGCTCCGACGAGAAACCGACCACCACGACGGTCAGCGTGACTGGCACGACATTCGACGGGGAGACGGGGACGAACACCTTCGAACTGGACGACGTGACCAGCATGGAGGCCAACGTCAACGGCCCGGCGCTTGGCTACCTGAAAGCCGGCGTCCGGAACAACCGCGCCGGGCACTACGGCGTGTTCGGCCCCGCCGATCTGATGCCCGGCTTCTGAGACCGCCTGATTCTGCTTTTCATGACTCACGGCTTCGACTTGAACGACCGACTCGAACAGCGTGACGCACAGAACCTCCGCCGGCATCTGGAAGTCGCCGAGTCCGTCTCGGCTCGGACCCGCTTTGCCGACGACCCGAAAGGCGAACCACCGGAGTTCGGCGACGAAGCCGTCGTCTTCGCCTCGAACAACTACCTCGGGCTGGCCGACGACAGCCGGGTCCAGCGAGCGGCGGAACTGGGCGCACGGACCGTCGGCACCGGCGCGGGGGCTTCGCGGCTGGTCACCGGCGACACGCAGGTCCACCGGGCGCTGGAACGCGACCTCGCAGCCTCGAAAGGGGCCGAGCGAGCGTTGGTGTTCTCGTCAGGCTACGCGGCCAACATCGGGACTATCGACGCGCTGTCACCAGACATTGTCTTTTCAGACGAGCTGAACCACGCCTCGATTATCGACGGCTGTCGCGTCGGAGCCAGCGAGACAGTCGTCTACGACCACTGTGACCCGGACGACTTGCGAGCAAAGATGGACACGCGAGCGGCCGATGTCGGCGGAGACGAACAGTGGCTCGTCGTCACAGACTCCGTGTTCTCGATGGACGGAGACATCGCGCCGCTATCGGCCATCTGTGACGCCGTCGACGAGTACGGCGCGTGGTTGATGATCGACGAGGCGCACGCGACCGGGCTGTTCGGCGACACCGGCGGCGGTGTCGTCCAGCGCGAGGGGCTGAGCGACCGCGTCGATGTGCAGTTGGGTACGCTCTCGAAGGCATTGGCGAGCCAGGGCGGCTATATCGCTGGCGACGAGGTGCTTATCGAGTATCTGCTGAACGCCGCGCGGTCGTTCGTCTTCTCGACGGGGCTATCCCCACCGAACGCCGCGGCGGCCCGCGAAGCGCTGCGAATCGCTCGCGAGACCGACCGCGCGGCGGAACTCTGGGACACTGTGGCCACGCTCCGGGACGGACTGGAGACGATGGGCTACGAGGTGCTCGGCGAGACGCATATCCTCCCAGTCGTCGTCGGTGACCGCGGGGACGCGCTGGAACTGGCCGACAGACTCCGCGACCACGGTATCGTCGCGCCTGCGATCCGACCGCCGACAGTGCCCGAGGGCACCTCTCGTATCCGGGTCGCGCCGATGGCGACACACACCGCCGACGACATCGCGCAGTGTCTCGACGCCTTCCGAACCGCCGGTACAGAGGTGGGCGTGCTATGAGCGATACGAGCGAGGATTCGGGCCTTGACCGCGGGACTGGCCGCATCGCGGAGGACGGCGTGTTTGTCGTCGGCACCGACACCGGCGTCGGCAAGACGGTCGTGACTGCCGGGCTGACGGGCTGGCTACGGGACGCGGGTACGGAGGCAGTCGCCGTCAAGCCCTGCCAGACCGGATATCCGCCGGACGACGACGCGGCGTTCGTCGAGTCCGTCTGCGGTGCGACCGAGGCCGCGGTCTGTCTGAAGCGGTTGTCGCCACCGCTGGCACCGGAAGTGGCCGCAAGAGAAGCAGATGACGATGTCACGCTTTCTTACGAGTCGATCCGCGACGGAGTCGCCGATGTCGTGGCAGGAAGCGAGACGGCTGTCGTCGAGGGTATCGGTGGCCTGCGCGTCCCACTCGCGGACGGTCGGGAGATCATCGACCTCGTTTCGGATATCGGGCTTCCCGCGCTGGTCGTCGCCCGCTCGGGCCTCGGGACGCTCAATCACACGGCGTTGACGGTCCGAGCGCTCCGCCAGAGAGATGTGCCAGTCGTCGGTGTCGTTCTCAACGAGTACGAAGGCGCGACGACCGCAGAGCGGACGAATCCGTCGGTCATCGAACGGATGACCGGGTGCTCCGTCTGGCCCGTTCCGCCGCTGGACGTCGAGTCGTCAGACAGCGTGATTTCGGGGATCAGCACAGATCTCCCGCGGTCGGTGGTACGGCCAGCTATCGACCAGTAGCTGTCCATACGTGGCCGAGCAAAGGGGATAGAACGGGGGCAAAACCCCGTCGTGTGACACTACGGAGCCGGTAAGGCTCCATCTGATACTTGACTACCAACCACTAAAATAGTAAGGCACGTTTCATGTGGAGGTTTCGCCCTAGCGCGGGGCCATGTTCCGTTAGGAACGGACTAACGCCCAGCCGAAACGACGGTACTACAGATCGATTGACAGCAGCGCCTCGATATCGACACCGTCGTCCAGTAGCGACTGCATACGGTCGACTGTTGCCTCGTTGCGTGTCTGGCCGGTCCGGAGCACCTCCTCGACCCTGTCTATCGTCGTCCGCGTGTCCGATTGGACTGACAGCACTGGGACGTTTTTCTCGGCCGCCTGTCCGATGACCGCACTGGGGGGCTGGAACCCACCCGTGAGGAGTAGCGCCTTGATACCGGACGCTTCGAGAGCAGCGGTCTGGACCTCCGAGCGGTCGCCGCCGGTGACGACGACGGCATCGCGCGTCCGCCGGAAGCGTTCGAGTGCGCTGCTCCCGCTCATCGCGCCGACGCTGAACCGCTCGACGTGGACGTCAGTGTTGGCATCGCCAGTGAGGATGTCCGCGCCGAGGTTCCGGGCGAGGTCGGCAACGGTGACGCCGGCGAGCGAGCGGTCACGCGGCAGAATGCCGTGGACTGGAATCCCCTCGCCTTCGAGGAACGGAACCACGTCGTCGGCGAGTTCGTCCACCGTCGCGTCGGTGACGCCGTTGAACAGGACGCCGTCGAGTCGATCACCGATCGCCCGGGCCGCGGACAAAATCTCGTCCGTATCACTGGGCGTATCGTAGCCGGTGACTAACAGCACGCGGGCGTCGAGCAGTTCCGCGATATCGATGTCTGTGAGGTCGACGATACTGCCGGTCGTCAGGTCGCTACTCCCCTCGACGAGGAGCAGGTCGGTCCCGTCAGAACACGTCTCGATGCCCTCTTGCAGTCGCTTGCGGAGGTCATCCGGGTCCTCACGCCCGCGGATGGCTTCCTGGATGAACGTCGGCGAGTAGACGATGGGTTCCATGTCGTGGAGGTCGGTCTCCAGATCGAGCAGTTCGCGGGCGAGCATCGGGTCCTCGTCTCGCGTCTTGCCGACCGCGCTCCGCAGGCGCGTCCCCTTGGGCTTCATGTAGCCGACGTCGTAGCCCGCGTCGTGGGCACGCGTCGCTAGCGCGAGCGTGATAGCCGTCTTGCCGATACCTTCCTCCAGTGACGTGACGAGTAGCGTGTTCGTGTCGGTCATAGTTTCTCCTGATCGAGGGTGAGTCGCAGGTCGACCGCCTGCACCCCGTCGGGCGTCGCGACGAGGGGGTTGATGTCCAGTTCGACGATAGCGGGGAAGTCAGTGACGAGCTGCGAGAGCCGCTGGATGGTTTCGACCAGCGTCGCTTCGTCGACGGGGTCGCGGCCTCTCGCACCGCGCAACAGCGGTGCGGAGTCGATGTCGTCGAGCATCCCTTTCGCCTCGGTCTCGCTGACGGGGGCGACACTGACAGTGTTGTCTTCGAGCACCTCGACGAAAATCCCGCCGAGGCCGAACAACAGCAGCGGCCCGAACTGCGGGTCGCGGTTCATCCCGAGGATCGTCTCGACGCCGTTGTCGAGGTCGACCATCTCCTGTACCTGAACGCCGAGAATTGTCGCATCCTCCTGGTAGTTGCGCGCTCTGACGACGAGGTCCTCGTAGGTGTCCCGGACGTCTTCGACGGGGACACCGACCTCGACACCGCCGATGTCTGACTTGTGCAGGATGTCCGGGCTGACGATTTTCATCACCACGTCGTCGCCGATTTCCTCGGCGATAGCCTCCGCTTCGACGGGCGAGGAGACGACATCGCCCTGCGGTGTCGGAATCCCGTACGCGTCGAGCAGTTCCATCGCTTCCACGCCGAGCCGGTTCGACCCGCGCCGGGCACCGGATTCGAGTATCTCGCGGGCCCGCTCGCGGTCCACGTCGAACGTCGTCGGCTCCTCGTACTCGGTCGTCCTGATCTCCCGATAGCGTCTGAGAGCGTCCAGACTCCCGACGGCGCGGGCCGGATCGAAGTAGTTCGGCACGCCGGCTTCGCTCAGGACGTTCGCACCGGCGTCGACGGACTTCCCACCCATCAGCGTCGCCGCGACGGGTTTTTCGAACCGCTCTTGCTGTTCGACGACGCGTTCCGAGAGTTCCTCGAAGGAAAGCACTGCGGTCGGACAGGCGACGACGACGGCCATCGAAACGTTGTCGTCCGCAAGGACTGTTTCGAGGGCTGTCTCGAAGCGCTCGGCGGGAGCATCGCCGATAATGTCGACCGGGTTGTAGATGTTGGCCTCATCAGGCATCTCTTCGCGGAGTCGGGAGAACGTCTCGTCGCCGAACTGCGCGAGTTGCAGGTCCGAGTCGCCGACGGCGTCGGTCGTCATCACGCCGGGGCCGCCGGCGTTCGTGACGATAGCGATTTCGTCTCCGTCCGGGAGCGGCTGGCCGGCGAGAATCTGGGCGTAGTCGAACAGTTCCTGTACGGATTCGACGCGGAGCGTTCCGGCCTTGTCGAGGCCGGCCTCGTAGGCCCGCTCCGAACCGGCCATCGCACCGGTGTGGGAGGCCGCCGCGCTCGCACCCGCGTCCGTGCGGCCGGACTTGACAAGCACAATCGGCGTCTCCTGTGTCACCTCACGAGCCGTCTGTACGAACGAGGACCCATCATTGATGTCCTCAAGATAGCCCAGAATGACATCAGTATCAGGGTCGTCACCCCACTCAGCGACGAAATCGCTCTCGTCTAGCACCGCTTTGTTCCCGAGTGAGACGATGTCTTTGAAGCCGACATCGCGCTCGGCGGCCCAGTCCAGCACGGCGGTGATGAACGCGCCCGACTGGCTCATAAAGGAGATGTCGCCATCGCTGGCCATCTCATTGCCGAAGGTGGCATTGAGCCCAACAGGGGTCGACATTACGCCGAGGCTGTTCGGGCCGACCAGATTCAGGTCGTATTTGCGGGCCGCCTCGCGGAGCCGCTGCTCGCGTTCGGCCCCATCACTGCCGGTCTCACCGAAGCCAGCGGTGATGACGACCACGTTTTCGATACCCGCTTCCCCGGCGTTCTCGATAACGTCGACCGCCACCGTCGGCGGCACGACGACGACAGCCACGTCGACCGACCCGGGGTCTTCCAGGCCGGCGAGGTTGTCGTAACACGGCAATCCAAGCACTGTCTCTTTGTTCGGGTTTACGGCCACGACCTCCCCTGCAAACGAATCGAGCAGGTTCGTGGTGACCGCGTGACCGACGGACCCCTCCGAATCGGTCGCCCCGACCACTGCGACACGTTCCGGCGCAAACAACGTCGATAATCGTCCCATGCCTCTACCTGGTGGTTACAGGGGGGCCCGAATATAGGTGTGGGGAACTCCCAGCGAGCGGGAATCTAGACGATTCATTACCGCGATTTCGGTGTGACGGTGTTTTTGTTCGTCACCCCCGTAGCGGCGTCCGATGACTGACGCAGCGCTCTTAGCACCGTTCGACGACGAAGTGGTCCGTGGAGTCGCAAGAGCAAACAGCGTCGACGAGGAACAGTTGCGAACCGCGCTCGCTGACCACCAGCAAACGATGCGTGACAATCCCGGTGTCGAGGACCTCGTTTACGAGTGGCGAAAGCGATTCGACGACGCAGTGCTACGTCGCACGCCCGAGACGTTCTTTATGGCGGTCAGAGAAACTGTCTGGGAAGAGTACGGCGCACATCTCGGTCTGGACGACTACCTCCTCGCCGCAGTCGTCGCGGTCCATCAGGAGCAAGTCCTCCGTGAAACAGCGGTCGACAGCAGCGGTATCGACGAGGACGCCGTTGCACTCGTCGTTTCCCGGCCGTTGTCGGAGTAGTCCTATCCCTTTTGTTTCAAGCGCAGAGTGCTGACTCGAGCGAGGGTTGGTATCAGCGGATAATATTTCTGTTCAGGTAACCAGCCATTCTATCTTAGAACATATTTTTTGGGTTCCCGAAAACATATTTTCACAAAACAATCTTTAAGTGGCTTCCCCCTGTACAATAAGATGACTATGGCAACACAAGAGCATGTCCGACGCGAGTTCGGGAACGTCGAAGAGAACGAACTCCGCCTCGACAAGGAGAAGTCCGAGCAAGTAATCAACGCGCTGAATCAGGACTTGGCGGACACGTACACGCTGTACCATCAGGTCAAGAAGCACCACTGGAACGTTGAGGGCGCGGAGTTCCGCGACCTCCACCTGTTCCTCGGCGACGCCGCCGGCAACGCCGAAGAGGCAGCCGACGAACTCGCGGAGCGGGCCCAGGCCCTGGGCGGCACACCCGTCGCCGGCGGCAAGGCACAGGAAGAGCACGCATCGGTAGAACCGGAAGGGCAGGACGTGTACGACATCCGGACGTCGCTCGAAAACGACCTCGAGATGTACGGCGACATCATCGAGTCGCTCCGTGATCACATCGACCTCGCGGAGAACCTCGGTGACCACGCGACGGCGCAGATCCTCCGGGAAATCATCGTGCAGACCGAGGAAGACGCACACCACATCGAGCACTACCTCGAAGACGACACGCTCGTCTTGGACTAACGTCGGCCCACCGCCTTCTGCCGAATTTTCTGTTACTGGTAGCGTCGCTACCCAGTTCAGATCGTGGAGAGACCCGCCTGTGAAGAAAGTAACTCAGGAGTCAGAGGAAAGAGAAACGCGGCGCGGACGAACGGACTACCGTCGAAGGTCGACGGTGACGTCGGTCGAAATCCAACCGTCTCGGTTCCCGTCTTCGGTAAACACGGTTCTGTCAGCACCGCTGTCCAGTGCTGCAACGTCCGGGCGGTCCTCGGAGGTCTCGACATCGTCCGTCTGTGATGGCATTACCTGAGTTAGGCACCCCTAAAGCTAAAAGGATTTTGGTTGGCCTAATCATCTGTGGCTGCCAGCCCCCACACCGGGGGCAGAGACGACACGAAACCGGCCGGCCACACGGCGCGGCCTTTAGTACCCGAGGCGACAAGAGAGAGGTATGAGCTCGGACGACGACCTTTCCGCCCTGATTACGGACCTCGTTACGACGCTGCAGGAGCTAGAGACGGAGGTCGAGCCTACGACCGACAGCGGCCTGCCGCGGCCGCCGACACCGAGCGAACTCCTCCGGTTCACCAGCGACGTGACCATTCCTGCGGTCATTCTGGTGTTGAAGACCAACATCGAGGCGCTGAAGATACTCCGTCGAGCCCTCCGAATGGCCGAAGGGCGGCCGACATCGACCGGGTCCGCCTCGGATGAGGTGCGACAGCGTGCGAGTGATCTGAGTCGGGCCACGCTCTCTCGCCTCGACGGTGCGTTGACCGACCTCCAGCAGGCTGTCGAAGGGACACCGGAAGATGAAGAGGCCCGCGAGCTTATTCAGGAAGCCCAACAATTGCGTGGCCAGATCCAGGATAGATTAGCCAATGAACCAGGGGTGAGCGAGGAGGTCGACTCCGACCAGGTTACTGACGTCCCAGTGGACGTAGACGCCGAACTACGGTCGATAAAGGACGATATCGAAGGTCCAGACAGGGACGACACCGGTCCCGAAGACGGAGAGGGGAGCGACGAGGAGTAAAGAACTTCAGCGTAGTGTGAGAGTTTCACTCCTGGAAACATAATGATTTATTATGTCACAGAGCTAGGTACGAATACCGATGTCCAGCTCTACTGCTCCGGGCAGTCGTCGGGCGACCCTGTTCGTCCGGTCTGACCTCCCAGCGCTGTCACAGAAACGCTGTACCGCTATCGAACGTGAGCTACAGGAGCTGGTGTGCCGTGGCGTACTCGACGACGTCGACACAGTCGAGTGGGAGAAGCGCGTGCCGCTGCAGGGCTCCGGTAACGGACCTGAGCGGGACCTGTACAACGAGTTTGCGGAGTGGGCCCGCGAGGCTGGTGTCTGCCTCGCGCCGTTTTTCGACACCCGGCTCCGTTACAGTTCGACGACGGGCGAGAAGCGCCGCGAACTCGTCATGCCGGCCGTCTGCCTCGCAGTCTACGAGAGCGGTGACCTCGTACAGGTTGCCCCCTTCGCCGACAGAGGCCGAACTGAGTCCGTCGAAGAGTGTATCGCCGAGCTGGCTGAGACGGGGGCCCTTCCCGACACCTATTCGACAACGGTTTCGACCGTATAGCGCACTCACGTTCTGTTCGCGGCTTCTACGTCGTCTTCGGCGGCGCCGACGGGTACAGCATGCTCAGCGACGCAACTGTCCTCGTCTCGTCGAACGAGGACGCACTCCTCTCCGACCTCGTCAGCAACACTATCGAGGAACAGGGGACGATTTCGCCGACGACAGACGGTCGGATTATCCGACAGGGTGAGGAGAGCTGATCAGACCGGGTCCCAGCGGTAGCCGTCCCAGTCCTGACTCTCGGGCACTTTGATGCCCGCGTCGGGGTCGCGGAGTTCCTCGACGTAGACGGGTTCGACCGTGTCACCTGTTTCGACCTCGTCCGTGGTCACCTGCCCGAGCGCGCGGACGAACTCGTCGCTCGCATCGGAGACGTCCGTTATGTCGAACTCAACGATAGCCAGCGTGTTTGGCTCGCGGACGCCCGGCGGCGTCGCCGTCGAGTGGGTCCAAGTGACCACTTCGCCGGTCCGGTCCGCGAGGTCGAACGTCGCGTCCTGTGGTTCGCCACACTCCGGACACAGCGGATGGGTGGGGTACGAGACGTGACCGTTTGCGCACATGCCTGCTTCCAGCGTCATTCTGCGGCCTCCATGATGGTGGTGATGACACAGTTGCCAAAGCCGCCGACGTTACACGCCAGTGCGGTGTCGGCGTCGACCTGTCGCGGCCCGGCCTCGCCGACGAGCTGTTCGTAGATTTCGACGCCCTGCGCGACACCGCTTGCCCCCAGCGGATGGCCCTTGGACTTGAGCCCCCCGGAGGTGTTGATCGGCAGGTCGCCGTCCTTTGCAGTGGCACCGTCCATCGCCAGCTCCCAGGCCGTCCCTTGCTCGGCGACGCCGATACCCTCTAGCTGGAGGAACTCCAGAATGGTGAACATGTCGTGTAGTTCCGCCACATCGAGGTCCTCGGGACCGAGGCCGGCCATCTCGTAGGCCTCCTTGCTCGACTCGACGACCCCGCCCATGACCGTCGGGTCGTCGCGCTCGTGGACGACGTGGGTGTCGGTCGCCCCGCCGATGCCGGAGACGAGGGCGTACTCGTCGGTTATCTCTTTGGCGCGCTCCTCTGTGGTGAACATGAGCGCGGCGCTGCCGTCCGTGATCGGACAGAAGTCATACAGACGCAGCGGGTCCGCGATGATGGGTGACTCGAGCGCTTTCTCCATCGTGATCTCCGTCTGGAACTGCGCCTTGGGGTTGTCCACGCCGTTTCGATGGTTCTTGACCGCGACCCGGGCGAGCGACTCCCGAGGGGCGTCGAACCGCTCCAGATAGTGCCGGGCGGTCATCCCGGCAAAGGACGGGAGCGTCACGCCGTGCTTGTACTCGTCGGGGTGGGTAATCGAGGCGATGATGTCGGTCGCCTGGCCCGTCGTCTTGTGAGTCATTTTCTCCCCGCCGACTAACAGCGTCATATCGCTGGCCCCGCTGGCGACGGACTGCCAGGCCTCGTAGATGCCTGCTCCGCCCGAGGAAGAGGTCTGGTCGACCCGTTCGCTGTAGGCCGGAAGCACTCCCAGGTCGTGGGCCAGCAGATTCATGATTCCCGTCTGCCCTTCGAACTCGCCACTGGCCATGTTCGAGACGTACAGGTGCTCTACGTCGTCGGGCGCAACGCCGGCGTCCGTGAGGCATTCCTCGCCCGCCTGCGAGAGCAACTCGCGGATCCAGGCGTCGCGTTGCCCGAATTTCGTCATTGACGCGCCGATTACTGCGACTCCCATACCTGTGCCGTCACAGGGGTCTCGTGTATGTATTACGGTCCGACCTATAGATCGAGTGGAATGTTCACGCAGTCGTCGTGACGACCGACAGCCCTTCGGCGGGTTGGTCACCGGCCAGTGAGACGAGCAGGCGCCAGCCGTCCGGGGTTCGCTCGGCTTCGGCCATCTGTGGCGTGATACTCGTCCGGCGCAGCAGTTCGACGGCAATCGGCAACACTGGGCAGCGGAGGTCCGACAGCGTCGGGCGATAGTTCTGTAATGTAATATATCTGGAACAGCGGCCGGGACCGACCGCGGCGGGTTCGATTGCTGTCTCGTCGACCAGCCCCGCTGTTTCGAGGTCGGCGACGGCGTCCCGGACCGGCTCAGGCCCGCTTGGCTTCCTCGGTAACTGGCCGGCGGCTTCGCGGAGGGTGTCCGCCTGTACTTCCGGGTCGAGATTGTCGGCGATCGCCGTGGCCATACTTTCGAGCATCGCCAGACAGAGGCGCTCGCGGTTCTCCGTCTCCTCGGCCGCTTCGAGGTAGCTGTCGATGACTGCCTGCTCGACGGAGCGATGACGCCCCGACAGCACCTCGAACAGCGACCCGGCGACCGTGTGACAGTACTCCGGGAGCGATGACGGGCCAGTCCTGACGGCGTCGGTCCCCCACGGCGCTTCACAGACGATGAGGCCGTGGACGGTGACACGGGGGTCGTAGCGGCGGAGGGCACTCCGGTAGGCGGTCGCGACGCTGGCCGCTTCGGCAGCCGTCTCGCGGTCCGGGAACTGCATTCCCGACACCGGGAACGGCGGCGTTCCTGTCCGGGCGCTGACGACGCGATACGGCCCGACAGCCACGCTGAGTTCCGAGAGCCTGTCACGGATGTCCGCGAGTGTTCGTCCGACCATGGTGCCCTACAGCTCTCCGGCGACGATATCGGCGACACGCTGACGGTCGAACAGGTTCCGGTCCACGTCGTACACCTGCGACGCGGCCCGTTCCGTGAGGACCAGGTTCGTTATCGGCCCCTGGTACAGCGGGCCACCGCGATACACGTTCCCGTTCTGTACCGCCGTCAGTTCGCTTCCGCTCTGGTCCGATTTGAGGAAGCTGACGACCGTGTCCTCGAACTCCGAGCGCGTTTTGTTCTCCTGTCCGCGCAGGAGCAGGTACTCCGGATCGATGTCGAGCAGGGTCTCGAAGTCGACCTTGCTGCGGTCTGCGTGGAAGTCCCTGACATCGGTCTTCGCGAAGGCATCGCGTACCCCGAGGTCTCGCCACTGTTTGAAGCTGGTCCCGTCCTCGATGAGGTACGGTGAGAAGCTGGTGGGCTCGTCGCTGCCGGCCCATACGATAGCTACCTCGGGCCGTTCGGACTCCGAGTCCGGCACGAGGTCTTCCAGGCTCGTCTGGAATTCTTCGTGGAGAGTCCGGAACGCCTCGAACCGGTCGGTCCGCTGGAACGCCTGGGACAGTTTCTCGAAAGCTTCGTACAGCGTGTAGTAGGTGTAGTCGTGCCACTCGTAGCCGGTCGAGAAGATGCTGTTCCCGAAGAAGGGACCGACCTGGGTTTCGATTTCGTCGATATCCGACTGTTCCCAGGACCCGCGGCTCTGCAGGAAGTTCGGGTCCATGACGTGGATGTCGGCGTCTATCTCGTAGAACTGCTCTTTCCCGACACCGCTGTCCCCCCACAGCTTCTGGATCGAACTCCCGTCAACGCTGACGCCCGGGATCTCGTCGTAGTACTGAGTGTGGTATCGGGAGGGGAGCCAGACGCCCTCTGGTGCGTCGAGGCCGAGCGCGATCCCCATGTCGGCCCAGCTCCCGTTGTTCGCGACCCAGCCCTCCGGAACTGCCTCGAACGTGACCTCGCCCACCGGTTCCATCGCGACGGAGTAGCCCGACTCCGTCGGTTCCGTGGTCGCTGTCGCGGTCGTCGTACCGGAATCCGTCGCGTCATCAGTCGCGCCGTCACCACCGCTCCCGGCCTCGGACTGACCCGAGCAGCCGGCGACGGCACCTGCCAGCCCGACACCGGTCGCAACGATGTACTCTCGTCGGTTCATATCTTTTTAGGCTTGCCTAAATGGTTTAAATCTTCCCATATTTAGGTAGCCCAAAAACACCATGAATCGACAAACAGCACCATAGCCCCCGACAGTGAGAATCCACACAAAGTATATCCGTGTGTGCTAACCACACACGAAATATGCAGGAGGCCTGGCTCCAACTACAATGTCCGGCGTGTTCAGTTGCCTGGGAAGAGCAAGTGTCCGACCTCCCGGCCCCGGAGACACAGTTCGTCTGTGACGACTGCGGGGCCGAACGGGCGCTGTCGGAGTTCATGCGGACCACCCGCGACCTCGAAGTGCTGCAGGAGTTTACGGACTCTTAGTACCGCGCTCGCGCCGCCGCCTTCCACTCCTCGCCCCGCTTGACGTCGTTCGGGGGGCGGCGCTTGCCCACGCTCGCCAGCCGTCCGGCCAGCGTCCACTCGTCCACGTACTCGACGGCCGAGCGCTGCGATGACGCTTTAGCAGCGCGCCGGCAGTCGGTCAGGTGAGCGCTGATCGCAGCGGCGATAGCCGCTGCTTCTGCCTGTGACGCGTCCGCCGGTATCGACAGCGACAGGTCCTCGGGGTCCTCGATATCGGTAAGCGGCGGCGTCTCCGCGTCCGACTGTGGTGTGTTGCGAGTCGCCATATTACAGCGGGATATTGCCGTGGTCTTTCGGCGGCGTGTCCTCGCGCTTGCGCTGCAGGAGGTCGAGGTCCTGAATGAGGCGCTTGCGCGTCTCTTTCGGTTCGATGACGTCGTCGAGGTAGCCCCGTTTCGCCGGCCCGTACGGATTGGCGAACTCGTCGCGGAACTCGTCCATCAGTTCCTGGCGCTTGGCGTCCGGGTCGTCGGCGTCTGCGATTTCGTTCCGGTAGAGGATGTTGACCGCGCCCCGTGGACCGAGGACCGCCATCTCCGACCCCGGCCAGGCGTAGTTCACGTCGCTGCCGAGGAACTTCGAGGACATGACGATGTACGCACCGCCGTAGGCCTTCCGCACGACGACCGACAGCAGGGGCACCGTCGCCTCTGCGTAGGCGTAGATTAGCTTCGCGCCCCGCCGGATGATGCCGTTGTGCTCCTGGTCGGTGCCGGGCATGAACCCGGGCACGTCGACGAGCGTGAGGATGGGGATATTAAACGAGTCACAGAAGCGGACGAAACGGGCCGCTTTCTCCGCCGCGTCGATGTCGAGTGTCCCCGCGCTCACGCGTGGCTGATTGGCGACGACGCCGACCGACTGGCCGTCCATCCGCGAGAAGCCCACGACGACGTTGCGCGCCCAGTTGCCGTGAACCTCGAAGAAGGAGTCCTCGTCGACGATGGCGTCGATGACTTTCGTCATGTCGTAGGGCTTGCGCGGGGCCGACGGGACGATATCAGTCACGCCGGGAATTTCCCGGTCGGGGTCGTCCCACGGCTTGACCCGCGGCGGGTCCTCCATGTTGTTCGCCGGCAGGTACGACAGGAGGCGGCGGATGTTTTCGAGCGCTTCCTCCTCTGACGGGTACGAGAAGTGAGCGACGCCGGACTTGGTAGAGTGAGAGCCCGCACCGCCGAGTTCCTCCTTCGACACCTGTTCGCCGGTCACCGTCTCGATGACGTCCGGCCCGGTGATGAACATGTGGCTGGTGTCCTGCACCATGAAGGTAAAGTCAGTCAGTGCCGGACTGTAGGTGGCTCCACCGGCACACGGCCCCATGATGGCTGAAATCTGCGGGATGAGCCCACTAGCCTTGGTGTTACGCTCGAAAATCTTGGCGAAACCCACCAGCGAGTCGACACCTTCCTGAATGCGCGCGCCGCCGGAGTCGTTGAGGCCGATGACCGGGACGCCGTTTTCGATGGCCCGGTCCATCACCTTACAGATCTTGTCGGCGACGACCTCGCCGACCGAGCCGCCGAGGACGGTGAAGTCGTGGGCGAACAGGAACACCTTCCGACCGTCGACCTCGCCGTAGCCGGTGACGACCGCGTCGCCGGCGAAGCGCTTCTCCTCCATGCCGAAGTTCGTCGACCGGTGCTCGACGAACGGATCGACCTCGTTGAACGTGCCGTCGTCGACGAGGAAATCGATACGCTCGCGGGCGGTCATCTTGCCCTTCTCGTGCTGGGATTCGATACGGGCTTCACCGCCCCCGAGTTCGGCTTCGGCCCGTTTCTGTCGCAACTCTTCGACCGCGTCGTCAGGCGCCCCAGTCTCGTCGTCTGGTTCTTCCTGTTGACTCATCCTACCACTCCATCCCGCCGTTAACACCAAGTACCTGTCCTGTCATATAGCTCGATTCCTCGCTGGCGACGAACCTCACGATGCCGGCGATGTCTTCGACGCGTGCGAACCGGTCGAGCGGAATCTCCCGCAGAATCTTCTCCTGCACGCGTTCGGGCACCTCCTCTAGCATATCGGTCTTGACAAAGCCCGGCGCGACGCAGTTCGCGGTCGAGCCCGTGTGTGCCAGTTCGAGCGCAAGCGTCCGTGTAAATCCGAACAACCCGGATTTCGTCGTCGCATAGTTGGCCTGCCCGATGTTGCCCTGCTGGCCGACGACGCTAGAGATATTTATCAGTCGGCCGTGCTCGGCGTCGCGGATGTCGTCGTAGAACGCCTTCGTCCCGTTGAACACGCCGCCCAGGTTGACGTCGATAACCGTCTCCCAGTCTTCACGGGTCATGTTCTCGAATTTCTTGTCGATGGTGATACCAGCGTTGTTGACGAGCACGTCCGTGGGACCGAACTCGTCGGCCACCCTCTCACGCATCGCCCGGACTTCATCGAGTTTCGCCACGTCGGCCTGCGCCGCGATAGCATTGCCACCGCTTTCGCGGATATCCTCGACGACGGCACGGGCTTCCGCTTCCGAGGACCGGTAATTTACGACGACGTTGGCCCCGTGAGCACCGAGGTCTTTGGCGATTCCGCGGCCGATACCGCGCGAGGACCCGGTGACGACACAGGTCTGATTATCCAGGTTCATTTGTGGTTGATCGGAGCCCTGTTGCTTCGTACGCTCATCACCTAATCTGGCAAAGCACAGCCAGATAATAGTTCTCCTAATACAACATTAAACGTCAGATTTAGAATATAATGATGTTCCGGTTTCGGGACACATGATGTCTGGAAAACAGATCTACGAGGGCAGCAAAGTGAGAACGCCAAATCTTTTAGGATGGCCTAAAGAGGTAGGGCCAGTACATGACAGCCGACATCTGCGTGATGGTGCCGACGATTCGAAACCACGAATGCATGCGTTCGTACTTCCAGAACGCCCGGAACCACGGGTTCGACCTGGACCGACTGTTCGTCGTGCTCATCACCGAGGACTTCTGTGACACCGACGCGATGGAACAGATGCTCGACGAAGAAGGCGTCGACGGGGCCGTCTACGACGGGACTGCTCGCGAAACCTGGTTTGAGAACCACGGCGCGAGCGAGTATTCGCACCTTATCCCCGAAGCGAGCCACGCGCAGACGTCGTTTGGCCTCCTCTACATGTGGGCCAACGACTACGAGTACGGTGTGTTTATCGACGATGACACGCTGCCACACGAGGACGCAGACTTCTTCGGGACCCACATGTCGAACCTGTCCTTCGAGGGCGAGATAGAGACGGTCAGCTCCGACGAGCAGTGGGTCAACGTGCTCTACCAGAACGAGGACGAGCACGGTCTCTACCCGCGCGGCTACCCCTACGCCGCGATGGACGAGGAAGTTTCGACGGAAGCGACGCAGGTCGACGATGTGGTCGCCTCTCAAGGCCTCTGGACGAACGTACCGGACCTCGACGCCGTTCGTATCCTGATGGACGGCGACCTCCAGGGACAGGCCCAGACCCGGACGAGCGAGGCGGACTTCGGCGAGGACTTCGTCGCCGCCAAGGGCCAGTACCTCACCGTCTGCTCGATGAACCTCGCGTTCCGCCGGGAAGTGATTCCGGCGTTCTACCAGCTCCCGATGGACGACAACGAGTGGGACGTGGGCCGCTTCGACGACATCTGGTCGGGCGTGTTCCTCAAGCGGGCCTGTGACGTGCTCGGCAAGCAGATCTACAACGGCGACCCCCTCTGTGAGCACAACAAAGCGCCCCGCTCGACGTTCTCGGACCTGACCAACGAGGTCCACGGGCTCGAACTCAACGAGCACGTCTGGGAGATCGTTGACGAGGCCGGCGCGGACGCCGACTCCTACGCCGAAGTGTTCGACGCAATCGGGACAGCGATGGCCGACGGCGATTTCAGCGACTGGGAAAACGGTGCCTTCCTTAACTACTGCGGGGAGTTCATGCTCGACTGGCTGGAATGTCTCGACGAACTGGACGCCGCCGCGACGGAACAGGTCCCCGCGACCGCCGACGACTAGAAAGGCCTAAGTTGTTTAGGCAACCCTAAATCAAACAATGAGTGATTCTAACGATCTGACTGGACGTAACGCGACGCAGTCTCGACGGCGCTTCCTCGCTCTCGGCGGCGCGACTGCCGCAACAGCGCTTGCCGGCTGTTCCGGCATTCTCGGTGGTGGCGATGGCGGTGAGGGTGGAAGTGACGGTGGAACTGATACCGGCGCCGGGCAGATTTCCCTTTCGGACTTCCGTGGGTCCGGCCCACTGGTGGAACAGCGGGACGCTCCCGGCGGCACCTCCATCGAGGAGTTGCCGGACCTCAGCGGCGAACTGACGCTGTATCTCGGCGGTGGCGAGGGTGGACTGTATCTCGACCTCATCAACCTGCTCGAACAGCTGTATCCGGACTTCACGGCGAACCACCGGCTCGAAGCCTCCAGCGACCTCGCGAACACGATTATCGAGGAAAACGAGGCCGGCGCGAGTCCCGCCGACGTGTTCATGTCCATCGACGCCGGTTCGCTCGGTGCCGTGGCCAACGCCGGTGCGACCGCGAGTCTCCCCGAAGAGGCCCTTTCGACGGTCCCCGAAGCCTACCAGGACAGCGAGGGCCGCTGGGTTGGCATCGCCGGTCGCGCCCGGGCGATCCCGTACAACACGAACCAGATCTCCGAATCCGACATCCCATCGACAGTTCAGGAGTTCCCCGAGACAGCTGCGCTGGAAAACAGCATGGGCTGGGCACCGAGCTACGGCGCGTTCCAGTCCTTTGTCACCGCGATGCGGCTCATCCGCGGCGACGACGAGACGATGTCGTGGCTTCAGGCGATGCAGGACCACGGTATCACTACCTACGACGACGAGTTCCGCGTTTCCAACGCCTGCGCCGACGGTGAACTCACCGCCGGCTTCGCCAACCACTACTACACGCTTCGGGTCCAGTCCGCCCGCGACGACTCGCCCATCGGCCTCGCGTTCACCGAGGGCGACGCCGGCGCGCTCGTCAACGTCTCGGGGCTGGAAATCATCGACGGAACCGACAACGCGGACCTGGCGTCGAACTTCGTCCGGCACGTTCTCTCGGCGGAGGCCCAGGAGTTCTTCGCCACCCGGACGTTCGCGTATCCGATGATTCCGGGCGTCGCACCGGTCGGCGACCTGCCGCGCATCGACGACCTGAACCCACCGGACATCAACCTGACCGAACTGGCCGACGTGGCCGGAACCGTGGACTTACTTCGGGACGCTGGCGTCCTCTAATATGGGCACAAAAGACCGGTACGAGCGGCTTCGGGAGCAGGCGACGACGTCGGAACGAGACTCGTCGCCGCACACGCTGCTCGCAGTGGTCTCGCTGGCGATCTCGCTGCTGTTACTGGCACCGCTGGTTTGGATCTTTCTCAGGGCAGGTGAAATCGAGTTCGCGCGTGCGGTCGAATTGCTGACAAGCGACACGACCGTCTCGGTGACGCTGAACACGCTGGCGCTGGTGACTGGTGTCACTGTCGCATCGATTCTCATCGGCGTCCCGCTGGCGATTCTCACCGCCCAGACCGATCTGCCGTTCAAACGGTTCTGGACGATCACGTCCGCGTTGCCACTGGTCGTTCCGAGCTACATCGGGGCCTTCGCGTTCGTCTCGGCCTTTGGCCCCCGTGGCGTCCTCGCGGACCTGCTCTCGCCGCTCGGTATCGAGCAAATCCCGACAATATACGGCCTGCACGGCGCAATACTCGTCCTGACACTGTTTACCTACCCGTACGTATTCTTGACTACGCGCGCGTCGCTGCTGTCGTTCGACGGGACCGTCGTCGAGGCCGCCCGGACGCTGAATCACACTCGTTGGGAGGCGTTCCGCCGCGTCACGCTACCACAGATCGCACCAGGCATCGCCGCCGGCGCGCTGCTGGTGGCACTGTACGCGCTCTCTGACTTCGGAACGCCGGCGATTATGCAGTACGACGTGTTCACGCGGATGATCTACAACGAGTTCGGCGCGCGCCGACTGGACTACGCCTCCGTGCTCTCGATGCTGTTGCTCGTGATGGCGCTCGGCATCCTCGCCGTCGAATCCCGGCTCAGCGCGGGCCGGGACGGTGCCTACGTCAGCAGCGGTTCGCGCCGGCCCGGTCTCATCAGGCTCGGGTACTGGAAGGCCCCGGCACTGCTGTTTTGCGGTGCCATCGCGTCCCTGTGTCTGGTGCTTCCCATCGGTATCCTGCTCCAGTGGCTCCTCCGTTCCGGCACGGGCTACAGCGGCGGTGGCTTCGCGTTCGAGGCGTCCTATGCCTGGAACTCGGTCGGTCTGGCCGCCGCCGCGGCCGCTATCTGCGTCGTGGCGGCGCTCCCGATTGCGTACCTCGCCGCGCGGGGCACGTCGGGTATTTCGTCACTTCCCGAGCGGGCCACGTACGTCGGCTACGCGGTCCCCGGTGTCGTTCTCGGCCTCGCGCTGGTGTACCTTGGGCTCCGGTACGTCCCCTTCCTGTACCAGAGCGTCATCCTGCTGGTGTTCGCCTACGTGATTCGGTTCCTCCCGCAGGCCGTCGGGACGACCGAATCCTCGATTCTCCAAGTCGATCCGCAGTACATCGAGGCGGCGCGGTCGCTGGGCTACCACCCGCTCTCGGCGTTCCGGAAGGTCGTCTTGCCGCTCGTCGCGCCGGGTATCGCCGCCGGGGCCGCGCTGGTGTTCCTGACGACTATGAAGGAATTGCCGGCAACGCTGATGTTACGCCCGACGGGCTTCGAAACCTTCGTCACGTACATCTGGCTCGTCCAGGGTGCCGGCTACTACGGACAGGCGGCGGTCCCGGCCCTCGTGCTCGTTGGCCTTTCCGGACTCTCCATGCTGGTCATTCTTCGACGGGAGGACACAAGCTAATGTCTCGACAAACACGCACACAGCAAACATCGGACTTCGACGACGTGGACGCAGCAGTAGCGAACCCGAACCGGACCGTCCTGGAACTGGACGACGTTTCCAAGGACTACGGTCACGAAGTCGCCGTCGAGAACCTCTCGCTCGACGTGAAAGACGGCGAACTGCTGACGTTGCTTGGTCCCTCGGGCTGTGGCAAGACGACGACGCTCCGGATGATTGCCGGGCTGGAACGCCCCTCCGACGGGCAAATCTCTATCGCCGACGAAGTCATCGCCGACGGCACCTCGTTCCGGAAGCCCGAGGAGCGCAACGTCGGTATCGTCTTCCAGGACTACGCCCTGTTCCCGCATCTCACCGTCGCCGAGAACATCGCGTTCGGCCTGACCGAGATGGAGGAAGACGCTGTCGGAGAGCGGGTCGACGAACTGCTCGAACTGGTCGACCTGTCGGCCCATCACGACAAGATGCCGAGCCAGCTTTCCGGCGGCCAGCAGCAACGCGTCGCGCTCGCGCGCTCGCTGGCCCCGGAGCCTGACGTCCTCCTGCTCGACGAGCCGTTCTCGAACCTGGACGTGCGCCTGCGCGTCGAGATGCGCGAGGAGGTCCGCAAGATCCTCAAGCGGGCCGGCGTCACCGCCATCTCCGTGACCCACGACCAGGAGGAGGCGCTGTCGATCAGCGACCGCGTCGCCATCATGAACGACGGGACCATCGCTCAGATCGGCGACCCCGCTGAAGTGTTCGAGAACCCCGAGAGCCGCTTCGTCGCGAGCTTCCTCGGCCAGGCGAGTTTCCTCTCGGCCCGGGTGACTAACGACCAAATCGAGACAGGGCTGGGCTCGTTCGACGTGGACCTGCTGAACGGGCCAGTTGCGGCGTACAACGGCGCAATGGTGGACGTGCTTGTCCGGCCCGATGACCTGCAGGCGATGCCGACGAACGAGTCCAAAGCCGACGGCTACGTCGTCCATCGCCAGTACAACGGCCCCTCGTTCGTCTACCGGGTCGAGCTCCACAGCGGCGACGTCGTCCACTGCATGCACAACCACGTCGAGACGTTCGAACCGGGCCAGCCCGTCGAGGTCGACTTGGTCGCGGACCACGACCTGGCCTGGTACCCGACGGAATGAATCGACTGCGCCGGCCGGGGGTACAGGCGGGGCTGGTGGCGCTGCTGGGCGGGATCACCGTTTTCACGCTTGCCCACGTCGTTTTTCCGCACCACACCACCAACCATGACGAGGGCGTCTACCTCCAGCAGGCCGCGATGTTGCTGGAGGGGCAACTGTTCATTTACCCCCCGGTCGAGGAGTCGTTCCGGCCGTGGTTTTTCGTCGCCGACGGCGAGCGGCTGTATCCGAAATACGCGCCGGTTCCGGCGGCGATGTTCGCCGTCGGGAAACTACTCGGCGGCTACCGCATTGCGCTCGGACTGATTTCGACCGGCGTGCTGGCGCTGACCTACCACACCGTCCGTGAGGCATTCGACGCTCGAACCGGCGTGGTAGCGACCGTCCTCATGCTCGGATCGCCGCTGTTCCTCGTCGAGGCGTCGGTGTTCCTCTCGTACGTGCCGACGACGCTCTGGAACCTCGGCTTCGCCGCGGCGTATCTCCACGCCGACCGGACGGGGAGCCGGAAGACGGCGGCGTGTGCTGGGCTCGCGATCGGCATCGCCTTTTTCGCACGGCCGTACACGGCGGTGTTGTTTGCGACGCCGTTCATCGCCCACGCGCTGTGGTCGCTCCGGACGCGCGACCCGGCGCGGTTCACGCGACTGTCGCTGACTGCCATCGGCGGGCTCACCGGCGTTGCCGCGACGCTTGCATACAACCGCGTCGTCACCGGCTCCGCGCTGTTGTTCCCCTACGAGGTGTTCGCCCCGCAGGACGGCCCGGGCTTCGGCTACCGAGAGATTCTGGGCTACTCGCGCGAGTTCACGCCAGCGATGTCGCTGGACGCGAACGCCGAACTCCTCTGGAAGCTCGTCACCCAGTGGGTCGTCGCCGGGCCGCTGGGAACGCTCGCTGCAGCCGTCGGACTCGGGGCTGCCGTGCGCCGCGGGATAGATGGTCGACAGGCGGCGCTGGCCGGCGTCCTCCTGACGGTCCCGCTCGGCAACGGCTACTTCTGGGGCACCGTGAACATGCTCGGGGACCTCTCGGACCCGACCGACGGTCTGGTCGCCTTCCTGGGGCCGTTCTACCACGTCGACATGCTCGTCCCGCTGACGGCCTTCGGTGCCGTCGGGGTCGTTGCGGTCGCTCGATGGACGAGCCGACTCGTCACCGACCAAGTCAGCGCCGACCGCGTCCGTCCGGTTCTGCTCACGATAGCGCTCTGTAGTGCGGCGCTGGGCGGCGGCGCAGCCGTCACAGCGGCGGCCGACCCGGTCTCGGACAACTACGCGGTGACCCAGCAGCTAGAGCAGGCCTACGAACCATTCGAGCAGCGTGACCTCGACAATAGCCTCGTCCTGCTTCCCACGCCCTATGGCGACTGGCTCAACCACCCGTTCCAGTCGGTTCGCAACGACCCCGGCTTCGACGGCGACACCGTCTACGCGATGCAACACCGCCAGTTCGAGGTGCTCGACGCCTATCCCGAGCGGGACTACTACCGCTACGTGTTCCGCGGCGAGTGGGTCCCGTATCTGGGGCTGCCCGTCGAGCCGCGACTCCAGCCGGTGTCGGTCGCGGAGGGCGAGACGGTCCAAACGGACGTGTCGGCGTCGGTTCCGGAGCAGGCCGCGCTGGTCTCGATCCGGCTCGCAAGCGAGGGTGAGAACGACTACGCGACAGTTACCGGAACGGACCGGCTGGATCTGCAGCTCTCGACCGACCGGAATCGGACGCGACTCACCGGCGACGGAATCGACGACCAGGTCAGCGTCCCGACGCCGGAAGACGGGACGGTCACGCTGATTATGTTCGTCGACTACGGCACCGGCGCGGGGTTCGAGTACCGCGCGGAACTCCCGGTCGAGCAGACAGACGAGAGCGTCCGGGCGCTGACGCCGCGGCTCGAAGTCTGTCGGGACCAGCGCCGCTGCGGCGGCGAAGCGGCCTACGTCCCGGGCACGCATCGCGATGGCATCAGCATGAACGCGACCACGACAAGCGAGAATACGTGAGACTCACCGATGACTGACTACGAACTCACCAGACGCGACGCACTGAAAGCACTCGGCGCGGCGGGTGTCACCGTCGCCGGCGGCGCGGCGGCGCTCGCCTGGGACAGGTCGACAAGCGACGATGCTGACGAGTCAGCCGAGGCCGACGCCGCCAGTTCCGAATCGAGCTTCGGGGACCACGAACGCGAGACGTACCGTGCCGTCGCCGCTATCGTCTATCCGAGCGAGGTGACGGGCGTCGCTGGATTCGTCGACAGCTACGTCGCCGGACGGGTCGAGGCAGACCCCGAACGAGCCGAAGCCATGGCGGCAGCGGTTTCGGCTCTGGACACGTACACCCGAGAGTGGGAAGGCACCGACTTCGTGGCGGTCGATGCTGCGACGAAAGAAGATACGCTTCGGGGAATGGGGGTCAAGGCCTCTGATCCGGACCCACATGGCGACCCGAGGCACCGCGTCCGCTACTACCTCGTCAACGACCTCCTGTTCGCGCTGTACAGTTCGCCGACCGGCGGTAAGCTCGTCGGCATCGAGAATCCACAGGGCCACCCCGGTGGAACGGGTAGCTATCAGCAGCCACCGAACGACCGATAAGCCGGGTCCCGTCGTCGACTGCTTCGGCGGTGTTACCGGAACCGTTCTTCGAGCGCAACGCGGACGATAGATTTCGCGATGGCGGCCCCGCCGGAGAACGGGTCGAGCTTCGTCTCGCCTTTCCGCTCGTCGTACGCGATGGGGCGCTCACGCACGTCGTAGCCACGCATCAGCGGCCGCATGAGCAGTTCGGCCGAGAGTCCGGTGTTCTCGGTCCAGACGATCTTCTGGAGGACCTCGCGGCGGTACGCGCGCATTCCAGTCGTCGTGTCGTGGACGCGCTTGCCCATGAGCACGCTCGCGAGTAGCGCGAACAGTTCGTTCCCCAGTTTGTTCATCGCCGGCATCTGTTCGGCCCCGTAGTACAGTCGGTCACCGCTGACGACGTCGGCCCCGTCGTTTATTTCCGCGAGGAAATCGGGCAGGCGTTCCATCGGATACGTGTCGTCGCAGTCCGTCGTGACGACGACCGGCCGGTCCGGTGTCAGCACGGCTTCGCGGACTGCCACGCCGTACCCCTGCGGTTCCTGTTGGATGACTGTAGCGCCGTGCTCGCGGGCGATCTCCGGTGTCCGGTCGCTGGACCCGTCGACACAGACGACTTCGGCGCGCCCGTCAGTCACTGCAGCGATGTCATCGAGCACGGTGCCGATTGCTTCTTCCTCGTTGTACGTGCCCATAACGACCGCGAGGTCGTCGAAGGTGTAGCCGGCCGGTTCGTCGCTCCGTGAACCCTGAATAGCCATTGCTCATCCGTCAGAACCCACGGTTCTTGAATGTTTAGGTTTGCCAAAATCAGCGGTCGGCGAGATACGTTTCTATCGGGGTTGCATCCGTCCAGAGGTGCGCGAACAGGTCCCGTGCCCACGAAATAGCGCTGTCCGTTTCGGAGACGATTTTCGCCGACGGCCAGGCTCCGTCGAGTTCTGGGAGCGTCAGGATCATCCAGTCGTCGGCGACGGCAAGTGCGTACGGGACCTCCGTGACACGAACGGTCGTCTCCTCGTATCGATTCATATCGAGCGAGACGGACTCCTTGCCGAGTATCTCGTCGATGACAGCACAGCTTACCACCAGTCTCGAGTCGGGGCTATCTGGCATCGCTTCCTCGTACTCTGGGTGGTAGACGGGCGAGACCACGTCGCAGTTCTGGACGCTCTCGACGCGAGTGACGACTTCGCGGACCGGGCGGTTGATATCGGTCTGCGTGCCACGGATGACCGTGTACTCGTCGAGTTCTGGGAGGCGACACCGGAACGGCTGTGGTAGAACTGACGTATCGTGGGACTCCCAGTACTGCGGGGCCACGGCGAAGAGTTCCTCGAGGCGTTGCTGGCGGTGAATCGTATCCGCGACGAGGCGGCCGGTACCGGTGAGTCGCCATCCGTCATCCATCGAGGTGACCAGACCGCGGCCTTCGAGGTTCGAGAGCGCATCGTATATCGCGGACTCGCTCGCAGTGACCGCTGACAGCAGTTCGTTGGTGGCCTTGGCTCCGGGACACAGCGAGCCGATGATGTCCGTCCGGACGGACGACGTTCGGACGTACTGAATAACTGATTCTACGCCCATACTGTCCCCATATACTGTAGCTCATATTTTTCGCACATATCAGTTTCCATTTGTAATGGAATTCTCTCCGGAAGCTGTACTATTCTCTCGGGCATTGGATATTATTGCAGCCAATGTGTCCATCTTTTTTACCGCTCGTGACACAGACACAGTTGCTGTCCACGTAAGACCACGTCCCCGCTGAACGCAATGGAGCACGTTGGTCTTGTGGAACTGCCACGTTCGGGCCAGGCGATATCGTGCCTCTGACATACTTCGCCAGCCCGAAGGGTCATGCAATCACCGTGGGTTGCCCGCCCACGGTGCTCATTGTCTCCGCTGTCGTCTCGTCCAGCCGCGTCTGTTTACTTCGGACTCCGTCCGCCGGTTCCGTATCGACCGTCTGTAGTCAGGCGGTCACCGTGAGAAACAGCTACAGCCGACAGTGTCAGTTCTCGGGCGGTTCGTCCGTTCCGATCCGGATCTCGTACGCCTCCATATCCTCGAACGCAGCGACTTGTCCACCGACTTCTACCGGCCCCTCGGCCGTCTCGACGACCAGCGTCGCGACCTCGCGGTTCGAACTGAACGACGCCTGGTCCACTTTGCCCTCGACGACCCGGTGGTCGCCCGTTTCCACGTCCCGCCCCTCGATAGTCGCGTAGAACTCCCCGTCCAATGTCATCAAGTCAGAGATACAGCGCCTGATCGTCCCGTAGCGGCGCGGGAACGGCAGCCCGTCCCCGTCGCTGGCAATCGTTTCGGCCGTTGTCCACAGCACCGTGTTGAGGAACCCGGACACCAGAAACCCGAGTTCCGACCGATTGAATATGACGCCGTATCTGTCTGTGTCGCCGCGGACGCTCTCGCGGGTGGCGTACATCGAGTAGTTCCCATCGGCGACGGCGACGACCGGTGTCGTGATACCGCGGCGGGCCTTCACCGTGGTCGCGATGGACTCGTAATCGAACCGCGCTGGGTCGGGAGCGTCCACACCCGGTGAAATGAGAATTTCAATAGCGATGCCGGACTGCTTCCGGGCCGCGAGTCTGTCTTCGAACCGCTCTAGCAGGGCCGGGGTCAGCGACAGCGTCAGTTCGTACTCGGCCGTCTCGATGATGTCTTCGAGGTACCGGAGTATCGTCGGCCGGGATTTGACGAGCGAGACGGCTTCCGGCTCCCGTGCGGGGGCCGTGTAGCGCGAAGACAGGTCGTCGACGAGGTCATCAAGCGAGTCTTGAATCCCCTCGAAGGCTTCCCGAGGATCGATAGCCAGGACCTTCATCGGCCGGGACTCCTTGAGTTCGACGAGTCCGACGTCGCTGAGGCTCCGGACCGTATCGTACACCCGCGGCTGTGGAATGTCCGTGTTCTCCGAGATCTCCGACGCTGTCAGCTCACCGTGTTGCAACACGGCCAGGTAGGCTGAAATCTCGTACTCGCCGAGATTGAACCGCGCAATTACCTGTTCGAGCGATGCTTCCAAGTCGTCACTAGACATAGTGGAGCGTTTGCGAGTCGAGTACTAAGAACTTCGGCACTCTATTCAGCAGCCAGTTTCAGAACCAGTCATGTGACTCTGTGCTACTGTTGGTTGTCCCGTCACAGCGGCTGCCTACTCCTGTGACTCCGATCGTTCGAGTCGACACGGCAAAAAAACTGCGTGCTGTCGCTGGGTTATTAGTAGGCGCTGGAAATCTGGGAGACGACGTCCGCGGGCGCAGCACCGGAGTTCAGCGATGAGATAGCGGATTCGAGCGAGGACTTGACTGCCGGCGGTGCGGCCAGACCGTGCGCGACGGACGGCGGCTGGGCCTCGCTGTTCTGGAAGTCCTCTATCTGGTCCTTGGAGAAGTCGTTGAACGGGTCGGTGTTGACGTCGGTCCGCGGCGGAATCGACCCCTTCTTCGGGTTGAAGATCTCCTGTGCCTCCGTCGTCCCGACGAACTGGCACCACAGCGTGGTCGCTTCCGGGGACGGGTTGTTGACCGGATACGGGAACGAGTCCATGTTGAGGGCATAGTAGCCGTCGGTTCCCGGGAATGTCACATGGTCCCACTCCTCGCCGTACGTCAGGTCGTTCGTGAGGTACGTTCCGGCCGCCCAGTCACCCTGGTGGAGGAACGCCGCTTCGCCGTTGATGACCTGATTGTTGGCCTCGGTCCAGGAAATCGAACCAGCGTCGCTCGGGATGTAGTCGAGATAGGACTGCGTCGTCTCGACTGCCGACTCGAGCGCGTCGCTGTTGGCGTCGACCTCACCGTCGACGAAGATAGCGCTGTAGGTCTCGGCGTCCGTTTCGCCGAGGAGGACAGTCGCGAACATCTGGAAGCTGGACCACGGCGACCCGGTCTGGTGTGCCATTCCGGTGTAGCCGGCATCGTTGACCGTCGCCATCGCGTCGACGAGGTCAGACGGCGTTTCGAGGGAGGCCGGATCGACCCCGGCGTCCTCGACGACCTCGACGTTGTAGAAGAGGTTGTTGATCCGGTGGATGTTGAGCGGCACCGTCACGTAGTTCCCAGCGGGCTGGGCCGCGTCCTTGACGCCCTGAAGGTAGGCGTCCTCCATGCTGTTCTCTGACCACACGGAGTCGCCGATATCCTTCAGCAGGTTCGCATCGGTGAAGGGGAGCAGATTGTTTCCGGGCCAGGCTTGCCACGTACTCGGGTGGTTGCCGTTCTGGACCCGTGTCCGGATGTTCGCCTGCAGGTTCTCACCCGCACCGCCGGCGATGAGGTTCTCGTCGAACGGGACGTCCGGGTGTTGCTCCTTGAACGCATCCATTACGGACTGAATCGCTTCCAGTCCGTCGCCCTCGCCCCACCAGTGGGCGACTTCAAGTGTGCTGTACTGTGTCCCGCTGTCAGTACTGCCGCCGTCGCTGCTGCCGTCACCACTGCTGCCGTCACTACCATCACCGCTGCTGCCATCGCCGCTGCTGCCGTCACCGCCGTCACTCCCACCGCAGCCAGCCAGCGAGGCCGCACCTGCTGCACCAGCAATCCGAAGAGCGTTACGCCGCGTCAACCGTCTGTTTGAATTGTCATCAGCCATGGTTGCACCAATACCTCATAATTCCTTATTGAAGATTCGCACTTAATACTTCTGTATAGCGAAAATCAGCATTTGACATTCGGGTCGGTCCCGATAAATCATCTATATCCCACGATTCTTCGGGTTTGAGTGGAGAAAGAAATTAATCGAATGCGAGTAAATACCTCACAATCTTACATCTACTATCTTACATATACCGACATATCCCCGTCTAAATGGGGGGTGTTCAGGCCAAACTGCCGTGAAAAAGCTCGGGCGCGGTTCGGCCCGAGGGTTACAGCGAATCGAACTCGACGACTGCCTTTATCTGGTCGTCCCCATCTTCGAAGGCCGCCTCGACGTGTTCCGGGTCGGTAACCGTCGTGACCAGATCATCGAGCAGCCACTCCGGAAGCTCCTGTAGGGTCTCGACGGCGTCCTCGAAGTGCGAGACGTGTGAGTTGACCGTGCCGATGAGACACTTGTTGTGCAGGACGATCTCGTTGTGTAGCGAACCACCGTCGACTTCGAACTCCCACGGCTCCGGGATGCCGAGCAACACGCCGACCCCGTTCTGGTCGAGCGCCTTGACTGTCTGGAACGCGTGCGGGGCGAACCCGGTCGCCTCGTAGATATAGTCCATCGCCTCGTAGGCCTCCGGGAGTTCGTCCACCGGCGTTTCGCGGGAATCGACGTACGTGCTGCCGATCTCGTCGATGATGTCGACCGTCGGGTCGGGACGGTTCCGCCGACCGACACAGTAGGTCCGGTCGTACTCCTGGTCGAGCATCCACAGCGTCAGCAGGCCGAGCGAGCCGTTGCCCAGCACGCAGGCGGATTCCGGTCGCCAGTCGAACGGTTCCCGCGTCGCGTAGGCGTGCTCGTTGGCCTTCTCGGTGATCGAGAGCGGCTCGACGAGGAAGCCGTGCTCCGCGACTGACTCGGGGACCGGGACGAGGAAATCCGCCGGCGAGGTGAAGTACTCCGCCATGAAGCCGTGGTCACCGACGATGCCGCGTTCCGTGTACTCGCCGTCCGGAGCCATATCAGGCTCACCTCGGCGGAAGTAGTCGTTCGTCTCACCGTTCGGTTTCCGTCGGACGGTCGGCGCGACGACCTGCCCCGCCTCGAGCCCCGTGCCATTGGGCTCTTCGACGACGCCGACCGCCTCGTGTCCGAGAACCATGTGGTCCGCCCCGTCGGGGAACCCGCCGTGGGACCCGTTCAGGACTTCGTGGTCTGTGCCGTCAACACCAACGCGGAGCGTCCGGACGAGTGCCTCGCCCGGGTCAGGCGACGGTCGCTCCCGCTCTAAGAGCTGTGGGCCGTCGTCGTCCCGCGTAACACCAATCACTTTCATGCCAGGCAGAGAGTGAGAACACTGGGGATTAAGTCTTTCTTCAGGGTTCTGCCTCACCGACACTGACGGCCGTGCCAGTCTCGCTGGAGCGGTAGATTCCGTCCATCACACGCTGGACGCGAAGCGCCTGTTCAACGGTGTTCGCCGACGGCGGCGTCCCGTCTCTGACTGCGGAGACGAACCGCGCCTGTTCCCGGTGCTGTGGGTCCGACCGTTGCGTCTCGATGTCGGTCGTCCGGTGGTGCATCCGGCCGGTATCGGCGGTTTCGAACAGCGTCAGCGACTGGTCCGCGAGGTCGAGTTTCGCGCCCGCCCCGGTCCCGCGGACGTAGTACTCCTGGCTGTCCGGCCGGTTCGTCGCCCACGCGACCTCCAGAGAGATCGTTGTCCCGTCGCCACAGCGGATGAAGGCGCTCGCCGAATCGTCGACGCTGAACTCGGCCGCACCGTGATCCTCGCCCCACATCTCGACGTACGCGTACTCCTCGTCGACGCCGAACTGAGCGCGGGTGTCGCCCGACACCTCGACGACCTCGGGATGGTCGGCGACGTGCAGCGCCAGGTCGATAGCGTGCGCGCCGATATCGATGAGCGACCCGCCGCCAGCCACGTCGCTGCGCGTGAACCACGACCCCCGGCCGGGGACGCCGCGACGCCTGATGTAGTTCGCTTCGATGTGAGACACCTCGCCAATATCGCCTGCATCGCGGTAGCCCACAAGCGTCTGGACCGGGTCGGCGAACCGGTTGTGGAAGCCGACCATGCAGAACCCGTCGGCCGCGTCGGCGGCCGCGGCGATCCGCTCGGCGCTTTCGAGCGTGTGGGCCAGCGGCTTCTCGACGAGCACGTCTAGCCCTGCCTCAAGGGCTGCGACGACGTACTGTTCGTGAAACTTGTTCGGCGTCGTCACCAGCACGGCATCTACCGTCTCGAACATCGCCGCGGCTTCCTCGTACACCGCCGCGTCGTACGTCTCGGCGAACCGGCGGCGCGCGTCGGCATCGACATCGACGCCCGCCGCTATCGAGACCGGCTGGTCGAGCTGTCGGAGGTTGGTACAGTGGATGTCCGCGATGTTCCCCAGTCCGATGATGCCTATCCGAACGGTCTCAGTCATGTCTCTCGAAGTCTGCACCCGGTGTCGGGTTAATACAACTGCTTTTCACGCTCTTCGCGTTCCTCTTCCTGTTCCTGCTTTGCCTTCTCACGGCGTCGACCGCGCCGATACTGGATGATGCCGGGGACGATTTTGTTCTTCAGGTCCAGGATGAACGACACGATACCGTACGCCCAGAAGAAAAACAGCACGAGCATCCCGCTCCAGTACAGCATCGCGAGGTGGCTGCTCATATCAGTCGTCTGACTCTACTTCGCTACTGGATGCAGTGCCTTCGGCCTCGTACGGGATGAGGTCATGGACGATCGCGTCGCCGGTGGCCGAGTCGAACAGGTGGACGTTCCGTCGGTCGATGACGACCCCGATCTCGTCGTCCTCTTCGAGGTCCGAGTCGGGATCGATGCTCATCAGCAACTGGTCGTTCGTCGCCAGTTCCTGAGACATCGACGTTTCGCCGTCGCCCAGCAGCAGGTAGGCGAATATCTCGTCACCCATCGGTTCGAGAATGTCGGTCGTCGCCGTAATCATTCCCGACGGGTCGGGGACCTCTGACTTGAATTCGCCCGGGTAGATGTCCTCCGGGCGGATGCCGAGTGTCACGTCGTCACCGACTCCGACGCCTTCAATGGACGACGGATTGAATTCGAGGGAGAAGTTCGGCGTCTCAAGTGTGGTCTCGGTGACTGTCCCCTCGACGAAGTTCATCGACGGCGAGCCGATGAACCCGGCGACAAAGAGGTTGTCCGGCTCGTTGTAACAGGTCAGCGGCGGGTCGATCTGCTGGAGCTGCCCCGAATCGAGGACGGCGATGCGGTCGGATAGCGTCATCGCCTCCTCCTGGTCGTGGGTCACGTAGATGATCGTCGTGTCCAGTTCCTTGTGCAGGCGCTGAAGCTCCGTCCGCATATGGACCTTGAGCTTCGCGTCGAGGTTCGCCAGCGGCTCATCCATCAGGAACACGTCGGGCTCGCGCACGATAGCGCGGGCGATGGCGACGCGCTGGCGCTGCCCGCCGGACATCTCTTCGGGCATCCGGTTGAGCATCCCCTCTAGCTGGACGATGTCGGCGGCCCGCTCGACGCGGCGGTCGATCTCGTCCTGCGGGTAGTCCCGCAGTCGGAGGCCAAAGGAGATGTTGTCGTACACGTCCATGTGCGGGAACAGCGCGATGTTCTGGAACACCATCGCAATGCCGCGGTCCTTCGGCGGGAGGTTCGTCACCTCGCGGTCGCCGATATATATCTCGCCCTCGGTTGGGATGGTGAGCCCGGCGATGGTCTCCATCGTCGTCGACTTCCCGCAGCCCGAGGGGCCGACAAAACAGATGAACTCGCCGTGGTCGATGTCGAGGTTCATGTCGTCGACCGCGGTGACCACGTCACCCTGGTCGTCGTAGCGCTTCGTTACGTGTTCGAGTCGTACTCTTGCCATTGTGTTACTCCTTGAGTGCGCCTGAGGTCAGTCCGCTGACGATGCGTTCCTGTGCGACGATCACGAGGATGACGACGGGGAGAACCCCGACGATGCTCGCGGCCGCCATGAGGTTGAACTGCGTCGTGTACTGGGTCTGGTAGCTGAGAATCCCGCCGACGATAGGCGACCACTTGGCCGCCTCCGGCGAGGTCGCCATGATCGAGCTGAAGAAGTACTCGTTGTAGACGGCGATGAACGTCAGCACGGCCGCGGTCGCCACGCCCGGCGCAGACAGCGGCATGATGACCCGGAACAGCGCGCCCAGTCGCGTCGTTCCTTCGACCCGTGCGGCGTCCTCCAGCCCGTCGGGAATCTGGCCGTAGAACGTCGTCAGGATGAAGATAGACAGCGGCATGAACAGCGCACTGAACGGCAGCACCATCGATCCCGGGGTGTTCAGCATCCGCGGTGGGGTAAACAGCGGGATGGACGTGAACGGTATCGTGATCGGGGCGTTGCCGGCAAAGGCCTGGAACAGCGGAATGACGAACGCGGCCGGCGGGAAGTAGCTGATCGCCAGAATACCGAGCATCAGCAGTGCGCGGCCGGGGAACCGAAGTCGGCCGAACACGTAGCCGGCGAGGCTGGCGACGAACAGCACGATGACCGTCGTCGTGACCGCCAGCGCGAAGCTGTTCAGCATGTACAGGTGGAACGGCACCTGTTCGAAGACCGTGACGAACGCGCCCGGGTTGAAGCCCTTCGGAACCGGTAGCGGGAACGTCCCGCTAACGCCGAAGAGGTCCACGGTCGGGAGGAAACTGCCCGAGAGCAGGTTCCCCTCGGGGGTCACCGCCAGCACGATGAGCCAGTAGAAGGGGAACAGCGTCGTCACCAGGAAAAACACCATCGCCGCGTAGAACAGCGCCCGGTACACTTTTTCCGGGTCCTGGATGGCGCTCTGGGTCCAGCGCTGTAGCGGTCCGTCGCTCGACTGCTCCTGGGTGTCGGTTGGCGTTGCCATGTTAGATCGCGTCCTCCCCTTGCCAGACGATGAGTCCCATTACGACCGTCCCGATGATGGCGGCCGTCACGAACGCGATGGCCGCGGACGTCCCCTCACGGGTGGTGAACGTCGCGACGACCATACACGACAGCGACGGCACGACGGTACAGCTCGACACCGTGTCGATGATGCCGTACACCCGCATCGCCTGCACCGACCGGAACAGCACGGCAACGCCGATAGTCGGCAGGATGAGCGGGAACGTGATGAGCTTGAACTGCTGCCACTTCGTCGCGCCGGCGACCTTCGCCACGTCGTACAGGCCCCGGTCGATGCTCTGCAGCCCCGCCAGAATGAGCAGGGCCATGAACGCCGACGTCTTCCAGATGTCGGCGACGATGATGATAAACGTCGCACTTGCCGTGTCGTTCAGCGTGTTCGTCGGCGCGAGCAGCCCGAGGTCGGCAAGCGGTGGCGTCAGGAACCCGACGTTCGAGTTGAACATCAGGAAGAAGATCATCCCCTGAATGACGATTGGGACGGCCCACGGGATGATGATAGCCGCGCGAATCCACCGCCGACCGTAGAAGTCCTGGTCGAGGATGAGCGCCTGTCCGAGGCCGATGAGCGTCTCGAACAGCACACTCACGACGGCGAAGATTATCGTGACGACCAGTGCGCTGTTCAGCAGTGCACTCGTGCCAAACCCTTCGGGAAGGAACGTCGTTCCGCCCGGCAGGTACCGGTTCTTCTCGCCGGTGAACAGCTCGACGTAGTTCCCAGCGCCGACGAAAGTCGTGCTCGAAAAGTCCGCCGAGAGCGCGAACAGCGACAGCTCGAAGGTGCGCAACAGCGGGTACAGCGCGACGATGCCCAGAAGGACGAACACGGGCACCAACAGCAGATACGCGTACTGCGTGTCGCTGAGGTTCTCCATCCAGCGCATCACGCTGACGAGTGCCCCCGAGCGTCTGGATTCACGGCCGGTTTCTGTACTCATTCGGTTACCTCCGTCCGTCGTTTGAATGTGTCATGGTAAATAATCACAGGGGTGGTTTTGTAACGGTTGCCCGTGGCTTCAGGACTGCTCGGTCTCTTCCAGTGCGGACTCTAGCGTCGCCATCGCGTCGGCCGAGGAGGCTTCCTGCCCGACTGCGCGGTTCGCCTGCTGTGCGATTTTGCTGGACTGATCGCTCCAGACAGCCGTCACTGGGCGCGGCATCGTGTTGTTACCAGCGACCTGCAGCGTGTCCATGTACCGGCCAACGACGGGCACGTTCTGGGCCTCGCTGGAGTTGAACAGTTCAGGCCGCGGCGGCAGCCACCCCTGGACGGACAGCAGCGTGAGCTGGAAGTCCGGCTCCATGGCGGCGCGAATGACCTGTGTCACGGCGTCTAAGTCCTCGCTGTTGGGGTTGACCGTCATGTGCCAGCCACCGAGGGCGGCCGTGGTACCGCCCGTACCGGGCTGTGCCGCATCGCTCTCGGAGACGGCGTACGGAATCGGCATCGCGCCGAGGTTCTCGCCGAGCGCCGGGTCCTCGGTCTCCTCCGGGTTGCGGCCGCCGAGCGCCAGCGAGTAGGGCCAGTTCCGGTGGAAGACGGCGTTGCCGTTGACGAACGGCGCGCGAGCGTCTTCCTCCTTCCAGCCGAGGATTTCGGTCGGGGTGAAGCCGCCGCCGTAGCCCTCGAACTGCCCGTCGAACTCCTCGTCGTGGACGAACTTCCGCATCATGTTGAGGGAGTTGATGACTTCGGTGTTGTTGACCGTGATCGGCCGCTCGCCGATAGGCCCGAAGAGGTTGTCGCGGCCGCCGAAGTACGCGCCGCCCCACGAGGACATGACCTCGTTGAACGTACAGCAGGAGGTCCCCTCGTAGATGTCCCACTGGGTAGTAAAGCCGTACTCGACATCGGCGTTGTCGTAGGTGTCCGCGGCGATGTTCGACCACTCCTCCCACGTCATCGGCTCGGTCGCCCAGTTGTTCTCTTCGGGGCTGTAGCCGGCCTCCTCGACGAGGTCCTTGCGGTACTGCATCGTCGGGAAGTCCGGGAACACCGGGACACCGAACAGGTCACCGTTGCTCGGATTCCGGGCCGTGTCCGTAAACGCCGAGAAGTAGTTGTCCGACACGTCCGAGAGGAGTTCCTCCGGCAGCGTCTGCGAGAGGTTCTGGAGCTGTCCCCGCTGGATGAAGATGTTCGTCCAGCCGTTGTCCATCAGGAACATATCCGGGTTCGTCTCGCCGGCCGAGAGCAGTCGGTTGTAGTTCGACCGGGCCGCACCGGTGTCCTGGTCGCGCGGGACGAACTCTATCTCGATGTCGTCCGACAGGCCGTTGTCGTGCAGTGCCTGCTTGATTGCGTCGCCGTTGTTCTGGACGGCCACCGGGTCGAAGCCCCACTGGACCGTCGTCGTCTCGCCGCTGCTACCGTCGCCAGTCGAACCACCGTCACTGCCGTCACCGCTACCGCCGTCACCGCCACCACCAACGAAGTCCGCACAGCCTGCCAGTCCACCGACAACACCTGCTGCTCCGGCGGCACGGACAAACCGTCGCCGGGAGACGCCTGTCGAGTTCCGCTCGCCGCTTGTGCCATTGTCCGACATATCTATTCTGAGCTATCCCGGACACACCTTAAAGGTTGTCCATAATTAACCACAGGTGTTGTTAATTGTCGGCCTCAGCCCGGCAATCGTGATATATCATTGACCAGTAGGGTTCGTATAAATCTTTCAGTATATATACGCAGGGATAGGTCAAACAGCTGTTTGCCACACAGAGGTGCTCAAACGCGCAAACTGAGGGAGAGTTTACTGGTCCCGAAAAAACGGCGTCTGTGTCACTCGTACGTGACGTCCGTAATTGTAATCTCGGTCGCTTCGATTTCCTCGATGACGGCCCCCCAGCCACCGACCTCGTACGTCCCGTCGTCGGTGACCAGCGTCGCACTGATTCGACCGGCCAGTTGTGCCAGTGGGACGGGGTCCTTCCGACCGATGCTACTCCCGGTGTAGTCGATGTCGGTAACGCGCCCTGTCAGCTCGACCGACTCCTTCGTTTCCGTGTCGTACCCCTCAATGACGGCCTCGATAGTCGCATCTTCGTTCAGCAGCGGTTCGATATCCCGGACTGCGTGGCGGAGGTCGACGTACGTCGTCGGTGTTTCCGGCGTCCGTTCGGTGTACAGCGTGTCCCAGATCTCCCAGAGACAGGTCAGGAAGAACCAGTGGAAGACGTAGGTGTGGGTCCGGTCCTTGACGAGCACGCCGTACTCGTTGACTGAGTCGTGGTGAGGCGCAAAACACGTCCAGGTCCGGTCGACCAGCACGAAAAACGGAGCTGGAATTTCACGGTTTCGAGCCTCCGTACAGGTCCCTTCGATGTCGGAAAGCGGCGGTACTTCCTCGCCAGGACCCGTACAGATGCTGAGTTTGATGTTCACGCCGCGGTCGTGGGCGGCAATGAGTTCCTCACGAACCGCGTAGAACTGCTCCGGGTCCACACCGACCTGAATCTGGTTTTCGGCCGCTTCGATGAGCTCCCGGGCTCGGCTGACGACCGTTTCGAACCGCTTGACGATACTGACCTCGTGGTCTGATATCTCGGGCTGGTTCCAGCGTTCCTCGATCGTCTCTGCCGCGTCGAGGTACTTGCTCGACCGGGACCGCAGGTCCTCAAGCACTACGTCCGGGTTGCGGGCGCGGGCGGTCAGGCTATCCTGCTGGAACGTCTCGATATACCCCTTCGTCTCCAGGTCCCGGAGCACGTCGTAGATCCGCGGGTCCGGAACGTCACAGGAGTCCGCGATGTCGGTCGCCGATGCGGTCCCCAGCCCAAGCAACGCCACGTAGGCCTCCGCCTGATACGGGGAGAGACCGGCATCTTCGAGGACATCGGTTAGTTCGCTGTCGTCCATGTGTGTACAGGGAAACTGAGTACGCAGTTAACGTGCATGGTTATCTATCGAGGTCCACAGGTCAGTCCTTGCCCTCGACCGGCCACTGTGGCTGTTTCGGAGCCTCGATTCGGGCGCACTCCTCGTCAGTTAACTCGATGTCGAGTGCCTCGACGTTCTCCTCCAGATGGCCCATGGTCCGCGGGCCGATAATCGGCGCGTCGACGACGTCCTGATGGCAGAGCCACGCCAGGCTGACCTGTGCCGGTGTCGCGCCCTTCGCGTCGGCAATCGCCCGCACCTCGTCGAGGACCGCCCAGTTCTCGTCGCTGAACCGGTTTGCTGTGTACTCGTCCGTGCTTGCTCGGCCCTCGGAGAGGTCGTCGTCGCGTTCATACTTCCCGGCCAGGAAGCCGCCGGCCAGCGGCGACCACGGGATGACGCCGACCCCTTCCATCTCACACACCGGCAAGAGGTTCGCCTCCTCGTGGCGGTCGACGGCGTTGTACTCCGGCTGCATCGAGACGAACCGCTCGTACCCCTCGATGTCCGCCGTGTACAGCGCCTTCTGGAACTGCCAGTTGGCCATCGTGCTCGCGCCGATATAGCGGACCAGCCCCTCGTCGACGAGATACGTCAGCGCGTCCAGCGTCTCCTCGATGGGCGTGTCGTCGTCCCACCGGTGGATCTGATAGAGGTCCAGATAGTCGACGCCGAGGCGGTCCAGGGTGGCGTGACACTGATCGATGATGTGTTTCTTCGAGAGCCCGCTGCCGTTCGGGCCGTCGTGCATATCGAAGTATACCTTCGAGGCTATGACCAGTTCGCCGCGGCGAGCGGAGTCGATTGCACTGCCCAGAATCCGCTCGCTCTCCCCGTTCGAGTAGGCGTTGGCAGTATCGAAGAAGTTGATACCGAGATCGAGCGCCCGTTCGAGTATCCGGCGGCTCTCAGCCTCGTCGTTCAGCATCCAGGGCTCCGCGCTCCCGAAGTTCATCGTTCCGAGACAGAGTTGGGACACGTCGAGCCCTGTCGACCCGAGCGTGGTGTATGTCACCGGCGAATCACTCATGCCACTTTGTACCACAGCTGTTGTTAAAGAATTTTGGGACTGCATACCGATGTCCGAACATGAGCCGGGAGTCCGCACCGAAGGAAACAGATCCGATGGACGCACTCAGAACGCTCAGCGACGAGTCGCACACCGGAGAGAACAGATGCTGGCCGTGTACTGTCCTGAATCTGGGGCTCGTTGGAATCGGTGTTGTGTTCCTTCGCGCACGCAACCGCCCGCGGGCGAGCCTGCTGGTCGCCGTTGTCGGCGTCGCAGTGGTCTACCTTCGGGGGTATCTGGTTCCGTACACGCCCGAATTTGCCCCGCGGCTGGTGGCAGCGTCACCGGTCCCGGACGAGTGGTTCCACGGAAAGCCATCGCACAGAGAGTCATCCCGACAAGATGTGACTCGCCAGGAAAGCGAATCGCTGGCCGACGACGTGGGGATGGACGGCGAGACCGTTCTCCGGGAGCTATCGGCGGCTGGCGTCATCGAAGTCGAGGGAGCGCAACTGTTTCTCGCGACGGCCATCGACTCGGCGTGGCACGAGCGAATGGACGAACTGGCCGACCGCTCGCTCGATTCGCTTTCGACGGCGCTGCAGGCGTCGCTCCCGCGAGTCGACTACACAGAACCGTACGCCGACGACGCGGAGTGGGTCGCACTCGGCTCCGACCACAAGCAGCTCCTTCCTCGACCGGTCGTCGTCGCCGAGCTCGCGGCGTACGAGGTCCTCGGCGAACGTCTCGACGACGAGCGGCTCAGAGTCGCTGGCGCGGAAGCCTTCCGGATGTTTCTCGACAGGTGTCCGGTCTGTGGCGCCGAACTGGTCGAGTCGTCGTCGGTGTCGTGTTGTGGCGGCCATCTGGGACCACGGCAGGACCCCGACGAGACGCTCGTCTGTCCGACCTGCGAGCAGCGCCTCTACACCTTTGAAGTGAGCGACAACTGAAACGAGGTACAGGAACGGCCGAATCGGTGTCTGGTCCGGGATTCGAGACGCTAGCCGGGTTCTGTTCGGAGAGACGATGGACGGGAACGGTGGGAGAGTCCCGCCTGTACCGCTGGTGCGTGCGGTCCCGCGGACAACCATGCTCCGTGAGACGGTTGACGTCGGCCGGGTCGGAGTGGTGGGGAACATTGGTGACCCAACGGTGGTCCCACCTGGTCCCGGACGGCAGGGGGAGTGAAACCCAGCCGCTAGAAATATACAACTGATGTTGTAAATAAATTTTCGGTAAGTGAAGAACACTGCCTATTAAATCCTCGCACACGGAGATGGTGGTATGAAGAATATCGACGACCTCGTCGACAGCGCGTCCGACCTGGCACAGCGTGGCCTCTCTAAGGGCGAGATCGCTGACGAGCTCAACGTCTCCCGCGAGACGGCGAGTTGGCTTGTCGAACGCAGCGGCACCGGCACGGAACCGGAGACGAGCGACGACGGCGGTCCCCACGACATCCACGTCGACTGGTCCGCCGTCGGGCGGGACAGCAACCGGCTGTACCACGCGGGGGCGGCGATGGCGGACCTGCTCTCGAAGAAAGGCGACGACGTGGACCTCACCATCGGCATCGAGAAGGCCGGCGCACCGCTTGCGACGACTGTTGCCCGGGAACTGGAAACCGACCTCGGGACGTACGCCCCGACGAAACACCAGTGGGACGACGACGAGAGCGAGACCAGTGACGGTTCGTTCTCCCGGAACTTCGCGCAGATCCGGGACCGCGACTGCTACGTCGTCGACGACACTATCACGAGCGGCAAGACGATGGGCGAAACCATCGACGCGATCCACGAACAGGGCGGCAACCCCGTGGCCTGCGTCGTGCTGGCTGACAAGCGCGGCGTCGGCGACATCCGCGGCGTCCCGGTGTACTCCCTGCTGCAGGTCATCCGAGTCGGCAGCGACGGCGACTCGTAACAATCCTGACGGACTGAGCGGAGCGCGTGTTACGTCGAGCGGCCGTCGAAGCACCTGAATCAGTGTGGCCGCGCGAGAGACTATCCTTTTATTCGTGCCGTGCGTAATCCGCGGCATGACTGTACTGTCGTTCGACGAACAGGGCGTAGATGTCGTCTACGAGGGGACGGAGTTCCGCCTCGAAAAGGCCCTCATCGAGGACGCCATCCAGAAGTCGTATCCCGACGTGACCGATCACGAAGTGCTGCAGATGGTCGAGCCGGAACCCGCGCTATCGGGAGAACCCCAGCGTATCGCCGAGATCGTGAACTGAAGCGGAGATAGTTCCTTTCTGGGCGATAGACCCCTCGTGGGAGATAACCTCGATAAAGAACCCATACCCCGTTTTTAGGCGTTTATGGCCCCGAATATGCGCTAATTAAGCATCCGAGCAGTAGGCATTTAAGCCGTCAGCGCACACTGGGAGATAATGTCAGACCCACGTATCGCCGGGGCCAGCGTGACACATTTCGGGAAACACCCCGAGCGAACCGGCCGAGACCTGTTCGCCGAGGCCGGACTCGAAGCGCTATCGCAATCCGGAATCGACCCGGACGACGCTGAAGCCCTCTATTACGGCAACTTCATGGGAGAGCTCGCGGAACACCAGGGCCATCAGGGCCCGCTTATGGCCGAGGCCATTGGCCTGGACGTTCCGGCGACCCGCGTCGAAGCGGCCTGTGCATCAGCCGGTACGGCCGTTCGTGAAGCCGTCAAGACGATCCGGAACGGCGAAGCGGAGGTCGTCGTCGTCGGCGGCGCAGAGCGGATGACTAATATCGGGACGGCGGCGGCGACGGACGCGCTCGCTATCGCCGCCGACGACCTCTACGAGGTCCGCGCCGGGATGACCTTCCCCGGGGCGTACGCGCTGATGGCCCGGTCGTACTTCGACCAGTACGGCGGCTCCCACGAGGACCTCGCTCACATCGCCGCCAAGAACCACGAGCACGCGCTGGTCAACGAGCACGCCCAGATTCAGCAGGAAATCACGGTCGAGGACGCGATGGAGGCCCCGACGATTGCGGACCCGCTGGGCCTCTATGACTCCTGTCCGATTACTGACGGGGCCGCGGCTGCCGTCCTGACGACGGAGGCCTACGCTGAGGAACACGACCTGGACGCCCCAGTCGCCATCACCGGCACCGGACAGGGCGGCGACAATCTCGCACTGCAGGACCGCCCGCATCTGGCACAGACCCCCGCCGCCGACAAGGCCGCCGAAGAGGCCTATGGGGACGCCGGCGTCGGTCCAGACGACGTCGACTTCGCCGAAGTCCACGACTGTTTCACTATCGCGGAAGTACTCGCAATCGAATCGCTGGGCTTCTACGAGCGCGGTGAGGGCATCGCCGCGGCGCGCAACGGGGAGACGACCCGTGACGGCGACCTCCCGATAAACCTCTCTGGCGGGCTGAAAGCCAAAGGTCACCCGGTCGGCGCGACCGGTGTCGCCCAGTTGGCGACCGTTGCCTGGCTCCTCGACGGGTCGCACCCGCGGGCCGACGCCGTCCCGGACAGCACCGTCGGCGTCGCGCACAACGCGGGCGGTACAGTCGCGTCTACGACCGTCCACGTCATGGAGGTGCAAGAATGACCGAATCCGCACGAGACGGCGAGTACGACGAGTGGCTCGACAGCATCGAATCGGACGACGGTTATTACCTCGAATGTTCGAACGGCCACGGCTGGCTGCCGCCCCGGCGGGTGTGCCCGCGCTGTCACGACCAGGAACTCTCGGCGGTCGATCTGCCAGAATCCGGCGAAATCGCGAGCCACACGACGATTACCGTCCCGACGCCGCAGTTCGAGGACGACGCGCCCTACGTCACCGCCATCGCCGACTTCGGACCGGTGTCGGTCACGGGACTCGTCCGTGACGTGGACCCGGACGACGTTGCCATCGGCGACGTGGTCGGTATCGACGTCGGCGAGCGCGTGACGACCGGCGACAGAGCCGTCGTGTTCCGGCCGCGCTAGAACTCAGTTCTCGACCGTTACCGACGTCACTCTGTCGCGGACCACGTCGACGAACTCACCGGGGTGTTCGACGTGGGGCAGGAGCAGCGAGTCACCGAACACGACGAGCATCGCGTCCGCCTGTTCGGCCAGGTCGCGACCCTCCGACAGCGGCGTGATGTCGGCGTCCTCGCCCCAGACCAGCGTCACGGGCACGTCGAGGCCGGCCAGCGTTTCACCAAGGTCGTCCTCCGGGTCGAGGAAGCCGGAGACGAACGACGCCGGTGCGAACCGCGCGCCGGGCTGGTGGCCGCTCTGCCACTCGTAGTCGACGACGTCCTCGGTGAGATTATCCATGTCGTAGTAGCCGTGGTCGGCGTGGAAGTGCCGGATGGAGGGTTTCGAGACGGTAAGGTTGTAGATGGCCTCGCCGATGACCGGCGCGCGGAGCAGCGAGCGGAGCCAGACGGTACGATTACCCATCGAACTGTCCGTCGGGCAGATGAGGACGAGTTCCTTGACGTCGACTTCCTGTGCCGCGCTGGCGGCGTAGGCCCCGGTCAGTGACGACGCGACGACGGTCGCATCGGTGGTGTTGTCCTCGATGAAATCGCGCACGAAGGCCGTGTACAGCGACGCCGAGTACAGCAGCGGCGGCCGGTCCGTGTGCCCGAAGCCCGGCAGATCCGGCGCGATGACGTGGTAGTCCTCGGCCAGCGTGTCGAACACCGTGTGGAACTCGTGATTGCTGGCAGCGGCGTTGATGCCGTGGCACAACACGAGGTCCGGGTCCGACGGGTCCCCGGCTTCAGTGTACGCAATATCGAACCCGCGCCAGCGGTACGTCCCCTGTTCCCCGTCGAGCATCGGTTCGAACGCGCCGGCCCGCGACTGCAGCACGCGGTTGGCAGCGGCTGTCGCGCCGACCGCACCAACGACCGCCCCGAGCGCCTTGCGGAGTCTCATACTGATATCTTGGGGCCCGGAGTGTGTTATACATGCTGGACGAGCATCAGGTGTCGATTGCCCGAGAGCTTTCTCAGTCCGGTGGGTGCCAGCCTCGTACTCAGGCCCCGTCGCGACGCTCGTCGAGACACGCACGGAGCGGCGCGAGGACCTCGTCGACGACGGTGTACGGGTCGGTGTTTCGCTCGATAACGGCATCGACGTACTGCTCGATGCCGCCGCGGCGGTCGAGTTCGTCGACCAGTAGTTCGTTGGCGTCCTCCCGAAGCAGGGTCCGAATCTCGGCGGCGAAGCGCTCCCGCGCCTGGCCCTCTCGGCGGCCGGTTCGGTCCAGGTAGTCCCCATGGTTGGCCAGCGCATCTAGGAAATCTTCGACGCCCTCGCCCCGATTGGCGACTGTCTCCACGATGGGGGGGTTCCACGTTTCCGACCCGTCGTCCTCGTCATCGGAGTCGTCGTCGGACGCGTCGCCGTGGTCACCGGCGAGTTCGGTCGGGCCGTGATGGCCGGAGTCCGGCCGTCCGCTCCGCCCCTGCAGCATCTCCCGGAGTTGCTGGACCGTCCGGTCGGCCCCATCGAGGTCGGCCTTGTTGACCACGAACACGTCCCCGATTTCGAGGATGCCGGCTTTGAGCATCTGCACGTCGTCGCCGCTGCCCGGCGGGACGAGCACGGCAACGGTGTCGGCGGTGCGGACGATGTCGACCTCGTTCTGGCCTGCGCCGACCGTCTCGACGATGATCTTGTCCTTGCCGAACGCGTCCAGCGCGGTCACGGCGTCGGTCGTCGCCGTCGACAGCCCACCGAGGGAGCCACGAGCGGACATCGACCGGAAGAACATGTCCATATCGCCGGCATTCGAGGCCATCCGTATCCGGTCGCCGAGCACCGCGCCGCCGGAGAACGGCGAGGACGGGTCGATAGCGATGACGCCGACGGTCTGGCCCTGCTCGCGGTAGGTCGCTGCGACCTTGTCGACCAGCGTGGACTTGCCCGCACCGGGGCTGCCCGTGACGCCGATAACGTCGGCTGTCCCGGTGTGCTGGTGGAGGTCGGAAATTATCTCTCGGTACCCCGACGAACGGTTCTCTATCAGTGTGATGACTCTGGCGAGGGCGCTGTGCTTGCCCGCAAGCAGGTCAGCGACGAGGTCGCTCATCGCTCGGGCGCGTTCTCGTGGATGTAGTCGATCATCTCCTCCATGGACGCGCCCGGGCCGAATATCTCGTCGACGCCCTGGCCGCGGAGTTCCGCCTGATCGTCATCCGGGACGATGCCGCCGACGAGGATGAGCCGGTCATCGAACGCGTCATACTCTCTTAGCCCGTCGAGAATCTTTGGGACCAGCGTGTTGTGCGCCCCCGAGAGAATGGAGATGCCGACAACATCTACGTCCTCCTGCACAGCGGCCTGCACGACTTCGTCGGGCGCTCGATGGAGCCCTGAGTAAATCACTTCAAAGCCAGCGTCACGGAGCGCCCGCGCGATGACGTGTGCGCCCCGGTCGTGCCCGTCGAGTCCGACTTTCGCCACCAGACACCTGATGGTCCGTTCCGTCTGCTCCTGCTCGACACTCATGCCAGTACGTACCGCGCGGTGTGTTTTCATTCTTGCCCTATTCATCATGACCGATGTCGATTGCGAGTCCCCGCAGGGAACGAAATATGCTGCCGGGTCGAGTGCGGGCTCACAGACCAGAATAGGACCATTCCATAGAACGACAATTCTAAGTTCGCTGCTAGCGGCGTTTCCACCAGTGCGAACAGTCGCCGTCATCCCCGCGTACAACGAGTCGTCCACCATCGGGTCGGTGATCGACGGAACGAGCCGCTACGTCGACGAGGTGGTCGTCGTCGACGACGGGTCGTCGGACGACACCGCGGCCATCGCTCGCGAGCACGGCGCACACGTCGTCACACACGTCTTTAACACCGGCGTCGGCGGAGCCGTCAGGACGGGCTACCAGTACGCCATCCGCCACGACTACGACTTCGTCGTGCAGGTCGACGCCGACGGCCAGCACGACCCGGAGAAGATTCCGACCCTGCTTTCCCACGCCGAGGACGCGGACATGGTCATCGGCAGCCGCTACCTGAACGAGAGCATCGACGACTACCCGCTCATCAGGCGGCTGGGAATCACCTTCTTCACGACCGTCGTACGGAAGCTCGGCGGCATCGACATCACCGATGTGACGAGCGGCTTCCGCGTCTACCGCGTGTCGGCGCTACAGGACATCCTCCACCGCTCGGACAACCACTGGGCGGTCGAACAGACGCTCGACGCGGCCCAGCGCGGCCAGCGGATCGAAGAAGTATCGATAGAGATGCCGATCCGGGACGAGGGCGAGTCGCAGTTCAGCCTCGACACGCTCGTGCTCTACCCGCTACGCATGACCGACACGGTGTTTCGCGTCCTCCTCTTTCGCTAATCATGGTCTTTGGATTCGACTACTCACTGGTCAACCTCCTGTCGCTGGTCATCGGCCTGGCCTTCCTCGCGAACGGGTACATCATCGTCAGAAGCGAACGCGAATCGCTGGAGCTGTTCGTGATGTCGCTGCTGCTCGGCGCGGGGCTCATCGTCGTCGCCATCGTCCCAAACGTGTTCGAGGTCGTGGCGCGGCTGCTGGGCCTGGAGTGGAAAGCCCGGGCCATCCTCGTCATCTCGAACCTGACGCTGTTTGTGGCGGTGACGTATCTGCTCAATCGCATCGGCCACATGTACGACCGGCTGTCGCGGCTGAACGAGGAGCTGAGCCTCCTCCGGAGCGAACTGGAGGAACACCAGCTACAGACCGAGGACCAGCAGGATGAGTAACCGCGCGGTGCTGTCGATAGATTTCGAGCTGTTCACCCAGACGCCGGCGTACCGGAGCGCGTCGGGGACGACGGACCGCGACGGCGTCGGTCTCGACGGCGGCCGGTTTTTCAGGGAGATATTGGCGGAGTACGACGCGACTGCCACCGCGTTCGTGGTGTCATCAGTCGCCCAGTCCCACCCCGACGCCGTCCGGGCACTTGCGGATGCGGGACTGGAAGTCGCGTCGCACACGCACACCCACCAGTTGCTCTCGGACCTCGACAGCGACGGACGACGGGCGGAACTGGCCGAGTCGAAGGACGTGCTGGAGCGGGTCACCGGCGAGCAGGTCTCCGGGTTCCGCGCGCCCGCATTCGACATCACCGACGACCACTTCGATCTACTTTCCGACATCGGATACACGTACGACTCTAGCGTCGTCTCAAGCCGGTCGATTCCGGGGTGGTACGGCGGCGAGTACGACATCCACAGACCGGTTCCGGCGTCGGCGGTGCACCCGGACGCGCCGGACAGTATCACCGAGTTCCCGGCGAGCGTCATGCCGGGGCTGCAGTTGCCCCTCACCGGGACCTGGCTCCGGTTTTTCGGCCCGCGGTACACGATTCTGGGCATGAGGCTACTGGCCCGCCGGGGCATCACGCCGATGCTGTACGTCCACCCGTGGGAACTGGTGGACCTGCCGGCCGTAGAGGGGGTGCCGACGCGAGTGTACGTCAGGACCGGTGACTGGATGCGACGGGCCGTCGAGCGGATCTTACAGCAGGACTTCGAGTTCACGACCGCACAGGCGGTGCTGGCGGGTGGTGAAACGGCCGCGACGCAGCTACAGAGGGGCGAGACACCGTGACGAGTCGAGCTCGTGATCTGGGGATCACGGTCGCCCAGTACGGTATCGCCGTCGTTGCGCTTTCGTGGCTGCTCACGCAGTTCGACATCGCGAGCGCAATCGACCTGCTCGCCAGCGTCGAAACCGAAACGGCGCTCGCGGTCGTCGCCGTCAGCGTTCTCGGTATCTGTGGCCGGACCTACTCGTGGTACGCGGTGATCACCCCGCTCGCACCGGTCCGGTTCCGGACCGCCGCCGGGACGACGCTCATCGTGAACTTCGTTAATCAGTTGCTCCCCTCGCGGCTCTCGGGACGGCTGGCCGCGCCGTTCGTCCTCCGGAGCCAGACCGGAATGGCCTACAGCGACGCCGCCGCGGCGTCGGCGCTTCACACCGGCATCTTTGCGATATACTACGGCGTCGCGGCGACCGCAGGGCTCGTTCTAGCGATTCCACTGCTCCGGCTCGAACTTATTCTGCTGCTAGCGCTCGCGACGAGCCTGTACTTCGCGGCCGGCCTCGCCATCCTGTTTGGAGGCCTCAATCTCTCGTATCTGGACCGGCTCATCGGCTGGCTGTCCGGGGTCGCGGTCCGGGTTCCACGCTTCGGTGAGGGACTCGCGGCACGGCTCGACGGCCTGCTTGAGTTCACCGACAGTTCGACAACGACGTTTCGGTCGCTCGCGAGCGAGCCGGCAGTGTGGCTCCGCTACGCGGTCGGCTGGGCCGTCGACCTCGTGCTCGCACCCGGTGTCCGCGTCGGCCTGCTGCTGGGGAGTTTCGGCGTCGCGTTCGAACCGCTGGTCGCGTTGCCGCTGTATCTCTTGGTCGCGTACACCGTGACGCTTCTGCCGCTGACGCCCGGCGGCATCGGCATCACCGAGGCCACGGCGACGGCGGTGTTCGTCGCGCTGGGTATCCCAGCGGAGGTCATCATCCCTATCATCTTCGTCGACCGGTTCCTCAGTATTTACCTGCCCTCGCTCGCGGGCTGGTATCCCTCCGTTCGGCTCGACGTCACGTCATTGACGACGGAGTAGTCGGCGGAAAACGGAGCGGGAAGTCGAGAAAACGGCTCAGAACGGCGGATGCCGGCTCGTGTCGCACTCGCCGTCCCGTTCCAGAATGAGGGTGTACTGGTTCGCCGCGAGTTCTTGCTCGTCGGCGAACTGGTCCGTGTGCGGGACGACACCGAGCCGCAGCAGGTCGGTGAACGACCCGGGGGTCGGTCGCTGGGGAACGAAGTTCGGCGGCCGCTCCCCGAACTCGGCGACGATTCTGTAGTTGTACTCCTCGTTCAGGAGATTCCGGAGGTAGGTCGCCTGTGCATCGCCGTTCCGGTAGTAGGTGTCCTCCTTGAGATACAGCAGATCCCGATACCCGACCTGGATGTACCGCGGGCAGGCCATCGCCTCCTCCGCCTCCGAGTCCTGACCGGCGACGTGTCGGGCAGTCATCGAATGCGGGACGGCGGTGTCCTGGATGTGGACGCGGTAGGTCTCCACCACGTCGCCCTCGTCGCTGTTGTCTTCGAGCCAGGCCGTCGCCTCGTCTCGGGGCATGGATGCGAACTGTGCCGTCCCGATACCGGCGTAGACCGCCGTCGTCACCAGCAGAACGGCCAACACCGGGCGAGCGAGACTGGTCGAGCGCTCGCGGAGCTGCACCAGTCGGCCCCCGACGAGTAAGGCGATGAGCGGGAAGGTCGGCAGGAGGTGGTGTACGCGGAAGTCGTGCCACTGGGAGAACATCGCTATGTAGGCCACCAGTCCCGTCAGAACGAGGACGGTGCCGTGGAAGGCAGAGCCGCGGTCACGGATGGTTGCGACGGTCGCCACGACGCTCGCTGCGGCCGCGGCAAACAGCGGTAGCCCCAGCGCGCTGAAGTAGCCCCGGAGGAACCACCACCACATCGGGGCGTCGGGGCCCGTCGGATGGCTCATCCGCGAGGTCGAGCCGCCGAAGACCCGCTCGATGAACGGTTCGGCTCCCGCCACGAGCGCGGTTGGGAACCCGAGGACAATCATGGCGAACCCGAGCAGTGCGCCACTCAGCAGGAGCTTCGGCCGGTACAGCGTCTCCGTCAGCGGCGCGTCAGCGGCATGGGCACGCAGCAGGAAGGCGACACCGATGAGGAGGACGACCGGCGCGGCCGTCAGTTTGAACGCGATTGCGACACCGCCGGCGGCGCTCGCCGCCAGAAACAGCGTTCCGTCGTCCGTCTGGACGTACCTGACCAGCAGGTACAGCGCGAGGAGGACGAACACCAGCGCCGGCATATCTTCGCCGGCCTCCTTCGAGATGGTGAGGAAGCCGAAGGTCAGCGAGAGCACGACGGCCGACAGCCGGCCGGCGTTGCGGCCCTCGATGGCGACGCCGAGGCGGTAGGTGAGGTAGACGGCACAGATTGCAGCAACGACGTTGGTTAGCCGGATGAAGACCAGGCTCCAGGTCCAGATCCACTCTGGCGTGGCGGCCCAGACTTCGTAGTGGCCGAACTCCCAGCTAGGGAAGGCAATCGTGGTGAATGCGCCCAGGTCGCCGGTGATGGCGGCGACGAGCACGACGGGGAGGATAGCCAGCGCATAGAGGTACAGCGTCGCGCCGAAGGGGGCCCGGCCCCACTCGACGCCGGCCTTGAGCCCCTCGAAACTCGGTTCTTCGAGGACCGACCCGTAGACGACCATCGCGTCAAGGAGACGACTGTACTCGTCACGGGTCGCGAAGTTCGGGATGCGGTGCCAGAACCAGAACCCGACCATAACAGTCGACAGCAGGAGCACGTAGCGGAGATAGGGGTCGTCCCGGAAATCCGACCGTACCTGTTCGACAGCACGTCGGGACAGTGACCGCCAGCTACTCATCGTGTCACTGCTCCGGGGTGTGTGTTGAAAAGGCTGCCCTTCTCAGAAATAGTCGGCATCGAACTCCCGGCGGAGGATGTAGTGGTTCGCGTACCCGCGGACGTACTTCGCAAACAGCGAGAGATAGCCCTCGTCAGCCTCGCGGCGGGCCGACGTAGCGACACAGGAATCCGGGTCGTAGACGATTCGCCCGTCGTCTTTCATCCGCAGCGAGAGTTCGGTGTCCTCCATGAACGGGATGTCCTCATCGAAACCGCCCGCGGCCTCGAAGGCCGCGGCCCGGAAGCTACAGTTGAAGCCCGGTTGCTGAACGAAGCCCAGCGGCCAAGACACCCGATACCAGTAGTCCGACAGCAGTTTGAACAGCACGCGATGTTTGAAATCGTCTTCAAGCGGGCGTGCGGGGCCGCCGACCCCCACCACATCGTCGTCGGTGTAGTGCCTGAGATGCAGGCGAACCCAGTCCTCGGGGACGACCGTATCAGCGTCAGTAAACAGCAGTATCGGCGCTGTCGCGGCCGCGGCTCCGCGGTTTCTGGCGATTCCCGCCCCGCCCTCGTCGCACCGAACGACAGTGTCGACAAAGGACGTGTCACGGGCCACCTGCTCTGTCCCGTCGTCGCCGCCAACCACCACCACTAGCTCGACGGGCTGTGACTCGAAGGGAGCCAGACAGCGGGCCAGCGACTCCGCCTCGTTGTAGGCCGGGACGATGACTGCGGCGTCCATCTGAGAGGCAGGTACATCGTACAGACAGAAATAGCAAGCGATGCGACGGCCTGTCCCCGGTCTCAGGCAGTCACGAACGCCGCGCGAGGGCGGTTCCCGCGAGGACGGCGACAAGGGCGATGCCGGCGAGCGTCCCGAACAGCGCCGTCGCGTTCGCAAAGGCCAGAATCGACCCGGCCAGCCCGCCGCCGAGCGCGCCGACGCCGAACACGCCCAGATACGTGTAGCCGTACGAGAGTCCGCGCGTGCCGGCGGGCGTGTACTCCGCAACTGCGGCCTGATACATCGGCTGAACGACGAAGAGGGCGACGCCCAGAAGCGCACCAAGCACCGCTAACGGACCGAAGCCCATCGCCGACACCGGAACGAACAGCACTGCAAGGACGGCAAGCACCAGAAACGAGCCGGCGATACCGTACTCGACGGGAATTCGGTCGCTCAGTTTCCCGCCGGCGTACTGGCCGAAAACGCCGATGAGCAACAGTCCGGCGTAGAAGTAGTCCTGTGGCTTGAGCGTCTGGCCCGTCCCGGCCTCGATACCGAGCGCCGACAGGACGCTGGGAGGCAACAACGTCTCTATCGGGATGGGCTCGAAGCCCGGCAGGTCCCGCAGGAGTTCCGGGAGGAAGGTGAGGACGCCGCGGTAGTACAGCCCCGAGCACATGACGACGACGAACACGAGCAGGAAGCTCCCTGTCAGCAGGTGCTTGCTCTCCGTGAGGAACTCCCCGAGCGAGTCGATACCGCTGCTGGCCTTCGACCCGCCGTCGGTTGCAGTCGTCACGGCTGCCGTCTCGTCGAAACTCGCCCGCGAGGCGTAGACGGCGGCGAGCAACGCGGGAACGCCGAGGACGAGCGCGACCGTCCGCCACTCGGCGACCAGCAGGAGAATTGCGGCGACGAGTGGGCCGAGGCCGATACCGAGGTTCCCGGCGACACCGTGGTAGGCCAGCCCGGTTCCGCGCTGTTCGACGCCTTTGCTGATGAGCGAGAGCCCGGCCGGGTGGTAGACGCTGGCCGAGAGTCCCCAGAGGACGAGCGCCAGCGCGATGACGACCATGCTCGGAGCCAGTCCCAGCAGGATGTACGAGCCGCCCATCCCCAGCAGACAGCCGGTGATGAGTCGGCGGGAGCCGATACGGTCGACGACGATACCGCCCGGGAGCGCACCAGCCCCGAACAGGCCGTAGCCCAGCGTCACGATGACGCCGACGGTGGCCGTCGTCACGTCGAACTGGGCGATACCGAGGTTGATGAGGTCAAACTCGGTGAGCCAGATGACGACGAATATCGGGACCGCCATCTCGTAGGTGTGGACCAGCCCGTGTGCGAGCATGACCAGCGCGGTAATCGCTCGGTCGTTCGCGTTCACACTCTGGTTCGTGTCGGCCGCCGGCAAGTGTGTGACGGTTCCGCGTATCTGCGCGTGCACCTTTTTCACCCCTCCCAAAACCAGGGGTGGGTTTTTATGTCCGAACAGTATAGGCGGCAAGTGTGAGCAAGATCAAGGTGTCACTTCCGGACCAGGTGGACTCGGACATCCAGCGACTCGTCGAACAGGGCGAGTTCCTCAACCGCGACCAGGCCGTCGAAGACCTCCTGAAGCGAGGGATTTCGGCCTACAACACTACGACGGAAGAGACCGAGACACTCGACGAAGAGATTTTCGACCAGACGGCATCCGAACAGCAGGACCCCGCGATGCAGGACGATTTCCTCTAGTCGCGGTTCTGTGAGAGTCGGCCGTCGTCCTCGGATGCCCGCTGTCCGGAGCCGTCGTTTTCCTGCCGCTGTTGTTTCATTTTTGCGCCGGGTTTCGGACCTCTGTCGACTGACTCGTACGGCGTTTCCGCGATGCTCTCCGGGATGATGTACCACGCGAGGCCACCGCCAACGACGGTTCCGCCAACAAACATTCCGGCGACAACCAGCAGTTCCGCACCGCCGTACAACGTCACCAGCCCCATCGAGACGCCGATGAGAAGCGCGAACCCGACCTGCGTGTATCTGAGAAAGCGTCGCCGGTCGGCGTCCGTCATCGAGGGGCCGACCATTAGCGACCCCCGAAACCGGTGGCGCGCGTCGGTTCGGCCATCAGTAGAAGCCCCGCGCTACGTCTTCCTCGATGACGTCCTCGAACTCCGCGTCGAGTAGTTCCTCCGCTTCCTCGAACGTCTCCGTGAGTTCGGTCATCTGGTCGGGCCGGTCGTGGTGGTCGAACTCCATCGGGCCGTAGGCCGGGGAGTCCATCGCGTCCATCATGTCCTCAAGCAGCGCTTGCGGCGACGTGGGTGCGTCCGCGTGGGTTTCGAGTACCGTTTCGAGGTTCTTGGCCTTCTCCTTGGCGTCGTCCTCGTCTTCCGGTCCCTGCTGGACGCCGAAGATGCCCGACCCGTCGTTCGGAAACAGCGGGTCGATGTCGTCGTCGATACGGCGGGCCACCTGTGACCCGACGCCCTGTACCTCGAAGGGGTTCTTCGCGTAGGTCTTGAGCTGGTAGACACCGGCGTCGGGGTGACCGAAGTAGATGTCCTCGCCGATACCGTTCGCGCGGTCGCCCCCGACGGCACGCCAGTCCCCCGGATTGGCATTGCTCTCCATCACGTCTTCGAGAATGTCCTGCCAGTCGCGAACGCGCATTGTCAGTTTCCCGTTCGGCCTGGGCCAGAATGAACCCATCGGTCCTGACCGTCGCCGGGCGGAAGCAGGGAGGTCGTGGATACGGACTGGCCAGCGTGCCCACACGACTGTCGCTGCTGTCGGCGACCATACCGGGGATTGATTATCTTTCACGCAGATATCCATGATAACAGCGTTGGGTGTCGCGGTACGGGCGTAAGTTACGAGGGGCGACAAGTGGGTACAGCATCCGAGACCGGCCATGGCGGCGTCGACTGGCGGCAGCTGGCACTGGTAAGTCTCTGCCTCGTCGGGCTGATCGTCGCCGCGTTTCTGGCCCCGCCACCGATCACTGAGAGCGGGATCAGCAGCGGGGGCGGTGACGGGAGTCACGGCACCGAGCCAGTCACGCAGACGCCAGCCGATACGCGGGAACAACGCCGCGACGGTGGCGGGGGCGGCAGCGTCACCGACACCCAGACACCTGCAGGCACACGGGAACACCGTCGCGACGGAGGTGGGAGCGGCGGCGTCACGGGAGGAACAGAGCCGATTCCGATTCCCGGCGATACCGCCCCGCCCACTGCGGACGGCTGTGGCGTCCTCGTCGAGTCAGAGCCGAAAGCCGGGCATCCCCTCACCGTTCTGGTGTATCAGGACCTCGAACCGGCGGCCGCGACCCGTGTCTGGTTCAACGACCGATACGCCGGCCGGACTGACCAGAACGGCCAGGTGACCGCACAGGTTCCGTACCAGCGCGAGCTGAACGTAACGGTCGAATCGCCGGGAACAGAGCCCTGTCAGTTCTACCGTCGACCGTACGAGGAATCGGATACTGAAACAGCAAGCCTCCTCGTGGAAGGAGATGTGTTGTCGCTTGGCGGGACTACCTCGGTCTCAAACGGGGACGGGGACGCACGAAGTACCCTTGGCGCATTTGGGACGGTTCCTGGCGCATCTGGGATGGTCGATTCGACGGCCCCACGCCAGCAGACCGCGGCCGGCAACGACACCGGTCAGTACCGTGTCGGCGGGAGCGTCAACGTGACACTGCTCGGCGAGCCGTACCCCGGGTCGACCGTCCCGCTCGTCGCAACGGTCGACGGCGTGCCAGTCCGAAACGCGACCGTGACCCGCAACGGCGACATCGTCGGTCGAACTGACACCGCCGGCCGGTATCAACTGACAGTCCCCGACAGCGATACCGCCGCAGTAACGGTGTCCCGCGGCGAGTTCGAGGGGTCCGCGCGCGTCGACGTGCTGAACTTACACGTCCGCGTCGTGCCTGCGAAGGCCCTCCCGGTACCAGGTGACAGGGCCGCTGTCAACGCTACGATAAACGGAAACCCGGTCGAGAACGCGACTGTCACGCTCGGCGACCAGCGCCGGGGAAAGACTGGCGCTGACGGCGCTGTTGCCGTCTCGCTCCCAGCAAACCCCTCGCTTCCCGTCACAGCGGCAACAGACAGACAGACAGCGAGAACGACGCTCTGGGGCGCGTACACCGGGACCATCGTGGTAAGTTCGATACTGCTGGTGGCAACCGTCGTGACCGTCGCTATCGCCGCAGTGATGTACTCCCCCAAGGTCGCACGCGGCGTCGGTATTCTCTGGACAATCTTCGATTCGCTGTTTGTCATCGGCGTGCTCTGGGAACGGGACGGGCTGGTCGTCGCGCTCGCAGTCGTGGGCGTCGTCGCGCTGTACCACTATCGGACGGCTGCTTTCTCGGGCGGACAGGCGGTCGCATACGCGGCCAAGAACGGCGGTGAAACGGCGGCTGGCTTCGTCGCCCGCGTCGTTCAGTGGACCCGGCGAACGGCACTCTGGCTCGTCGGCCGTATCGAAGCCACGCTGAACATGGGCCGCCGACTGGCCGCCCGTCTGGCGACGTGGCTCTCATCGCTTCCGCTAACGCTGTCAGGGCTGTGGCGTCGCTTCCAGCGGTGGCTCCGGTCGGCCGGGTATCGAGCGGTCACTGTGGCCAGGGCTGAAAGCACGCCACGCAGGATTGCAACGCTCGGCGGCTCGTGTGTCATCGTGACAGTGAGCTATGTTCGCTGGGGCACGGCCGGTACCGTCGTGGCTGGGGCCGGGGTGGCACTGGGTGCGGTCGGTGTCTACATCGCTGGCCAGGTCGGCGATACGGACCGCCCGACTACGGCGTCTAACCCCGGACCGAGCGGGTCGGTCACTGACTCGTCGGGCGGCGGCGAATCGGCTCTCCCATCGATTCGCGACCTCTGGCGTGCGTTCGCCAAGCATGTCGTCCCCGGGCGCTGGCGGACGCGGACGCCCGGCGAGGTGTCCCGGGCCGCAATCGACAGCGGCCTCCCGAGGGCACCCGTCGAAGCACTGACAGAGGCGTTCCGGGACGTCGAATACGGCGGCCATTCGAGCGACAGCCGGCGCGAGCAGGCCCGTAGCGCGTACGATGCGCTGGTGGGTGCGAGCGACGAGCAGGAGGACGAAGGGTGAATCGCCGTCGCGTCGGGCTGGGAATCGCCGTGTTGTGTGGCCTGCTACTCGTGGCTGCCGGCGCGGTCCTCGGGCTGACAGGGACGCCAGAGCCGGCGGATTCCGGGCCGAGTGCGGCGGGTGTCCTCGTCCTCTTCGTCTGCGTGCTCGTGGCCTCCTGGAAGCTCTTCCGGACGCCCGACGACCCCTCGGTATCACCGTCGCCGTGGACTGCTGACGACAAGTTCACCGAGGGGTTTCTGGAGACGACACCGACAGACGACGCCGTCTCCGGAACCGAACTCGCGGAACGCGTCGAAGCGGCGGCTGCACAGGCCCGCGACGACGGGTCGGTCGCCGAGAGCGTCGGCCCCGTTCGGGAACCACTTCGGGCGGCGCTCACGGAGGCACTGGTCCAGGGCGGCCACGACCCCGACTCGGTGAAAGCACAGTTAGCCGCGGGGACCTGGACGGACGACCCGGTTGCCGCCGCGGTACTGGACGAATCCGTCACGCCACCGGACCGACCGTTTCGCACGCGCCTGTGGGCCTGGCTGTTTCCCGAAAAAGCCGTCCGAAAGCGGTGCGCACGGGCGATGACGGCAGTCAGCGTCGCGGCCGACGACGCGTTGCCGACAGTGGTCGGCCAGCAGGCGCCGCGTCCGGTGCCAGTCGTCGCCCCAGCGGTCGCCGACCTGCAGCGGGCGGCTGACGGGAGCCTCCAGCGGGCCGTCGACGGGTCGATTCCCGAGCGGGAAGCCGTCGGGACCAGCGCAGACGGCGCGTCTGACGGTGCCCACGTCGACGGAGCCGCCACCGAGGGCGCAACTGCCGCGGACCGCCCGGCTGACTCCGAGTCTGAAGCTGGCGGGACAACGCCGGTTGACGAGGACGGAACGGATACCACAGCGACCGACGGGGCCGACTGGGGCGATGTGACGGAGGTGCAGGACTGATGGGCCGACGAGCCATGCGGTGGCGCGGCGCAATCGTCGCCGCACTGACACTCGCCGGAGCGGGCATCTGGGAGGGGAGCGGGACACTCCTGCTGGCCGCCACACTCCCGCTCTCGTATCTGGCCTACGGAATCCTGTCGACTGCTGCTGTCCCGGCAGAGCTCGTCGTGTCGCGGGCGGTCGACCCGACTCCAGCGCCGCCGGGGCACCCGGTTGCAGTCCAGTTGACGGTGACAAACAGCGGCCAGCAGACGCTGTCGGACATCCGGGTCGTCGACGGCGTTCCGACTGACCTCACAGTGCTGGAAGGGACGCCACGCGGCGGCGAGACGCTTGCGGCCGGCGAATCAGTCACGCTCGAGTACATGCTCATCGCCCGCCGAGGCGAACACGACTTCGGCGAGCCGCGGCTCCGCGTCCGGGGTACGGGAGCCGGCGAGGTCGCGACTGCGAGACAACAGGCGGAGGGCGATGACAGGCTGGTGTGTCAGCTTGACGCCCAGGCACCGCCGCTGTCCGACCAGGGGACCGACCGCGTGGGCCAACTCACAACCGACGACCCCGGCGATGGCTTCACCTTCCACTCGACGCGGGAGTATCAGCGCGGGGACCCGGCCGGCCGCATCGACTGGCGCGGGTACGCGAAGCGGGGAGCGCTGTCGACGGTCAACTACGAGCAGTGGGTGTCGACGACGGTCGTGTTCGTCGTCGACGCCCGCTCGCCGGCGCGGGTGACCGCCGGCCCCGGTCGCCCGACGGCAGTCGAACTCGGCGCGTACGCGACGACGCACGCAGTGACCTCGCTGCTGGATGCCGGTCACGAAGTCGGGCTGGCAATCGTCGGCATCGACGGCGACGGTCCAGCGGGACTGACGTGGCTCCAGCCGGGCGACGGACCCAACCAGCGGTCGCTGGCTGTCGAACGGCTACGGGCCGCTGCTGATGCTGCCGAGAGCGACCCGGCTGGTGGTCCAGAAGACGAGGGCGACACACAGCGGCAGTTCCGGAAAGTGATGGAGGTAGCCGGACCGCGCTGCCAGCTGGTGCTCGTGTCGCCGTTGCTCGACGACGCGCCGGTCGCCGCGATGGAGTCCTGGGCGGCGTTCGATTGCCAGCGAACCATGCTCTCGACGGACGTAACCGCGGCGAGCACCGTCAGCGGACAGTACGAGCACGTCCGCCGTCGGACCCGTCTGGCGCGGTGTCAGGCGTCTGGGGCCCGGACAATCGACTGGCGGCGTGGGACACCGCTGCCGCTCATCCTCGATTACGCCTTCGCCGTTGCGGCGCACCAGCCGCGTGGCAGTGTGCAGCCGGGAGGCGGAGCGTAAATGATCGGCGGGCCGCGACTCGATACACCATCGGCCGTCGGCGACGAGGGGCGGCCGCGGGCGACCAGCCTAACTATCGTCGCGCTTATCGTCGCTGCGTTCGCCCTGGCGACAGGGGTTCTGTCCGGCGACCCGCGACTGTTCAGCGGTATCGCACTCCTCGCCGGCATTGCCGTGGCGGGGTTGACGCTACTGGACCGGGACGGACTGGGACCGACGGTCATTGGCCACCTCTGTTTCCTGCCGGCAGCGACTGGCGTCGTTGCCTCGGTCGGGCAGGTGTCAGTCGCCCCGCTCATCGCGTTCGGTGTCGCCGTCGCAATGGTCGGCGTCGCGACCGCCTGGACCGACGTGCTCGACAGAGAGACCGTTTCGGAAGCGACAGTGAGCAGCGTCGTTTCGTATCTGTTCGCCGTGGTGGGCCTCGTCGTGGGTACGGTCGTCGTCGCGCTCGCGTGGCTTTGCTGGAAGGTGGTAAGCGCTGTCGCCGGTGGAGCGTCGCCGATAGCCACCACGGTCTGCCTCGGTGTACTCGGCGTCGCCGCGTCGGGCTGCCTGTATTTTGCTGTGACACAGCTCCCGCTCTTGCAGTTGACAGCTCGGAGCCGCCGCGACGCGATGGCGAACAGACTGAAACGGGGTACCCAGTCGCTCAAACTGGTCGCACTCGGTTCGGCAGCGTTCAGTGTAGTCGTTCCGCTGGCGCTTCTGGTAACGCCGTTTGGCCAGCTTGTGGCGTCCCCCCCGTTCAGTCTCGGTATCCGGCTGCTGTCGTCGTGGGTCGTTCTCGCGCCGCTTCTGGCAGTCACAGCCGGCGCGTTGCTTGCTGGTAGCGGTGCGATTGTCATCCGAAAGTTCACGACTGAGTTCGACGCCGCTTCGGTGCGGACTGTCGGGGCCGCCATCGCGGCCGCTGGCTACGTCGTGTTGCTAGCCCCGTTCCTCCTGCGAATCGGTATCTTCGGGTTCGCCTCGCTCCCGGCGGTGTTCTTCGGTGCCCTCCTGCTCCCACTGGTGGTGTATCTGCTTCTCGTTCTCGTCATCGGGGGACTCACGTTTGGCCTGTTGCCGGCGCGTGCCGGCCCCGCGGCACTGACCGCTTCGGGACTCATCTGTGCGAGCACCGGTGCGGCACAGGCCGACCTGTCATCGTTACTGGTGTTTGCTGGCGTCGTCGGCGGCCTCGTTGTCTGGGACGTTGGCACGTTCGGCCTGGGGCTGACAGCGGAACTGGGGCATCGGCCGGAAACGCGCCGGCTGGAGCTGTATCACAGCGTGTTCGCCGTCGGCGTCGGCCTTCTCGGTATCGCCGCCGTCGGTCTCGTCGATACAGCGCGTCACGCCGTCGGTGCCGCCATCGGATCGCCGGAGACAATGGCACTCGCCGCGATCGGTGTGTTACTGCTGCTCGCCCCGCTTCGTGGCTGAGGGACTGCTTCGCTGCTGGCCCGTCCAGAATGTGTCAGTAGCCACTGTGGCTCGACAAACGAGGGCTAATGGTACACATTGATACTTCCCCAGTGTAACGCATGGGGCATGGCCGGGTTAACGGGGGATTTGAGCGTCGAGGCTGCGTCAAACCACTGCCTCGACATTGTGGAGCGAGTTGAGGAGGCTGTCGTCGTCGAACGCCGGGTGCTGTTCGAGACACTGGCTGGCGTCATCGCCAGAGGCCACGTTCTGGTTGAGGACGTGCCGGGAACGGGGAAAACAGTTCTGGCGCGGGTGTTGGCGGAGTCACTTGGACTCGAATTCAACCGGGTACAGTTCACGCCGGACCTGCTGCCGGCGGACGTGACCGGGTCGAACGTGTACAACGAACACGAGCGGGAGTTCGAGTTCGCACAGGGGCCGGTGTTCTCGAACGTCGTGCTCGCGGACGAGATCAACCGCGCGCCGCCGAAGACCCAATCTGCGCTGCTGGAATCAATGGAAGAGCGGCAGGTCAGTGTCGACGGGACGACGCATCCGCTCCCGACACCGTTCGTCGTTATCGCGACCCAGAACCCCGTCGAGCAGGAAGGCACATTCCAGCTTCCCGAGGCCCAGCGGGACCGCTTCAGCGTGAAAACGTCGATGGAGTATCCCGATGTCGAAGGGGAGATGGGGCTGCTCGACCGGCGGGCCAACCGGCGAACAATCGCGCCGTCAGTCGAGCCGGTAATGGGCCCAGAGACGGTGCGCGCCCTGCAGGAGTGTGCGGAAGACGTCCGCGTCGACACCAAGGTTCGTCGCTACATCGTCGATCTGGCGCGGGCGACACGCGAAGACGACCGGACAGAAATCGGCGTCTCGCCGCGGGGCGTCCAGCGTGTCTTCGAGGCAGTCCGAGCCAGCGCAGTCATCGCCGGTCGGCGGTATTCCACCCCGGACGACGTGAAGCGGCTGGCGAACGCGACGATGAGTCACCGACTGGTCCTGACGACGGAGGCGACTATCGAAGGGACGGAGAAGGCCGACGTGATTCAGGCCGCTCTGGACGCCGTCGACGTGCCCGCAGTCTCACCGAATGCGCCGGATACGGACGACACGCCCAAACAGACGACAACAGGCGGGTCCGAACGCGCTGACTCACCATCGGAGGCGACACCAGACGGCGATTCTCGCGGGCAGCGCCCCGAACGGAGTGCTGGTGAAGCAGCTGAGAACGAAGCTACGCAACTGGACGGAGATGACGGTCAGCCCACCGACTCGTCAGGTGACAGTCGGGACCGGAGTGATGATGACAGCGGACACGGACAGTGAGCGCAGGCGGGTAGCCGAACGGCTTTACTCCACGGAACAGCCAGACGTGGTATGGAAAGCGAACGCAACGTCCTCGGCGGGGAGCTGGCCCCCTGCTCGATGGACCCGGAGACCGGATTCATGCGCGACGGCTACTGCTACCCGCTCCAGCGCGACCCGGGTCGGCACGAAATCTGTGCCGTGATGACGGCCGAGTTTCTAGAGTACAGCAAGGCCCAGGGCAACGACCTCGTGACGCCGCGGCCGGAGCTGAATTTTCCGGGTCTCGACCCCGGTGACAACTGGTGTGTCTGCGTCCCGCGCTGGATAGAGGCCCACGAGGCCGGGCGCGCACCGCCGGTGAACCTCGACGCGACGAGCGAGGACGTACTCGAAGACGTGTCGCTGGAGACGCTGCAGGAGTTCGCTGCCGATGGTGACTCGAATGCTGATGCGACGACTGAATGAGCCGCGGCGCGAACGACTTTTGAGGGGGCGTCCCGTCGCTTGGGTCGTGCAACAGGGGAGGGCCAAACGATGAGCGTCGACCGCGTTCGTGGCGTCGTCGTCGACATCGAGGAGCCGAAGACGGTGAACACCCAGTACGGCGAGAGCGACCTCTGTGAGGTGACTATCCGGCCGGACCGCGGGGCCGGCGAGCCGACGACGGTGACGCTCTGGGGGAAGTGGACCGAGAACGCCGCCGTCATCGAGACGGGGATGGAGGTCGCCGTCTACAACCCCGACGAGCGGGAGTATCAGGGCGAGCAGCAGTACTCCGTCGGCGGCGACGCCACCCTCGTCGTCCAGCCGGATTTCCTCGTCGACGTGACCGACATCCGGGCGTGGGTACAGTGCCCGCGGATGTACTACCTCCGGAAACTCGACGGCGCAGAGCACGCCTACCCGCTGGTGAAAGGGACCGTCGTCCACGAGGTCTTTGGCGACTTACTTCGGGGCCGGGACCTCGATACCGCTATCGAGGAACAGGTCGACGCCGCCGGCCTCGACATCGGACTGCTCGGCCGGGAGGCCGACGAGGTGGCCGGGGACGTGCGCGACCACGCGTCGGCCATCCAGGGGTGGCTCCAGCAGGGGACGCTTACTGAAACTGATGAGTGGCGCTCCGAGATGACGCTCATCTCCGAGCGGTTCGGGATGAAAGGGCGGGCCGACGCCGTCCGGCGGGGGATGCCCGTCGAACTCAAGACCGGCAAGAACACCAAGCGGGAGCCCCGCTTCCAGGACAAGATTCAGGCGACAGCGTACGCGCTGATGCTGGGCGAACGCGCTGCCGGCGCGGGCAGCGCCGTCGACGCCGCGCCGGACACAGGCACGCTTCTCTACACGAAAAACGCCGCCGTCGACCGCAACGAGGAGAGCGGCGACCTCTCGCCGGCCAAGGAGTTCTCTATCGGGAGCGGCCTGCTGAACTACGTCGTCCGGACCCGCAACGCGATTGCGGCGATGGAGTACGATTCGGGCGTGCCGACGGGCTACGAGGCAAACGCGAAGTGCGAGTACTGCTTCGAGCAGGACACCTGTATGGCCGTCTCCGGCCGGCTCGATCAAGAATCCAAGGCCGGAACGGTCGGTCGAGCGGTGCCGGAGGAGGAACTGGACTACTTCGAGCGGTTCTACACGGCAATCGAGGCCGAGCGCCGTGCTGTCCACCGGGAGTACGCAAAGCTCTGGGAGCAAACGCCCGAAGAGCGCGCCGACAACGACCGGGCGCTCATCGGTCTCGAACCGACCGGCCGCCGGGAACTCGACGGCGGCCGCTGGGAACTCCGCGCGACAGGGACCGGTGCCGTCTCGAAGATCCGCGAAGGCAATCTCGTGCTCGCCAGCGACGGCGACCCGGTGACCGGCAACGCCGAACTGGCCCGCGTGGAACGTCTCGGCGAAGAAATCGTCGTCACGGCCGACGAGCCGCTGGACCTCCGCCGACTGGACGTGTATCCCTCCGAACTGACGACCGACCGGCTCCAGAACGCGCTCCACGACGCCGTGCTCCTCCAGTCGCCCGAGCAGAAAGACGTGCTGTTCGGGCGGCGCGAGCCGGAGTTCAATCCGGTCGAGGAGACGTTCATCGACAACAACGACGCGCAGAACGAGGCCGTCCAGCTAGCCGTCGGCGCGGCGGACTTCGCGCTCGTCCACGGCCCGCCTGGCACGGGCAAAACGTACACGCTGGCGCGGATGGTTCGGGCCCTCGTTGCTCGCGGTGACCGAGTGCTGCTCTCGGCGTTCACCAACCGCGCCGTCGACAATCTGCTGGAGGCGCTGGAAGAACAGGGCTACACCGATATCGTCCGAGTCGGCACGGAGAGCGGCGTCCGCGATGACATGCAGAAATACCGACTGGAGACCAGCGGCGACCCCGGCGAATGTGCGAGTCGGCTCCAGGGCGCGCAGGTCGTCGCAGCGACCACGGCCACCTGCGGCGGGAGCACGCTCCAGACCCAGGAGTTCGACGTCGCGGTCGTCGACGAGGCCGGCCAGCTGACCGAACCGGGGACGCTCGCGGCGACGACGCTCGCCGACCGATTCGTGCTCGTCGGCGACCACCAGCAGCTCCCGCCAGTGGTCCAGTCCGAGGACGAGACGCTGTCGACCTCGCTGTTCGAGCGGCTCATCGACGCCCACCCGGAAGCCGGCGTAATGTTGGACCGGCAGTACCGGATGGCACAGCACATCCAGGCCTTCGCCTCGCGGGAGTTCTACGACGGGCAGTTGCGGCCGGCGACCGGCGAGGTAGCCGCCCAGCGGCTCGACGACCTCGGCGGCGTCTCAATGGCTGACTTGCCAGAGATACTTCAGGACCGCGTGGCGTTCGTCGCCCCCGACGGAAGCCAGGTCGGCAACACCAACCCGGCTGAGGCCGACCGCATCGCCGAAATCGTCGCGTCGTACCGATCCGCAGGAGTTCCGGCCAACGATATCGGTGTCATCGCGCCGTACCGCGCCCAGGTCGCGGAGATTTCCAAGCGCCTGCCGGACGTGACCGTCGACACGGTCGACCGGTTCCAGGGGTCGAGCAAGGAGGTTATCGTCATCTCCTTCGTCGCCACGGGCACGCTCGACAGCCCCATCTTCGAGGATTACCGGCGCATCAACGTCGCGCTCACGCGAGCGAAGAAGGCGCTCGTCCTCGTCGGCGACGGCGACGCACTGGCGACCGACGAGGTGTACGGCCGAATGGTCGAGTGGGCGCGGGGCTGACTACGCGTCCGCGTCGCTAGCCCTGTCGCCCGTCCGCAGCCCTGCGACGTGTGCGGTGAGGCGCTCCCGAAGCGTGTCTCTGAGTTCTTTTGCGATGTCCTCGTCGATGTCGTACACCCGGGCGATACCACCGAGAAGGCTCGACGAACTCGCCGTGTCGGCCCCCACAGTCGCCAGGTCGCGACGGCGCTGGAACGGGGACCGCGTGACGAACACCGTCTGAAGCCGGTAGTACGGGACGATTCGCGTCGTCCGCCGCCAGAACCCGCTCCGGGTCGCCAGCACGGACTCGTCCAGGTCGTACCCACGGTGTCGCCAGCGAAGGTGGGCTGCCGGCACAACTGTGAGGAAGAGGAGGGCGGCGACCCACCAGTAGCCCGTCTCCAGCACCAGCGAGTCCACGGCGTAGGCGACTGCAGTGAGCCCGGCCGCGGCCAGTGAAAAGCGCGCGAGATACCGTCTGCGGGCGCGCTTCGGCGACCGGTCGAAGTCGAGGTCACCGAACGGCTCTATGTCACGGGCCAGTTCGTACACCTCCTCGCGAGGTGCGAGTGGAACGGCGACGCCCTGACTGGACTGCTGGTTGCCACCGCTGTAGCCGGCCGTCTCGACGGCCAGCGTCGCGTAGCCGAACCGCCGCATCAGGACGTTCTCTCGAATAGTGACCGTCTGGACCTTCTCCAGCGGGATGTTGCCGCTGTAGCGGCGCAACAGCCCCCGCTCGTACCGGAGGTCGCCGTCAGCCTGCGTGAGCTGGAAGCCGTAGTACTCGATGACGGTCAGCGCCACGCTGACGACCAGTGCGAGTAGGAGGAACTGGACGACGGAGAGTACGGCAAAGACGGCGAGCCGCGTGGTTTCCGGTGAGCCGGTCAGCCAGCGAACTACCGGCCCGCTCAGCGATGCGCCAGCAAGGGTCGCATTGAACCGCAGAACCGCCCAGACGACGTCCATCCCAAGCGGGAGTGACGCCAGCGTCAGGACCGGCGCGGCCGGCCGAACGGAGACGAGCGCGTACGTCAGGAGTTCGCGCTGGTCGAACGCGAACAGCAGCGATCCGTCCGGCTCGTCGCGTTCCGCCGTGTCCGATTCGGAAACCGGTTCCCCGAGGTCATTCCTCGACTGAGTGTCGCCAGTGTGTGTCGGTTTGGGGCCGGTCACGCCGGGCAGATCGGCGTGGGCCGACCGGCCAGGTGTCGCAGCTTCGGACACCGCGTCGGCGGTGGCTGTCTCTGCCTCGGCGGCCTGGTCCCGGTCGTGGGTCCGCACGTAGTTCCGCAGGCGTTTGACCTCGGCCTCGTCGACTGCGTCCAGCGTAGCCTCCGTCGCGCTGCCACCGGCCGTCTCGAAGCGGACGATTGCGAGTCCGAGCAGGCGGTTAAGGATGTTCTGCTCGACGTCTAAGTTCTGGACGCGGCCCAGCGGAATCTGGCGGGACTGCCTGGCGAAGACGCCGGATTCGACAGTAAGCGTGTCGCCGTCGAGTTCGTACTGAAAACGGAAATAGCGCGCCAGCGCGTAGCCGCTAAACGTCAGCGCGCCGAGCAGGCCGAGTAACGGAACCGCAAACGCTGGCAGTCCGAGCATTCCGGTTCCCAGTGACCCGCCGAAGAAGCCGAAGAAGCCGCCTTGTAGCGCCGCTCGGGCGACGCTCAGAACCGCACTTCGCGGGTGGAGCCGGTTCATACCGCGTCCGTGGCCTCGCTCTCGTTCGCGAGGTCACGGAGTTGTTCTCGCAATTCGGTGGCTCGTTCGGGCCGCAGGCCTGGAATCGTGATGTCCGCGCCGCGGGTCCCAGCAGTGTAGACGACGACACTCGCCAGCCCGATAGCTCGCTCTACTGGGCCGCGCGTGGTGTCGACGTGCTGTACACGAACGTACGGGACCGACGTGTCGGTCCGGGTGACGACACCGCGAAGGAGAAAGAGCGCGTCGTCCTGTAGGTCAAAACGCCAAATCCGGTGGGCAGCGATGGCATGGGCAACACCCAGAAGCACCAGCACAACCCAGCCGCCGACGACCACCGTCTGTGGCAGTGAAACCGCGAACCGGTCGACAAGATACGCGATGACACCGAGCACCGACGCCTGGATAACTGTCGACAGAACCCACAGCAGTCTCACTCGCGGGTGAAGCGACTCCATGTCTCACCCGTGGGGCCGGCCGCGGATTAACGGTTTGGCTCAGGGGCGAAATTGGAAGAGTTCCGGTCCACGCACGGACCAAACTATGGGCGGAATCGTCCGAGACTTCGAAAAATCTCTTTGTATAGCCCCGACGCCGGACAAAGCGTATGTCACGAAGCCGACGGACGTTTCTGACGACGCTCGCCGCTGCAAGTGTCACGCTCCCGCTCGCTGGCTGTGCCGGCGGCGACGAGCGATCCGGAGACGAGGGGACGGATACAATGAACGACGGGGCGACTGGTTCGATGGAGGATGAAGGGATGACTGACTCCATGACGGGCGGCGAAGCGAGCGGCTCGATGGAGCAGGTGAACGAAACGGAGTCGATGGGACCCGGCGCAATGACCGAGTCGATGACGGAGTCCACGGCTGGCGAGTCGATGGGTGACGACGTGACGAACGACACGATGGCCGAAAACGAGACGGCGTCGTGAGTCGCGCGGTGACGACCGCAACAGACTCCGCCGGCCTACACGCGCTCGTTGACCTGGTCGGCCTCAGTCGTCAGTCGCGACGGCGCTGTCGTCGCCGTCTCCGTCCGCAATTTCGTTCAGCACTCGCTGGTGGAAATCCTGTAAGACGGCCGACTCGTCCTCGGCGAGGACCACGTCGCTGGCCATCAGCGTCGCGAGGCCGAAGGCGCGCGGTGACGGCGAGTCAACGCGAGTCCGGACCACGCCCACGTCGCCGTCCTGCATCGCACGCAGGACGGTTTCGATACCGTCGACGTTGAGCTTGTCCTCCAGAATCTCGCGGTAGGTCTCCTCGACGACGGCGAAGTCCCCGAGGTCCTCGGCGAACCCCAGCAGCATCTCCGAGGAGACCTGCTGCTCGCTGGCCGACTTCTCGTAGCCCTTGTAGCGTTTGAGTATCATCAGCGACCGTGTGGCGTTGATACGGAAGTACCGCTGGAGCAGGTCTGTCCCGTCGAGGCTAGCCCGAAGGTCCGCGCGGGCCGTGTCCGGGTCTAGGTCGCCCACGATCCGCGCGATGTCGACCTTGCGGTTCAGCGGCATCGAGAGCGTGAAGCCGTTGTCGGCGACGGCGACCTGCACGTTCGCGCTGGCCGCCTGGGCGATGTGGTAGGCCAGCAGCCGCGAGAAGCCGTCGTTGAACCGTCGGCCGTAGTTCGAGTGGACGTGGTAGTGACGCTCGTACTCGTCGTGGTCCAGCGTCTCCTCGAGGACGAGTCGGTCGGTCGTGGCCACGCTGTCAGGTCCGGCGTAGGCCACCTGCTCGCGGAACATCCGGGCGATAGCGCGAACGCTGTTCTCGTCGATGGGGAACCCCCGGAGCCAGTTGCGGACCTCCGACATCCCGCCGTCGGCCAGCCGGTCCAGTAGTTGGCCCTGGAAGTCCAGTATCTCGCGGCCGAGGTCGTAGGAGAGGGGGAGCCGCTCGGAGAACCACGACGGGACCGTCGGGCGGGCGGCGGTCCGGTCGACGTACACCTTCGACCCGCGGCGGTAGCGGTACTCGAAGTTGTTCCCACCCAGTACGAACACGTCGCCTTTCTCCAGGGTGTCCAGGTACGACTCGTCCAGTTGGCCGACCCAGCTGTCGTCGCTCCGGGTGACCACGTCACACGTAAAGGAGTCCGGAATCGTCCCGATGTTGGTCATGTAGATGACCCGCGCGAGCCGACCCCGTTTGCCGATGAGGTGCTCACCCACGTCGTACTCCTCGTAGTGGTGCTCCCCGTCGGGCGCGTCGTTCGTGTCCCGCCAGATCTTGGCGTAGACGTTCTTGTCTTCCATCCCCGGGTAGTCGGCGGTCATGTACCGCATCAGCTGCTCCCAGTTCTCGTCGTCGTAGTCCCGGTACGGGTAGGCCCGACGGAGGACGTTCTTAAACGTCGCCTCGGGACGGACGTCGTTGATAGCCATGCCGTAGACGTGCTGCGTGGCCACGTCCTGTGCGTTCTCAGGGATGAACACGCGGTCGACGAAGCCCCGCTCGGCCTTTTCGAGCATTACCGCACACTCCACGAGTTCGTCGCGGTCCAGTGCGATTACGCGACCTTCGACCGTCTCACCGAGCTGGTGGCCGGCGCGGCCGATGCGCTGGAGCAGCGCGGCGACGGATTTGGGTGAGCCCACCTGTACGACGAGGTCGATGTGAGGCATGTCGATGCCCAGTTCCAGGCTCGTCGAGGTCGTCACCACGTCCAGCGTCCCGGCTTTCAGCGACTCCTCGATATCGCGGCGCTTCTCCTTCGAGAGCGAACCGTGGTGGCAGCCGGAGTTCGATTCGTCGTAGCCGTCGAACTTCTCACGAAGATTATGCAGGACGCGTTCGGCCCCAGAGCGCGTGTTCGTGAAGACGAGCGTGTTGGTGTGTGACTGGATGTGGTCGTGGAGCTGGGTGTAGAACCGCTCGGTGACGATGTCCCGCGGCGTGTTGATGAGGTCGTCTGCCGGACAGGACAGCTCCATGTCGAAATCGCGGGCGAAGCGCGTGTCGACGATCTCGTAGTCCCGAGGGTCGCCGCCGGGTTCTGCGCGGCCGACCAGAAACTCTGCGACGGTGTCCAGCGGCTCGACGGTGGCCGAACAGCCGATTCGCGTGGGCGATTCCTCGACCATCTCCTCTAGCCGCTCCAGCGACACGGAGAGGTGGGTCCCGCGCTTGTTCTCGGCGAGGCTGTGGATCTCGTCGACGATGACGTACTCGATGGTTTCGAGCTTCTTTTTGAACTTCGGCGAGTTCAGCAGGATGGCCAGCGTCTCCGGCGTCGTATTGAGGATATGCGGCGTCGTTTCGAGCATCGCCTGGCGCTCGCTGTCGCTGGTGTCGCCGTGACGGATGGCGTGTCGGATTTCCACGTCTTCGCCGCGCTCCTCAAGCTTGGCCGTGATGCCGTCGAGGGGCTGTCCGAGGTTGCGGTGGATGTCGTTGGCCAGCGACTTCAGCGGCGAGACATAGAGGCAGTAGACGGAGTTCTCAAGCTCGTCTTCGCGGGCCTTCCCGAACAGTTCGTTGATGATACCGGTAAAGGAGGCCAGCGTCTTGCCGCTCCCCGTCGGTGCGCAGATCAGCGCGTTCTCGCGCTCGTGGATGAGCGGGATGGCCTCTTTCTGTGGCGGCGTGAAGAAGCCGCCGTTGCCGGGGACGAACTCGCCGAACTGTTCGACCCACCACTCCTGAACGACGGGCGCGAGGCGGGAAAGCACCTCGGCGTCGTCGATGTCGACCGCCTCCGGGTCGAAAGTCGGGTCCGTCGCTGCGAGACGCTCGCGTCCTCCCATTGTCGGCTCTTACCGACCAGTAGGACCGCCACGGCAAGTGGGTTCCGCCATATCGACGGGGAAAACGCCTAAGCGACCACCGTGTCTGGCCTGGGGCATGGCCGAATCCTTCGACGTACTGACGCCGCTGGTGACGCCGTTCGACGCCGACGGCGACCTCGATGTGGATGGCCTGAAATCACTGGTCCGGCACGTCGCCACGACCGGCGTCGACGGCATCGTCCCCTGCGGGACGACCGGCGAGTTCGAGACGCTCTCACCCGGGGAGTACCGGACCGTCGTCCGAACCACGACAGAGACAGTGCCCGAGGACTGCCGCGTCATCGTCGGGACAGCCGCCACCGACGTTGCGACCGTCCACGAGCGGATGGCGTTCGCCGCCGAGCAGGGCGCAGACAGCACGCTGGTCGTGCCGTCGTACTACGGCGGCCAGGCCAGCGGGGCAGGCAACGAGGCGTACTTCGAATCGGTTCTGGCCGACGTGCCGCTGCCCGTCTACCTCTACAACATCCCCGGGGCCGTCGGACAGGAGCTATCCGTCGACACGGTCGCCGCGCTCGCTCAGTCCGACGCCGTCGCGGGGCTCAAGGACTCCTCTGGCGACCTCCCGTACGTCACTGCGGTCCTGAACCAGACGCCCGAGGACTTCACCGTCTATCAGGGCCACGACGGCCTGTTCGTCCCGTCGCTCGTGCTGGGCGGCGACGGCGGCGTCAGCGCGCTCTCCCATCTATTGTACAGCGAGCTAGAACGAGCGGGCACCGCCGTCGCCAACGGCGACGTGGCGGAAGCCAGAGCGGTCCAGCGGAAGATCCTCTCACCACTCTCAGAAGCGTGTGCCGAGTTCGGTTTCGCGCCCACCGTGAAGGCGTTGCTTGCCGACCGCGGCATCATCGACCACGCGACGGTGCGGCCGCCCCGGGACTCGCTCTCACCGGACGCAGTAGCGTCCGTGACCGGGCTGTTGTAGTGGCAATCAGAACGCGCTGTCCTGTATATCGAGTCCCGCTGTCGCGGACGGGTGTGTCGTTGTCCATCGATAGCGAGCTCTGAGACTCAAATGGCCCTGTGAGGTTCCACGAGATTCATTACGCTGGGCGGCAGTGAACGCAATATATGTCGTTGCTGCCCTCCCGCGGTCCCGACACGAGCACCTCACAGGACGGGGAGCTACAGGTCGTCGGGGTCGACGAAGACGTCTCAGATGTCCTCGATGCCCTCTCCTCGGAAACGGCCAGAGAAATCCTCAACACCGTCTACGACGAGCCGGGAACACCCTCTGAACTGGCCGACCGGCTCGATATGTCGATACAGAAGGTCTCCTATCACCTAGAAAAGCTGGAAGACGAGGAGCTGATCACCGTCGCCGGGGTCCAGTACTCGGAAAAAGGCCAAGAGATGAAGGTGTACGAGCCCCCGGAGGACCCGCTGGTGTTGTTCGTCGGGACGCAGGAGCGCAAGCAGTCGCTCCGGTCGCTCGTTCGCCGGGTCCTGCCTGTCATCGGGGTTCTCACCGCGGCTAGCGTCATGCTGCAACTCCTGCTCGGGCAGTTCCCGATCCAGCTCGGGAGTTCCGGGGCCGGCGGCGACGCGGGAACCACCGGTGACGGTGCCCAGGGCGGGGACGCCGAGAGTCTCGAGGCGGCGAACGAAACGGCCGCGACGGACGAACCCACGTCAGCCCCGACGGAGACAGACGACAGCGGGTTCCAGATAGCCGAGGCGACGGAGACGCCGGAAGCTACACCGGCCCCGGAAAGCACCCCGGTTCCGGAAGCCGATACCCCGGACAGAGCGATGACCGAGGAAGCGCGGCAACTGACGACCGACGCCGCGGCCAGTGGTGGTATCGACCTCGAACCCGGCGTGGCCTTCTTCCTCGGTGGGCTGCTGGTCCTGACGCTGTACGTCTCGTTCTGGGCGTACAAGAACTACCGCTGAGCCGGCTTAGCGGTCCAGTAGATTCAGTCCGAATCGATCCGTTCGGCGACCAGCACGCCAGCCTGCTCGGTGACCATCTCGACGGCCGTCAGCGCGTAGCCGGCGTCGGTGAAGGCGTCAGCCAGGACACCGACCGTCGCCGGGTCGTCGACTTCGGGGCTGTAAAACGGCGCATCAGGGTCGTCGTCGCCGAACAGCATCACGTCTCCGAGGACGATTCGTCGCGGCCCCAGATCGGCGATAGTGTCGATGGCGTCGCGCTTCTCGTCGTCCGCGAGGTGGTGCATCGCGAAGTTCGACGTGACGATGTCCACCGGGCCGTCGACGTTCGGAGCGCGGAAGCGGCCGTCGCCGAAGCTCACGTTCTCGGTGCCTCGCTCGTCGGCTTTCTCCCGTGCTTTCTCCAGCATGCCGTCGCTGATGTCGCGGCCGATGATCTCCCCTGCGTCGGGCGCGAGTGCGAACGCAATCGCTCCGGTCCCCGTGCCGAGGTCGAGGACTACGTCGTCGCTTTCGGGGGCCGCGTGCTCGACAGCGAAGTCGACACAGGCGCGATACGCCGCCGAATCCTGGTCCTCGTCGTACGCGTCGGCGTGTTCGGAGAAGCGCTCGGCGTGTTCGTCGAGTGATTTCTTCATACTCGCTTCTCGTCGTGCTCGCACAAGTGTCTCCCGCTCCGTTTCGCGGTTTTGTCGCGGCTCGGGTTCACTTAAAACGCGTTTTGAGCCACAGGTGGGCTTTTGCTATCCCCGTCCAAAGCATGAACTGCGCCGTCGACGGGTGACCTGCCACCGAGCCGCCCTGACCCCGTCCCCGCCGACGGCCACCGCCCTCACTCCGCTGACGCTCCCTGGTAGTCTCCCCGCCCCCACACGCCAACGCCTTTGTCCGTTCGCTCGCTGTCGTCCGGTATGCGTCTCACGTTTCTCGGCACCGGAAGCGCCATGCCCACCGGCTCTCGAATGCAGTCCGGCTATCTGCTGGAACGCGACGGAAAACGGCTGCTCGTCGACTGTGGCAGCGGCGTGTTGCACTCGCTGGCCCGAACAGACGCGGGCTACGAAGGCGTCGACACCGTGTTGCTGACCCACCACCATCTAGACCACGTTTCCGACCTCGACGTGCTGATGAAGGCCCGCTGGCTGGCCGGCGAAACAGAGCTCACGATAGCGGGTCCACCGGGCACGTCCGACCTGGTTCGGGACCTCCTCGAAACACACGACTACATGCAGGACCGACTGGACCTGACGCTCAGGGACCTCGATGGCGGACCGTTCGAACTGGCTGGGTTCAGCGGCGACACCTGCGAGACGCGCCACTCGATGCAGTGTTTCGCCTACCGACTCTCAGTCGATGACGGTCCGGCGATAACGCTTGGCGCAGACTCAGAGGCGTTCACGGACCTCGTCGAGTTCGCCGAAGGGTCGGCAGTGCTCGTCCACGACTGCTCGTTCCCGGATGACGTGGACGTGTCGAACCACCCGACGCCGACGACGCTCGGAGCGACGCTCCGCGATGCCGACGCCGAGGTCGGGCGTGTGTATCTCACCCACTTGTATCCACATACGGAGGGACGACACGAGGAGATGCTGGAGTCGATAGCGGACAGCTACGACGGCGACGTGCAGTTCGCCGAAGACGGCCTGACGATAACCGTCGACAGGACCTAAACGCGTTCGAGCGTGACGCGGAACTCGGCTCCACCGGCGTCGCTTTCTGCCACGCTGACCCTGCCGCCGTAGGACTCGGTCAGCGCCCGAACGAACCCGAGGCCGAAGCCGGTCCCCGAACTCTCCTGCCCCTTCACACCCATTTCGAAAATATTCTCGCGCAGGTCCGGCGAGATACCGTTCCCGTCGTCGTCGAAACAGACGGTGATCTCGTCGGAGCTGGTTTCCACCGGGGCCACTCGCATGTGTACCTCGCCCTCGTTGTGGACCGCCGCGTTGGACATGATGTTCGTGAACACCGAGTCGAGCAAATCGCCGCCGTACACCTGATACTCGAACGCTGACGGCTCGAAATCGACAGTCAGTGACCCGTAGTTGGCTCTGACATCCCGGACTGTGTCCCCGAGAACCGTCGCGAGGTCCTGTGGCTCCGGGTTGTCCTGCGATTCTAGCGTCGAGACGAGGTCGCCGACGCGCTGGATGAGGTCAGCGGCGCTCTCGGCCGCGCGCTGTATCTTGCCGGCGTACTCCTCGGTCTGGCCGTCGACCTGTCCCGCGACGACATCGGCGAACCCGGCGATGACCTGAAGGTCGTTGCCCAGGTCGTGGCGGAGAAGCCGGTCGTACATCTCGATCATCTCCTTTCGCCGTTCCAGGTCCCGGTGTGCCCGTTCTAGCCGTTCACGGGAACGGATGTTGGAGATGGCCGTCGCGGCGTGGGTCGCGAGGATCTCCATCGGTCTGACGTACTCGTCCCCGAACTCCTCGACGGTTTGTGACCGTGTGACCAACACCGCTGTCACCTCATCACCCATCCGGGCCGGGACAGCCAGCGCACCCGTCACGTCCGAGTCGGCCGTGACAGCGGCGTCAGCGCCCTGTTCGACGAGCGTCTCGCCGGCCTCCTGCGCCCGTCGAGCCAGGTCACTGGGTGGCTCGCCCTGCACGAGATTCGGGTTCGTGCTGTGGACGACCCGGAGGTCGTCGTCACGAACCTCGACGAACGTAGAGTAGGAGAACTCGAACAGCAGCGACATCGCTTCGAGCGTGAGGGAAACGACCTCGTCGACGGACTCACACCGATTGAGCGCCTGCCCGTACTTGTTCAGGTCGGCGACCTGTCTGGCAAAGTCCTGTTGTTCTTCGAACGACATATCACCCACTCCTCGCAGACATTGGAACTACGTAGCAATAGTGAGCGGGGCAAAAAACGGTTTCGGGGGCTCTGTTGAAACCCTCAGCAGTTGATAGTTTTGCGTGCTCAATCGCTCAGTACAGAGCTAACATTAATCGATCACTCTGAATGGTCAAGATTGGTTGAGTAGTTACCAGCCAATAGAACGACTGTTGGAGCCGACCAGCGGCATCAGTCGCGCTGGGATAAGATGTTGTGGAGTTGCCAGAGTGAGGACACCTCGTATGTCGGTGCAACGTCAATCCCACTCTCAGTCGGACGTTCACGTCGTAGCAGTACAGAGTCGATGCCGGCGTTATCAGCCGCCTTGACATCGATCTGCTGATCACCGACGTACAAAGCGCTCTCAGCACCCAACGTTTCCAGCGCAGCCTGGACGTTATGCGGGTTGGGCTTCTGACGTTCCAGCCCCGACGGCGTGAACCGACAGCCTCTCACCGTCTCGAAGTAGCTGGTCAGGTCAAACCGCCCCAGGAGGAACGAGAGTACGTGCGGGTGGTTGTCGCTAACTACACCCATCGGGTAGTTCAACTTCTTAACGGCGGCGACGTCATCATATACTGAGCGGAGCCCCGACCGGATCTCGGTTAGTTGCGCCCGAACTCCTTCGCGGGCGGCCTCGGCGCAGAAGGTATCGCGCTCGATTCCAGCCGACCGGCAGCGCTCGGTGATAGACGAAAGATTGCCCCGGAAGAAGTCGGCGACCATCTGTTCGGGCGGGTCGGACAGTTCAAACCGCCGCTGAACACGGCGCATCGCCTCCGTCATAACCGTCCTGTCGGGCATCTCTACGATGACACCATCACAGTCGAACAGTACCGCGTCGTAGCTCATCTTAAATAGTATATGATACATCAAATGTATAACGCTATCTGGTGGGATACGTTCAGAGGGTGAGTACTGCTCATGGGGTGAACACGACGTACCGAAACGCAGAAGTGTCATACCGGTAGTGATAGACTATGAATCGTTCTGGCGAGACCGCGCTGGAACGACTTGAATTCTTGATCGCGTCTCCGAATCGGTACCGACTACTGCGGTCGCTTTCGGAGGGTGCGGCGTCATCTGACACACTCGGAGAGGAACTTGACCTCCCACGGTCAACGCTTCGGCGGAATCTTACTGCCCTTGAGAACCAGGGGTACATCTCCCAAGTCGTTACGGAGAATCGATACGAGGTCACCGTAGCGGGAGAGATCGCGTGCAAAGCGGTCAGAAACGCGCTTTCGACGGTCGAACTTGGAGCCTCGGTCGGCCCCTTCTTCGAGCGGTTCCCGGCCGAACTCCCAATCGGTCCGGACACGCTCATGTCGTGCGACATTACAATATCGACGACCGATACTCCGTTCGAGCCGCTCTACCACGTCCGCCGGAACGTGATGGGTGCGGCCTGCGTCAAGGGATTCGTGCCGACCATCAATCCGCTCTACATCGACACACTCCAGGAGTGTATCGACGAGGATCTGACACTTGAGGTCGTCGCACCTCCATCAGGGTACGAATCTGCGAGGCCTGACTACGACGAGACGCTCGACGCAATTGGGGCGTCTGAAAACATCACACTCTACGAGTCGGGTTCGGTCCCGGAGTACGCACTTGGGATTATCGACGAGACGGTGCTACTCGGAGCGTTCGACGAACGAATGCGAACCCACTCGGTAATAGCAGCACCGTCGCAATCGGAGCTCCGACGGTGGGCAGCGGAGAGGTACGACGAAATCAAGGCGACCGCCACGCCGCGCTAAGGAAACTCCCCGACAAGGTCTCGCCCCGAAGAACTTCATGATCGTGTACCAGACGCTCACACGCCCAACTGACGGCGTGAGGAACGATTCTTTGTGTCGGGCACTGATTCCTCTCGTGATAACCAAATATCTCACACACTTTGCTGGTCTTGTTTAAATAGTCACCAGATGAGAAATTCTGATCCCGTTCCGGTCAATACACACCCACCTATCGATTGTTTCGGTAGCGATAATGTCGAATCAATAGGATTTCAATAGAGCTGTTTCGGGGGAACCACCGGCGAAATGAAAAATAACATACAGGTATCGTGGGTACGCGGTCTCAATCGAGTCGGTACCGAAGTAGCGCGGCGATGCCACCGAGGTTCGAGAGCTGCTGGCCGGGCGCGAACTCCGCGGAGAAGACGGTCACGTCGCCCCCCTTCTGCTCTGTCGTCTCGATGATCTGGTCGACGTCGATGTCCCAGTCGCCCTCGCCGGCCCGCTCCAGTCGGAGCCGCTCGTCGAGCACGAGCAGCGTCTCGATAGCGCCGTAGTCGGCCGCCTTGGCGACTTCCTCCGGGCCGTAGGCCACCTCCGAACCCGACCCGATGCGCTCCATCAGTTCGTCGATGTAATCCGCCTCCTCGGCGATGCGGGTCTGCTGTTGCACGTCCTCGACAGCGCCGCGTTTGAGTACTTCGTGGACGCCTCGGTCGCCGACAGCAGACGTGTCTACGACGGTAATCTGCTCGGCGATATCGGGAATCTCGTCCTGAAAGTGGTCTAGCGCGTCCTGTTTGGTGAAGCCGGGACCCGCGAGGATGTAGGCGTCCACGTCCTGGCGTTTGAGGACTGACGCCAGTTCGTCGAACAGTTCCTTGCGCGGGCGGGCATACTCGCCCTTGCCAGTCGTCGAGGTGATGGTCGCCCGCTCCTCTGTGCCGTACTGGGCGACGGTGTGGACGTGGGCCTCACCCTCTTCGACGGTCGCGATCGCCACATCGGGGTTCTCCGTGGCTTCGACGGCCTCCTCCAGGCGGTCGGCCTGGTCCGGTTTGAGATGCTTTTCGACGGTGAGTTCGGTGTGTTCCTCGACGTTGAGCGTGTGGTGAAAACCCAGTTGGTCCTCCCGAGAGCAGTCGACGATTTCGCCGCCGACCCGGAGGCGGTTGGCGAACTTCGCGAACTCCACGTCGGTGACCTCGATCTGAATCCACATCGGCTCTCGCTCGCCGCCTTTGTCCCGGAGGTTGTCGTCGTTGCGCTGGATGCGACGGGTCGTGTCGCCGGAGACGAGGTCCCCCGGCTCGATGACGTACGAGAGATGCCAGAGGTCGTCCAGCGTCTCGGGGACCACCTCGATGCGCTCTGCCCCTTCGGCGGTGGTCTCCTGACTCTGTATTTGCATACTGAAGCGTCCGCTTCAGGGACACAAGTGTTCTGCCATTCGACGCGCTGGGACAGGAAAACCGTGACCGAACTAATCAGGCGACCGAGCCTGCAGCGGGCGTCGCGGGTTCAGAGGCGATTTCCGGCATCTCCCTGACAGCGGTCCCGATAGCGTAGGCCCCGGCCACGTAAGCGTAGAACACTACGAAGGGTGTCAGGACGGAACCCACGACGGTGGCGCTCAGGACGCTGACGACGACGCCGGCGAGGAGGCTGATACCGAACGCGACGACCCAGCCAGTAGCGTAGGTGCGGCTGAACAGGAGCGGGCGGAGGTCACTCGGCGAGAACGCCGCGGCGACGCTGTCGGTCCGAACGGAGGCGACGACGGCGGCCGGAACAATGTACACTGCGGCCAGGGAAATCGCGAGCATTCCGAGCGCGGCGACTGTGAGGAGCAATCCCGTGATTACGCCACTGAAGACGGTCTCGCTGGGTCCGAAGGTGGCAACAGTGAGAAACAGTGCTGTCCCTGTGATCACCGTCGGGACCAGCGAGTAAACGAATCCGATAGCGAACGCCTTCAGCCCGTCTATGCCCAGGTCGCCCCATTCGTCGAACTCCGGCGGCGTCGTCTCCCCGTTCATCACGGCCCGGAGTGACCGGACGACGTACCCGAACACGAAGAACAGCGGAACGACGAGGAAACTCAGGAACAGCAACGCACCCCCGATAGCGATGGTTTTCACTGCGCTGTCGCCGTCCTGCGGATACGATATAGCTTCTTTGAACATGATGACGCTCCGTGACAGTAGCCTGGCTGGCGTGGCCGCTGCCACGTCAGTCACGACGATGTGTCACATTGAATTATAATACGTCTTACAAGTACATATAGCAGTAGTGTTACGTGCTGTCAGTTCGCGTCGGGAGGGTCTCCGTGTCTCACCGCTGGTCTGTGTCGCCCTCGGCAGCCGCCTGCAGGCGTCCAAAGGCCTCCCACGACGGGTCCGCACCGGGGTGCGATTGTCGGGTGCCGTCGACGTAGAGCCCTGAACCGTTGGTCACTTCGCCGACGACGGCTGCTGGCGTCCCACGGTCCCTGAGCGCGTCGACGACGCTATCAGCGTCCGCAGGGTTGACGGCAGCCAGAAGCGTCCCGCAACTACTGACGTGCCAGGGGTCGATGTCGAGCGCGTCACAGAGCGCGCCGACGCCTTCGGCGACCGGCATCGCCTCGCTATCCACGTCGAACCGGACGCCCGCACCGTCGGCCATTTCGATGAACGCACCGGTGATACCGCCCTCCGTCGCGTCGTGCATCGCCGTCACGTTGCCGGCGTTTGTCGCGGCCATCGCGTCCTCGACGAGCGCGGTGTCGGCCAGTCGCTCCTGTGCGATGGCGGTTCGGTCGGGCGACAGCCCGATCTGTTCCGGAAAGAGATTGGCGAACAGGCCAGTGACTTCGGCCCCGGGGCCGGTGCCGACGACCAGTTTGTCTCCCGCCCGAGCGCCGTCCGGCCGGACGATGTCGTCGTGGGACCCGACGCCGAGCACCGTCGCACCACCGACCCAGGAGTAGTCGACGCCGGCGTAGCGGGCGGTGTGGCCGGTGACGACGCTCACGCCGACTTCCTCGGCCCGCCCGGCAAAGCCGTGCCACATCGCCGCCAGTTCGTCGTCGCTCATCGCCGGTGGGAGGGTGAACGTTACGGAGAGATGCGACGGCGGGAGACCGGAAACGGCAACGTCGGCCAGGACCACGTCAAGCGCGAACCGACCGGCCCGCTCGAACCCCAAATCGGGGAGGACCGACAATGGGTCGGTGGCCGTGACGAGGGCGTCGCCGCCGACGTCGATGACGCCGAAATCGATACCGTGGGTCGGCCCCAGCGTCACGTCCTCTCGGTCCGCGCCCAGTTCCGGGTAGATGACGGTATCGAACAGTTCGCGGTCGATTTTTCCGAGATCACTCATGCAGCCAGCTACCTCCGGCGCGGTGTTCTCTCTGCCCCGGCATCGTCACTCCTCGGTCATCCGGCTGCCGCCCGGCGGCAGGAACTCCTGTATCTGGTCCGGGCTGGCGACCTTCCGGACGAACGTCTCGTCTGCGAACCGCTCCTTGAACTCGCGGTAGAGGCGCTTGGCGATATCGTTCTGGGCGTACTGGCCCGGTTCAACGGTGATGCTCGTCGCGGCCTGTCCCTCGATAGCCGCCGGCGGGCCACCGATGACCCGCGTCTCGTCGTCGCAGGTGATACCGACGGCGACGCCGGCCGGCGTGCCCTCGAAGTACGTCCGGTCGCCGCGGACGGCGAAGCCGCCCTTCTCCAGATACTCGCCGCTTTCCGGCGTTTTCGACACCTGGTCGGGGTCGACCATGTACACGTCGCCGGCGAACTTCCCGTCTTTCCAGACCGAGGAGTACGAGACCGCGAACTGGGCGGCCTGGTCCAGTGACGACTGCGGGAACTCAACCTCCTTGGACGGCTCACTGGGACCGGTGGCCTTGAGCACCGTGACCGGGCCGCCGTGGGCCTGCGCGTGGAAGAACTTGTCACCGCCCTCCAGATACTTCTGGACGAGTTCTTCGTTGTCGTCGGCGTCGCGGCCGCCGATGACGAGGAAGCCGTCCGAGGTGTGGAACCAGCGGAACTGCTCGTACCAGCGCTCGGTCGACCGGGTCGGAATGGACTGCATCGAGAGCCAGTCCGTCGGTTCGTCCTCGGCCTCGTCGTTATCGGCTTCGTCCTCGCCGTCGTCGGCCTCCCACTCCTCGCGCCGCTCTTTGACCGCTTCGAGGTCCTCGCGGGTGTTCTCGATGGCAGCGAGCGCGCCCTCCTTCTTCTCCTCGATGCGTTTGGCCTCCTTGTACAGTTCGTCGGCGTTCTTCTCGACGCCGGTGAAGGCGTCCACTGTGACCCGCGTCCCGTCGATGTCGAGGGTCACCGTCCCCTCGCTCCCGTCAAGCGAGACAACTGCTTCGGCGGCCGCGATGCCGCGGTCGGCCCCCTCGTCAAACTTCGCCTCGATGTCGTCCCAGGACACGTCGTCCTGGCGGGCGGCCTGCACCGTCGAGAGCACGTCGTCGACGAGGTCGTAGTTGGCGTACAGCAGCTCGGCCTTCTCCCGTTCGACCTCGGCGTCGGCTTCGAAGTCCTCGATAGCCTGCTCCTGTTGCTGGATGATGCGCTGCTGTTTCTCTATCTCGGCCTCGAAGTCCGGGCGCTGTGTCTCGCCGCCCTCGACTTCCTCCTCCCGCTGGAAATTGAAGAAGTAGTCGTCCAGCGCGGGGTTGAACTCCGTGAAAGATTCGCTGTAGAGTTCTTCGTACTCCGCCAGCGGAATCGGCGTCACGTCGATGCGCCGGCGGTCCGGGTCATCGCCGGATTCCCCGTTGCCTGCACCGTCACCGTCGTCGAGCGTTTCGTAGTACACCCGCGGGTCGACATCTCCCTCACGCAGGCGCGTCCCCATCTCGTCGATGAGTTCGTACAGCCGCTCGAAATCGGACTCATCGAGGTCGTCGACGGCGACGTTGTAGTCGATGCCGGCGCGGGTACACAGTTCCTCGCCGTAGAGGCCGCCGAAGTTCAGTTGCGTCGCCAGCGTCCGCACGAGGTCAGCGTCGGATTCCTTGATGCGAGCGACAAACCCGTCGTAATCGACAGTCATCGGGTTGAACCGCGCCGACGGGAATTCGTAGGGCGTCCCGGGTGCGACGGTTCGGGATTTGAGCCTGACCGTTTCAAGACAGTCGATGACCTCGCCGTATTCGTCCAGCACGGCGACGTTCCCGTCGCCGAACAGCTCCGCGACGATAGTCGTCGACGCGTCCTCGCGGTCGAACTCCAGTTCGATGATGCGGTCGAACTCGAACTGCTCGACGCGGACGAGGTCAGCGCCCGACAGCCGGTTCCGGAGCATCATCGCGAAGTCCGGCGGGCGGCCCGGTGCGTCGGGGACGTGACTCTGGTCGGCAGCGTGGGCGCGCTTGACGTCGCCGACTTCGATGAGGAACTCGACGCGCCCGCGGTCGAAGTCCCGGAGCTTCAGTCTGACGAGGTCGTCCTCGGGGTAGAGGTACGCCTTGTCGAGCTTCGCGCCCTCGTAGCCGGCGAGTTCGCCCTCCAGGGCGGCGAGGTCGACGCTCGTCAGTTCCCGCTTGTGGTCCATGTCGGTGGCTGTCGGCGGGCACCCAAAGGCGTTCCGTTACCCGCTGTCGGCGATTGCCTCGCCCGTCTCCAGTCCGTTCCGCAGCGCCGCGTGGAGTCGCCCCTCGCCGGCCACCCAGTCGCCGGCGAAGTACAGGTCGTGCTCGGCGGCACACGCCAGCAGATCGTGGTCGACCTTGCCCTCGGGCTGGGAGTAGCGCCAGTGCTGATGGTCGGTCCAGTCGGGGTCGGCAAGCCGGTCGTCGTCCAGCAGTCGAGCCGTCCGCGTCGCGATGTCGTCGACGAGCGTATCGGGGTGTTCGTCGTAGTTCGCAATCGACCACGGTTCGTTCATCTGCACCAGCAGCAGGGACTCGCCGTCGGGGACGTGGCCGTCCTTGCACTCCTCGCGGCCGACCCAGCCGATGTCGTGGTCCTTGTCGCTGTTGACCGCGGCATACCACGGCACGTCGATTTCGAAGGGATAGTGCAGCACCCCCGCGATGACCGTTCGATAGGGGACCGAAGCGATTTCCTGCCGAAGCGCCCGGCAGTCGTCGTGATCCCACCGCGACTGTCCCAGCAAATCTGCTGTCTGGGGGGCCGGCGGTGTCAGCAGCGCGGCGTCGAAGTGCCCCAGGTCCGCTCCGTCGTCGTCCTCGAGCCGCCAGCCGTCGCGCTGCCGCTCCAGTCGTTCGACCCGGACGCCGTTCTCTACGTCGGCGTCGGTCTCGTCGAACAGTCGCTTTGCAAGCTGTGTAATGCCCGCCTCGTACGTCCATTTGTGTTCGTCAGCGTCCCGTCCAGCGTCGATTTCCCCGGTCCTGTCGAACGCGTGCACCGGTTCCTCGATATCGACGAGTCCCTCGGTCGAGAGCGCCTCCGTGACCAGTTCCGTCACGCGCCCGTCGTCCGCCTTGAGATAGTTCGCCCCGTACTCGTACGTGCAGTCGCCGTGCCGCCGGGTCGCGGCGCGCCCGCAGACGCCGCGGCTCTTCTCGAACACCGTTACGTCGACTTCCGCGTCGTGGAGCGCGTACGTTGCCGCCGCACCGGCACCACCGGCACCGACGACTGCGAGGTTACGAGCCATACGTGCCAGTCGGACGGTGTGAGTAAAAATCCACCACACAACCAGTTCGGACCGCCCGCCAGTGGTCCGGTTCAGCGGTCCCGCTGGCGTCGGAGACCCCGACGCGTCCAGCCGACCACGGCGAGTATCGCGACACCGACGCCCACTTGGCGGAGTGAGAACCCGGGGCCCTGTGCCGCGGTCGTTGCCCTGTCATCGCTGTCAGTGGCCGGAATGGATTGGTTTTCGACTGTGAGTGGGCCCGCCGTCTCGCCGTTGACCCGAACGGTTCCGTTGACCGCCTCGAACTCTGTCTCGACGACCGTCTCCTCACCGGGCTCAAGCGCCACTTCGTTCGTTGCCACCGGTTCGCCGTCGACCGTCACGGTCAGTGTCTCGTTGACTGGTCGCGGACGGGCGTTCTTTACTGTCGTTCGCACGGTCGTATTGAACCCGGCCCGAACCCAGTCAGCCGACAGTGAGGCCTCCCTGATCTGCAAATCGGCGTTCCCCTGACCTTCGGGAGTGGGTTCCCCATCGGTACCCACTTCGGTTCCGAATCCGGCGGTTTCGTTTCCGTCGCCGGTCGTGTTGCCGGCAGGCGCGCCCCCGCCTGTTGTTCCGTTCCGCGCGGTTGCGTTCGTCCCATCGGTCGACGTCCCGTTTTCATTGCCATCCGACCCCGTGATCTCGTCATAGATTCCACCGTCAGACTGGGAGTCATCGTCGTTGTCCGAGCCGTCAGAGTCCTCGGAGCCGCTATTGTCGGAGTCGCCTGAGTCGTTCGAACCGTCTCCACTGGAGTCGGTATCGTCGTCGGAGTTGCCACCTGAGTCGTCAGTGTCGGCAGCGCCGACATCGCTATCCGCCTCAGTTTCCTCCTGTGTACCGTTCTCAGTTCTTTCACTGTCCGTCGGTGCCTCGGTCTCCTCACTGTCCGTTGGTTCTTCAGTTTCCTCACGGTCAGTGGGTTCCTCGGTCTCATCACTGTCCGTTGGTTCTTCAGTTTCCTCACTGTCCGTTGGTTCTTCGGTCTCCTCACTGTCCGTTGGTTGCTCAGTCTCTCCATCGTCCGTCGGTTCCTCGGTCTCCTCACTGTCATTCGGCTCTTCAGTCTGGGTCTGTGTCTCGGTATGTTCTCTTTCTGTGGGGTTCTCGGTTTGCGTCGGCTCCTCCGTTTCTTCGTTTTCGGTCGATTCCTCCGTTTCCTCGCTCTCAGTCGGTGTCTCCGGGCTCTCCGTAGGTTCCTCCGTCTGGTCGCTTTCAGTCGGGTCTTCGGTTTCTTCGGAGTCTGTCTGTGGCTGTTCCGTCGGCGTCTGTTGGGCCTCCGCAGTCTGCTCGCCGTCGGCCGGTGTGTCCGTTTCGTTCACCTGCCCGAGCAGTCTCTCAGAGTCGGATTCGATAATAGATTCGACGGCGGCTCCGGGTGTGCTCACTGCGGCGTCCGATACACCGTTCTGGGGGCCGGCGCCGGAGGCACCCACGCTGCCGACAGCGAATACGGACGCGAGCGCAGCGGTGCCGAAAACGATAGTGACAGCAGCAAAGAGTTGTTTGACCTCGCTCATACAGGGAGGTACGCGAGTAAAGGATTAGTTACCCAGCAGCCAAACCCTCGGTAAGGTCGTCCTTCGTACACAGAACCGGTAGTGTGGCCGGAAAATCCGCCGTCCGTACGACCTCTACACCCTACGATGGACTCGGACGAGACCGCCGATTAACGCCAGCACAAGTGTGACTAACTGGACAGTAAATCCGGGCCCGGAGGCCGAGACCGTCTCGGAGGCTGGCTCCGCACCGCCGCCGCTTTCACCAGTCTCGGCAGTCCCGGACCCGCCCGTACTCGGGGCCGAGTTCGAGCCAACGCGGAGGTCACCTGCACTGACGCCGTTGACCGCGACTGCGCCGTCGACAGCTTCGAACTCCATCGTCACGGTAGTTTGTTCGCCGGCGTCGAGTCGAACGGTCCGAGAAGCGACCGGGTCGCCGTCGACAGTGACCGTCAGCGTCTGTTCGACGGTTTCGTCGGTCGGGTTCTCGACGGTCGCTCGCGCTGATGTGTTGAAGCCGGCCCGGACCCAGTCAGCCATCAGGGATGCATCGGCAACAGTGAGTTCTGCGGGCGTCGGCGTCGATGCATTCGTATTCGAGGAGCTGGCTGTCGTCGTCGGGGTGGACGTATTAGCGACCGGGGAGACGACAGCGATGGTCGAGAGGTTGGACGATGACGCCTGGATAGACGTATTCGTCGCGTTGGCGCTACTGGGTAGCTGACTCCAGGACCCGTTGTGGTACTGGAACACCCGGACGGCGTCCATCGATCCGTTGGTCGGCAGCGCCGATTCGTTGAGCCGCAGGGTGTACCTCACCCGGCTGATGGCAGACGCATTTGCGCCGGAAGTGACGGTCACGTACCCACGCACACCGTCTGCCTGAACTTCGGTCATGTTGTTCGGCGTGGCCTGCGGGCCGAGCATCGTCGCGTTGAACCCATCACTGTCGTTGGTCACGTCGAGCGAGAGTGCAGAGAGGGTGAACGCTGGCGCGGTCTCGGACGGCCCGGAGCGGTTCAGCGATTGGGTGACCGTCGAGTTCGCGGCGTCGGCAGTCACTCGGACAGTGACTCCGTTGTCGATCTGGGACTGCGAGATCGCGGGCGCCTCTGCGCCGCCGCCGTCGTCGGTCTCGTCCGACTCGTCGTCGAGATCGAAGCCGCCACCGCCACCGCCACCGCCTCCGCCGCCTCCGCCGCCTCCGCCACCGCCGTCACTACTGCTTTCGGCTTCGACAGCAAGCGTTTCAGTGGCGGCGTTGCCAATAGCGAGCGAGCGGTTGCCCTCGTTGTCGAAGGAGATACTGAACGAGACAGTTACTGTTTCACCGCCGGCAATCGGGCCGATAGTTCTGGACTTGAGCGTCTGGTTGGTCTCTGTAAGCGCCGCGGTGTAGTTCCCACTCTCTGTCCCGACGTTTGCGACAGTCGCTGTCACGTCCACTGACTCGCCGGTTTCGGTGGACGAATTACTCAGTCGGGCGTCGCGAACCTCGAATGTCGCGGGTTGGGTCACTGAGATGTTTCCGCCGGAGTCACCGTTGACCGCCACGTCGTACTCTCCGCCGCTCTCGAAGACGTAGACGAAGGAGACCTCGGTCTGTTGACCGCCCGAGAGCGTGACGTTCCTCGTGTCCACGATGTCGTCGTTGGTCTGGAGGCGCACCGGGGAGGTCCCTGTCTCGTCGCCGTTGTTGACAACGGTGGCAGTCACCTCAATCGGTTCGCCTGTCCGAGCGCTCGTCCGGTTCAGGTCGACGCTAGTGGTTTCGAACGTCGCCGCCTCGGAGACTCGAACTGTTCCGACCCGCTCGCCGTCGAGGTCGATAGGGTACGTGCCGACGGCGGTGAACGACTCCGTGAACGAGATAGTCGTCGATTCTCCAGGGCCTAATTGCAGTTCCGTGGCGTTCACCCGCTCGTCAGCGACTGTAAGCGGGACCTCGTAGGTACCGGTCTGGTCGCCAGTGTTCGTAACCGTCGCGGTCACCGCGACGCTCTCGCCCTCGCCCACCCTCGTCGTGTTCAGCGCCCTTTCGGAGACTTCGAACGTCGCTGGCTGCTCCACCGTGACGGTCTGAGTCTCGCTACCGACCGTGAACTGGTACGTGCCGGGCTCCTCGAACGTGTGCACGTACGTGTCCGTATCGGATGCATCGGGTTCCAGATCGAACGAGACGGCGTCGACGGCTTCGTTCTCCGTTTCGACCCAGAACTCTTGCTTTGCGGTCACGGTCCCATCGTTTCTGGCCGTCACCGTCAGTTCTGCCGCGTCGCCCCGGGTGACCGTTGTTCTGTTCCACTTCGCGTCGGTGACCTGAATATCGGGCTGGCCGACAGTCAGGGTGCCGGCGATGACGCCGTCGACCGTGACCTCGTGGTCGCCCTCGTCAACAGCTCCTTCGAGTCGATAGAGGAGTGTCTCGTTGACTGTCTCTCCGGCCGGGACCGTTACCGACTCCTGGCTAACCTGCGTGCCGCCAACTTCGATAGGCAGCGTAATCGTTCCGGTCTGTCCGCCAGTGTTCTCCACCGTCACCCACAGCTCCGGCTCGCGGGTCCCGATGCCACCCGTGTCCGTGTCAGTATTGACCTGGGTGTCGATGAGCCCGGCGTCCTGAATCTGGAGCGAGCCCTCGTCCGCAACGTCGACAGTCCCGACCGATTCGCCGTTTATCGTCAGGTCGTAAGTACCCTCGCTGTCGAAGCTCGGTGAGAACTCCAGCGTCTCCGTATCGCCGTTTTCGATTTCGACGGTCCGGGTGGCGATTTCGGAGCTGTCAGTCTGCAGAACGACGTCCTCTGTCGCCGACCCGTCCCCGCCTCTGGGGTTTTGCATCCGGACCGTCAGGTCGACGGGCTCGCCGGTGATCGTCGAGTCGTCGCTTAGCTGCGAGTACTCGACGGTGAACTGCCTGGATTCCTCGATGGTGATGGTCGGGTTCGAGCCGGAACCGTCCCGCAGTTCGTACGCCCCGGCAGGCAACTCGTCGAGGGTCCCGGTGTCCAGCGTCCACGAGGTCGTCTCCGTGTCGCCGCCACCGACCTCGACGGCGAGTTCGTTGACCATCCGGGACGCTCCGGTGTCCGTGTTCTCAAGTTTCGGTATGATCGTCAGTTCGCCGGTTTGCCCGCCAGTGTTTTCGAGCGTATGAGTTACCTCGATGGTTTCGCCTCGCGTGACAGTAGCCCGGTCGACTGTCGTCTCGGTGACCGTGATGTTCGGCGGTTCGACGACGGTTACCGTCCCGGCCGGGACTCCATCGACGGCGAGGTCGTACTCGCCGGTGTCGTCGAGGGTGACGGGAACAGTCTCCGTCGTCTGCTGGCCGCCGCCAACCGCAACGTCGGCTTGCTCAATTTCCTCGCCGTCCGCCGTGACGGCTACTTGTTTCGTCCCATCGCTGTCTCCGGTGTTCTCAGCCGTGAGCTCCACCTGGAACTCCATCCCGGAGACGACAGAGAACGGCGCATCGTGTATACCGGAACTGTTGGTCTTTGTCGCAGAGGCGTCGGTCACCTCGATAGCCGCTGTCTCGTGATTGGACGCGGCTGCGACACCCGGCCCGAACACCGGGGCCGTCGACACCGCAACCACAGCCAGTAGCGTCATCGCTGATAGCCACAGGCCCGTAATCTTACCCATGGGAGGGGCGATGACAGTATGGTAATTAGTTAGCGGGAACGAATCGCAGAGTAAGGTACTATTATCGCGTATACCGTCCGCTACCGCCGGTTCTATCCTAATAAGGGCTGAAAGGTGGCATTACAAGTAATGGCTCACTCGGCGCACCCAGCCCACAGGGCTGGCACGTCGGTATACATATAGTACCTCAAACGGCGGCTGTTCTTTCGGTCAGCGCCCGTCACTCGTCGCGCGATGAAAGCATCTCTCGCTGGCGGGATCCACAACAGCGCGGCTGTAATCTATCGATGAGACGCTCAGGGACACACCTGAGGCCGGTAAGAATTAGACTGAGGCTGTGAGGCTATCAGAGACGCTTGCTCACGTATGGGCCGTCCTGCTTGTACCCCAGCTTCTCCCGGTAGTACTGCCGGACGCCGATACCGGAAATAACGGCCAATTTCGGGTAGCCGGCGTCCCGTGCCAGTGTTTCCGCTTTTTCCAGCAGTTTCTTGCCGTAGCCTTTGTGCTGGTGGTCCTCGTCGTCACCCTCTTGACCGACGCCGACGGCGTTGCCGTAGACGTGGAGTTCGCGGACGATTGCGGCGTCCTGTAGCTCCCGGCGTACCGGATCGTTGGGGAATCTGAGCCGACAGAACCCGACGAGCACGTCGTTGTCGAAGTCTTCGAAGGAGATGAAATGCTCCGTGCCGCCACAGGCCTCGTAGGTCATCACGTCGAGTTCGATGTTCTCGGCGGCATCGTCGCTGTGTCCGGCCTCCCGACAGCGGATACAGTCACACGTCCAGTCGTGCTCTTCCATCCGCTGCCAGGCGAGCTGGCGGAGGTTCGACTTCCAGACGCCGCCCTCGATGAAGTCCGCCGGGATGTCCCGCTGGACGCGCTGGAGGCGGGTGTAGCGGGGAATCATGTCCTTGATTTCGGCGACCAGTTCGGCGGCCTCGTCGTTGGAAAGCGGGTCGAACTCGTCGTTGCGCCACCAGTCGTATGTGACGGTTCCCTCGACAATCAGCGTCGGGTATATCTTGAGGTAGTCGGGCCGCCAGTCCGTCTGGTCGAAGATGCGCCGGAAGTCCTCCAGACACATCTCCTTGGACATCCCGGGCTGGCCCGGCATCATGTGGAAGCCGACCTTGAACCCCGAATCGCGCAGGCGGCGGTTGGCGTCGATAGAGGCCTGCACGCCGTGGCCGCGGTGCATCTCGCGGTTGATCCGCTCGAAGGTCGTCTGGACGCCGACCTCGACTTTCGTCCCGCCGAGGTCGAGCATCCGGTCGATCTGTTCCGGATCACACCAGTCCGGCTTCGTCTCGAACGTGGTGGCGACGTTGCGGACGTCAGCGGTCTCGTTTTCCGCGATGACATCTTCCAGATAGCGGAACTCGTAGTCGTCCTCGGCGAAGCTCACGTCCTCCGCGGGCGTCGGCTCCGAATCCACGTCGAAGTCGTTCATCGCCTCCAGGGCCCGCTTGACGAACCACTCCTGGTAGTCGTGGCTCCGGGCCGTCATCGTCCCGCCCATCACGATGAGTTCGGCCTTGTCGACAGGATGGCCGATTTCCCGCAGTTGGTTGAGCCGGAGGGTGACCTGGCCGTAGGGGTCGTAGTCGTTCTGTTCGCCGCGTGCGGCCGCGGGCTCGTGGCCGGTGTAGGACTGCGCGGAGGAGAACTCCGAATCCGGGCCGCCCGGACAGTACAGGCACTTCCCGTGAGGACACCGCTCGGGTGAGGTCATGATAGCGATAGGGGAGACACCCGAGGCAGTCCGAACGGGCTTGCGCTGGAGGACCTCCTCCAGCACCTCGCGGTGCTCCTGTGGCGCGTAATCGAGCAGTTCGGAGTTTTTCGGCACTTTCGGCGCGGAATACTCTCGACAGACATCTATCTTGGCCGATTCGACGTCGTCGCGCTCGACCTCGCCTGCGAGAATCCGGTCGACCAGCTCCGCACACACCTGCTGGAAGGTCTCTGTCTCGTCTGGGTCCGGCGTCTCCGTGCTCATCGGCGTTGTGCGAAATCGGCGTCTCGGCCGAATAAGCGTGTCGCTCGGGTATCGTCAGCGACGGGGGTGGCCGTGGGGTTCATTGTGCTGTCACACCAAAGAGAGGTATGAGAAGCGAAACGGACGACACCAGGAGCCCCGACCGACCGACCTTCCGCGGCTGTGTGTTCTGTTACAGCGCGGAGTGGGCGTACTACGGTGCGAAGAAGGCAGCCAGGTCCGTCTCGGCGACTGATACGTAGCGGGACCCGGGTCGCAGTCGGCAGCGAATGAGCCGTCTGAAAACAACTCCAGAGTCGTTGAAGCCCCGTCTCAGGCGCTCTACCCCGTTATTTCGAATGATACTGCCAGGGGAGTCTTTTAGTCATTGCTCTCCTCGACTGTGTATATATGCCAGACACGACCAGTGGGTCTGCACAAACTCGCTCCCGGGAATTGACGCCGACGGAACGGTTCCAAGAGTTCATTGCATACATTCCGAGTGGCGATACGATCCCCGACGAGACATGGCGCGGCCGACACCGTAATATCCTCATTCTGCTGCTTGCGCATGTGCCGTTCCTGCTGGCACTCGGGCTGTATTCGGGAACTGAGTCGCTCGTCACGGGCGCGACGCTTCCCGAGATAGACACGCTCCACGTTCTCGCAGAGGTCGGGGTCGTCGTCGGCCTCGCCGTGTTAGCGAGGTTGCCCTGGTTCGGTCGGCGAACGCGAACCGCGCTGGCGACGATGGGACTCGTCACGACGTCCGGGTTCCTGGTCCACTTCTCCGGCGGGTACATCGAGGCTCACTTCCACTTTTTCGTCGTGATGGCTGTGGTTGCCGTCTACGAAGACTGGCTGCCGTTCTTCCTCGGCATCGGGTACGTCTCCGTCCAGCACGGGATTTTCGGCATGATCGACCCGAGTCGGGTGTACAACCACTCGGCGGCGATCAACAACCCGTGGGTGTGGGCGTTCATCCACGCGGGCTTCGTTCTGATGCTGGCCGCGGCGCTGATGGCGCACTGGTCGTCGACCGAGCGATCCCGTGAAGCGGCGGAACAACAACTCGAACAGGCCAGAGAGAAGACCCAAGAGGTCGAAAACCTGGAGGAGAAGAAAGCCGAGATGGAGCGGACCATCGCCGAGGCCGAAGAGGCGAAAGCCGAGGCCGAGGCCCGACAGCAAGAGGTCGAAGAGTTCAACGAGCACCTCGAAGCCACGGCCGACGCTTACAGCGCGGCGATGTCCCGGGCGGCCGACGGAGACCTCACGGTCCGGATTGACCCCGACAGCGAGAGTGACGCGATGGCACAGATCGCCGAGTCGTTCAACAAGATGATGACGGAGACGGAGTCGGCGATGGCCGAAATACAGACGTTCTCGCAGGAGGTCGCGTCGACGAGCGACCAGGCCACAGCCGGTGCCAACGAGGCAACAGGTGCCAGCGAAGACATGAGCGAATCGATTCAGGGCATCGCCAGCGGGGCGGTCGACCAGCGTGAGATGCTCGAAACCGTCTCAAGCGAGATGACCGACCTGTCAGCCACCGTCGAGGAGGTCGCCGCTTCGGCCGAAACCGTCGCGGAACGGTCCCGCGAGACAGCCAAGATCGCGGACGACGGCGAGGAGACCGCACAGGAAGCGATAGCGGGCTCCCGGGAGGTCCAGACAGCGATCGATTCGACCGTCGAAAACGTGGAGCGGCTGGACGAGAAGATGGCAGAGATCGGTGAGATCGTCGATCTCATCGGCGACATCGCCGAGCAGACGAACATGCTGGCCCTGAATGCCAACATCGAGGCCGCACGGGCCGGAAACGGGTCGGGCGGCGATGGGTTCGCTGTCGTCGCAGACGAGGTCAAACAGCTGGCGGAGGAGACGCAGGCCTCTGCGACCGAAATCGAACAGCTCATCGCGGAGACCCAGGCCCAGACCGAAACCACGGTCACAGAGGCACGGGGGGCAAAGCAGGATATGCAGGAGAGTACAGAAGCCGTCGAAGACGTCGTCAACACGTTCACGCAGGTGGCCGAGAACGCCGAGGCGACCGACGACGGGATTCAGGAGATCAGCGACACGACCGACGACCAGGCCGCCACGACCGAGGAAGCGGTGTCGATGGTCGAGGAGGCCGTGGACATCAGCGAGGCGACCGCCGCGGAGACCGAGACCGCCTCCGCGACCGCGCAGGAACAGGCCGCGTCCATGTCGCAGGTCAGTGCCAGCATCGAATCACTCGCCGAGCAGTCCGAACGGCTCCAGACGATGCTGTCGGAGTTCGAAGTCGACAGCCGATAGCGGCTCACTCCTCCCAGTACTCTTTTTCCGCGTTCCTGTCGAGATACGTCGACAACGTCCGGTCCGCCTTCTCGCCGCCCGGCGGTGACCCGGCGTACAGCCCGACCATCTCCCGGTCGGGGTAGACGGTGATATCCGGTTCCTCCATCGTCGAAACCATCAACAGTCGGAGTTCAGACTCGCCGGCTTCGATTTCGTGCGCACTCTCCTCGCCGGCCGGAAGCGCGACGAAATCGCCCGGCTTGAGTGCGTGTTCCTCAGCGTCGGGGCCGAGCCAGAGCGTGCCGGTCCCGGCCTGGACAAATATCGCTTCCTCGTTGCCTTCGTGGTAGTGGCGCACCCAGAGCCGTTTCCCCGGTGGGACGGCATAGAGGCTCGCGCCGAGTTGTTCGCCCCCGGCGGCGTCACCAAGCTGCTTGCGCCTGAACGTCCGGTCGCCGTGGTCGTGGTCGGTCCAGTCGAGGTCGGCTTCGTTGACGGGGCCGTCGCTCATGCCCGGTCAGACTGCCGGCGGATAGAAAAAGTCCTCTGCGCTACAGTTCGTCGGCCAGCACGTCGAGCGTGGCGTCGAGGACGGCCGGTCGCTCGCCGGCCAGGTAGCGGATGGTCCCCTCGCGGACGCTCCGCGTCGCGACGCCGCCTTCGGGAACTCGCTCGCTGACTTCGCTGACTAGCTCGTGCAGGTCCAGGTCGCCGTTGGCACGGACGTACATCGTGTCCGTCGAGATGCCGAGCACGGCGTCGCTCTCGTCGCGGACATCCCGGTGGAGTTCATCCAGCAGGAGCGACTCCGGCGGGAACTCGTACTGGTGGGTAAAGGCGTCCGTGTCGAGCACGGCGATGTCCACGTCACCGACGGTCCGGTGGTCGAGGTTGGCCCGGGCGGTGGACACCTCTTCGTCGACCTTCTCGCGGAACTGCTCGGCGATGTGGCCGGCCAGGCCGCCCACGTCCTCCTCGTCGTCGCCGAACACGAGGTCGGTGATGAGTTCGCGCTTGTCCTCGTAGGACTGGTAGTGGGCTTCGAGCGCGACTGCTTCGCGGAGTTCCGACACGGCGGTCTCGTCGTAGCCGGCCTCGCTGGCGGCCTCGACGTACGGCTCGGGGATGTCCTCCCAGAAGCTCACGGCCGGGAGGTGCTGCAGGTCGTCGCGGACGTCCTCGTTGACGTGTGCAGCGACGTTGGCCGCGAGCGCCGTCGAGGTGGTCTCCGAAACGGTGTCGGCCGAGGGGGAGACGACGGCGTCGACCGTATCGACGACCGCGCCGTCGACGTCGATGTCGTCGATGACGACGCTCGGTGCGCCGTAGACGTTCAGCAGGTCGAAGCCGTCAAGGCTCTCGCGCGTGCCGCCGGCGGCGACGAAGACGAACAGCGGGAGCTTCTCCTCGTGGCGCTCCCGGTTGTCGAGCATCGTCGTCGTGTCCTTCGTCGCGTCGTCCATGTCGTAGACGCCGCCCTCGATTGGTCGCCGGTCGAAGTAGTGGTACTTCGCGTCGGCGCGGCGGTGCTGCTCGGTGACCAGCGGGAGTGCGGCGCGTTCGAGCGCGCTGCCGGCGAGATAGCCGTCCGCGGTGTTGGCGTGGCGGACGATGACCGGACGGTCCGTCAGCACTGCCTTCCGGATCTGGGTCGCCGCTTCGACCAGATCATCGGAGAGGGCCGCAACCGCCGTATCATCGGCGAGCGGTTCGGCCGTGTCAGGTCGGGCCTCGTCGTCGAGGGCGTCGGCGAGCCGCTGTTCGACTTCCTCGCGCTCCTCGGCTTCGAGGACATCGAGCTCCTCGGTCTCGACCTGCAGTTCACCGCGACGCTCGCGGACTTCGCCCGAGAGTCGGACGTAGTCGTCTTCTTCGACCTCGGGGTAGGCGCGGACGCCTGCCTCGACGAAGGCCGCGCAATCGACAGTGCCGGTCTCGTCCTGCAGTTCGAACACCGTCGGCCCGGAGGTCTGTCGGATGCCGACGACTTCGCCTTCCAGTCGAACGTCCGCACCGACGTGGTCGTCGAGATCGCCGATAGCCGCGGCGACCGGTTCGGCCGTGGTCGCCTCGTCCGTCTGCTCCTCGCTTTCGTCGCTCTCTGCGTCGGCTTCCTCGTCGGACTCGGTCATGACGGCGGTGTTCGACCCGCTGTCGTTGCCGCCGACGGCCGCAGTGCCTTCGACGCGGTCGTCATCGCTGGCCCGACTGACTGCGCCGGCGTTCGTGGCGCTGCTGTCGTCGGATTCGGTGCCTTCGTCCGCGTCCGATTCGTCGTCGCTTTGTCCCGCTGACTCGTCAGTTGAGGGTCGAGACGCCTCCTCGTCCGAATCGTCGGACTGTGTCTCGTCTTCGTCGTCTTCGTTCTCAAGCAGGACTGAGTGGCCGATTTCCGGGTCGTCGACGAGGACGCCGCGGAACTCGCGTTCGGACTGGCGGATCGACCAGCCGAGGTCGACGTTGCCGTTGTCCCGTACGTTCTTGACCTGGACGTAGACGGTGTCGCCCGAGTCCCAGTCGAGGGAATCGAGCCGCTGGTCCAGTTCGCTCCGGTGGAGCAGCCCCGTTACGCTGTCGCCGATGTCGACGAACACGCCGAACTCGGCGAAGCCGTCAACACTGCCGCGGTAGTAGCGGTCGACCGATAGCTGGTCGGCACGCGAGCCACGGAACTCGAACAGGGCGTCCTCCTCGTGGAGGTCACAGATGCGTCCTTCGACAGATTTGCCGCAGATGATACACGAACCCATTACACGGTGCAAGCATGTCGGGCCTAAAACGGTTGTCGAATTCCGGACGAACCAAACGGGGCCGCTATTCGAACATCTCGCTCTCTTCTTCCAGTAGTTCGAGCCCTGAAGCGACCGCTTTCGCCTGTTCAGGAAACAGAGCGACCTCGATTTCGCTTCCCTGTTCGTCTTCGAAGGCAATTTTCACGCGCTTGTCGCCGTACTCGCGAACGTCGACACCCTCCACGTCGTACATCTTGATCGTCGCTTCCTTGTTCGACGGGCCGACGCTCTTGAACGCTCCATCTTTGAGTTCCAGCATGAACTGGTCGATGTCGATACTGAGCATCGTGTGGAAACGCACGCCGGCGGACCCTAAAACCCGTAGTCAGCGGCCAGCACCGAGACGGCCTGAAAGCCCCGGAAGCCGTAGCCGAAAATAATTGCGGCGGGGACGGCTCCGACGATTGCGGCCACGGGGTGCCGGATATTGTGGACGACGGCAGTGCCGAGCAGGTACAGGCCCGCGCCCCAGGCGGTGACGAGCACTCGGACTTCTGCGCTGGGCAGCCCCGCCAGCAGACAGGGGGCCATCGCGTAGCACATCACCTGGACGGTTTCGCTCACGCCGCCGCGGTCCGACGCGACGGGGAGCAGTCCGAGGGGAAGCAACAGCAGCGTCTGTAGCGCCGCCGTCAGATGCACCGTCGCCGGCGTGACGAACACGAGAATAGCAAACAGCGCCAGTACCGCGACGCCGGGCGAGAAGCCACCGATAGCGGGGTAGTCGAACGGCCCCGTAGACAGCAGTCCCCGCTGGGCCAGCTTGACGACGGCGTAGCGGCTCACCTCCTCGAAGAGGACTACTGTCGCCGCAAACACCAGCCCCGGGGCCTGGTCACCCGGCGCGACGCCGGTCCGGAAGAACCGCCGCGGACGGCGGAGTATTTCCACCCACGCACGCACCAGCGCGGCTGGCCCGCGGTCCCGGCCACCGGTCGGATTCTCGACCCACTGAGTCACGCCTGAAACTTGGGCGCGAGCCGGTTTGACCGTTTCCTTCTATCCGTCAGCCCCCTTCGGCTCGGACACGCACAGCGGTCCTCACGGCTAATCGTCCGCTCCGACGTTCTCCGTACTCTCGAAACACGCCGAGTCCGGCTCGATGTTCGCGTACTTGACTGCTTCCTCACCGAGCGACGTCACGCGTTCCTCGATATCGGCGTCGACTATCTGACCGTCAGCGATGTGATTGTGTGCGTTCGGAACCGCGGCCTGATGCGGGATGACCCAGCAGTTCAGCGCCCGGCAGACCGAGCGGAGGTGTTCGAGCGCGGTGATGGGAAAGCCCCCGCCGGCGACCGCTAGCAATCCCACGGTTTTGTGTTCGAACTCGTCGAAGCCACAGTAGTCGAGTGCGTTCTTCAGCATGCCGGAATAGGACCCGTGATACACCGGCGTCCCCAGCAGAATTGAATCAGCCGCGTGAACTCTATCGGCGAACTCGACAGCGTCGCCGACCTCGCGATGGTCGGCATCGAACACCGGTAGGTCGAATTCCTGAAGATCCAGCAGTTCCGTGGTCGCCCCCAACTCCTCGGCGGCGACGAGCGCGCGCTCGATACCGACCCTGGTGTAGCTCTCCTCTCTGAGACTGCCGACGACACCGACGATGTGTGGTTCGGACATGTCGGGTCTATGGAGTGGGGCCGGTATATCGATGGGGGAGACGAGGCGCAGCGCTAGTCCCTTTCCGGCTGTCGGTTTGTCAGGCCATGAAGGTCGCTCTGGCCGACGCTCAGTTGTCGTGGTAGACGTAGAGGAGGTTCGGATACGGGATGTACGCGACACGTTCGAGCCCGCCACTGCCGACCTCCTTCTTCAGATGGACACCGTTCGACCCCTCGACCACGTCGTGAATGTTCTTGATTTCGGTGCCGTCACTCAGCTCAGCTGTCATGTGTGACATTATACTCCATAGGGACCCTGGTCGTAAAGCACCCCGGGCTGTGCGTGGTCGACGACAGCAGTCGATGAGTGGCTGGCGGATTACGCATGTTCGCTACGCTAACGGCTGCAAAAGGAGTCCGTGGCTCAGGAGCCGAGCTGAACCTTCTCGGACGACGCTTCCTCACGGGAGCGGTGGCCGAGGTCGGCTTTCAACGCCTCGATAGCCTCCTCAGGGTCGGTCTCCGAATCGAAGACCCGGTCGAAACCGAGCGCTTTGAACGTCTCGCGCGTCTCCTCGAAGGAGTCCTGCCCGACAGCGAGGTTGCCGCCGATGTAGGTCGTCACGTCCAGACCCGCCTCGTTGATCTGCTGCTGGAACCCCTGACAATCCTGCTCGGCGTGGCCGTACAGCGACGAAACGAGTATCGCTTCGGCGTCGTGTTCATCCGCGGCGTCGATGAACTCCGACTGGGACGACTGGACACCGAGGTTGACTACGTTGAACCCTGCCGCTTCGAACGCTCGTTCCAGAATGGTAATCCCAACGACGTGCGCGTCGGAGCCGATGACACCGAGGATGACTGTCCTCATACAAGACCACCAATGGGTGTCAACTACATAAACCTAATGATAAACCATGATAGATTATGGGAATGGTTCACACACCGGGGAGAGGATATTAGCCATGATAGCCCAAACGAACCGATAGACACAGCATCTATGGTACGCGACACGATTCAGCATCTGGCAGATCCCCGGGTACTGCGCCGCCTATCGCGTCAGTCCACCCACTGTGGCACCCGCTCGGAACAATCTGTCTGTCCGTCGTCGGGACACGCATGACGACCATCCGCCGAGCCTTCGACGCCGACGCCGACGGCATCCGCCGGGTCGCACGGGCGGCGTGGCACGACGCCTACGACTCGCTGGACTCCGACGTCATCGACGAGACGATATCCGACTGGTACGCCGACCCGCTGGGCAGCGCGCTCCACGGGTGGGCCGGCGGCGTCCCCGCCAACGACCTCGACGACATCGAGGCGACGTTACTGGTTGCCGAACAGGACGGCGAAATCATCGGCTTCACCCAGGGCATCACCATGCATACGATGGGGACGATGCTGCGGCTGTACGTCCACCCGGACTACCACGGGGAGGGTGTCGGGACGGCGCTGTACGACCGGCTCGAAGACATCTTTCTGGAACACGGCGTTGAGCAGTTCCGGGCGCTCGACCTGGCCTCGAACGACCGGAGCCGGGAGTTCTTCGAGAACCTCGGCTTCGAGCGGACCAAGACTCGGACACTCACGATCGGCGGCGATCCCTACGACGAGGCCGTGTATTCCCGCGAGCTGTCGCCCGAAGAAGGCGACGAGTAGCGTCAGCAAACGCGATCCGTCTCAGATACCACTGACCGTCTCGATGAGCCCGACCGATTCGAGGGCCATCCAGCAGACGAACACCACGTACAGACCAAGCAACGTGTACGCTTCGCGGTCAGAGAGTTCGAGGTCCGTCCGGATGAACACGATGAACACCAGCGTCACGAACCCCAGAAACCCCATCGTCGGAATCGCCACGAGAAAGTCGATTGTCGCCCGCCCTGCAAGGAGGACGCCGACGGGAATCGCCACCAGCAGATTGAACGTATTGCTTCCCAGAACGTTCGTCAGACTCGTGACGCTGTCGTCGTTTTTCGCGGCCCGGACGCTGACGAAGGCATCAGGGAGGCTCGTCCCGGCGGCGATGACGGTCAACCCCCAGAGGAACGTCGGCGTGTCGAAGATGACACCGAGGGCGAGCGCGCCCTGAACCATCCCCTCGACGCCGACCGTGATGACGACGAGTCCGACCCCCAGCATTCCCCACTCCCGTCCCGGACGGACGCTGTGGGTTTCGTCTGCGACGTGCTCGCTGGCGTCCTGCTGGTGCAAGAAGACGTAGATACCGTAGGCCATGAGCGGAACGGCGACGAGCGTCGGGGTCAGGATAGCCGCCCGATTGGTCCCGCCCGGAACGTACGTCGCCCCGAGCGCGAACACGATGAACAGGATGAGGACGCTGATGACGTAGAACTGGGCGTCTTTGTGGACGATGTCACGCGTCGACCGGAGTTCTTCGCTCGACAGCGCCGCGAGGGCCGGAATCACGAGCAGATTGAATATCGCGCTCCCGACGATTGCACCGACGCCCAGCGAGAACTCGTCGTGGACGACGGTGCTGATAACGACCGAACTTATCTCGGGAAAGCTCGACCCGACGGCGACGACGATTGCGCCGTGAACCGCCACCGGTAACCCGTAGTACTTGCTCAGCCGTTCTGCGGCCCGCTCGAAGTACGCGCTCCCTTTCCAGATGACAGCGGTTGCGACGACGATGAGAGCGACCGAACCCAGCAAGCCAGCCATTGTGGACGTATTGACCGCACGGGTTCAAGGGTGTATGCCACTGGCGGTCAGCGCTGGAGGCGCGCGACCGCCTCGCCGTCGCTGTTCTCGACATCGACTAGCCCGTCGTCGGCCAAATCCTCCAGAAGCCCTCGGAGCCATTCGCGGCCGTACTCCCCCTCGGGCGCGTAGTCCACGCGCACACGCGGCCCCAACTGGTCCAGTTGTAGCTCGTCGTACTCCTTGAGCGCCGAGATGACGCGGCCGCGCATCTGTCGACGGCTCCCCTCGAACTCGGGCTGGGTCGGGACGTCCGGCGCGGTGAAATCGCCCGTTTCGTAGGCCGAACACCACTCACGCCACGGGCACTGTGCGCCGTCACAATCCGGCGTCTTTTCGCAGGCAACCCCGCCCAGTTCCATGATGGCGTTGTTCCAGACTCGCGACTGGCCCCCGGGCATGAGTTTGCTTGCGGCCGCTTCAAACTCTGAATCGTCGTCCGGCACGTCGAAGGCGCGGTACAGGACACGCTTGACGTTCGTATCGACGACGGCGTTCCCGTTGTTGAACGCGAAGGAGGCGACGGCGTTGGCGGTGTAGGGACCGACACCCATCAGGTCGCTGAGGCCGTCCGGGTCGCGGGGCCACTCGCCGTCGTAGTCGTCGACCACTTGGCCGGCCGCCTCGTGGAGGTACTTCGCACGATTGTTGTAGCCCAGCGAGTGACTGGTCCAGAAGCCCACGACATCCGAACGGTCGGCCTCGGCCAGGGCCGCCGCAGTCGGCCAGCGGTCCAGAAAGTCCTCCCAGGCGTCGACGACCCGGTCCAGTTGGGTCTGCTGGCTCATCACTTCGGAAACGAGAATCTCGTAGGGGTCAGTCGTCTCCCGCCACGGGTACGAGCGGTGGTCCGCCTCGTACCACTCCACGAGCGCGTCCTGGACAGCCGACGGGTCCGCGGGCACGGCCCCATGACGGTCCGTCGCTGTCGACTGGTCGGTCATACCCCCGTTTAGCCCTGTCCCGATTTGTGCGTGGCGGTCGTTGCCGCCCATCCCGTCGGCTGTACGTCTGGAAAGAATCGCCGCCCTGAGATGGCGGATATCTTACAGTAGTTACAGCCAACAGTATCAGTCGTCGACTTCGGACCGTCCCCACTCGAACTCGGTCCCGTACCAGTCCGGCTCGTCCTCGCTGAACACGTCCGCGAACACGAACATCGCGCCGTCGGGGTAGGTCGTATCGATGTACAGCCGCCAACCGTGGGCCTCCGCGATGGTCTTGACGATAGAGAGGCCGAGCCCGGTACCGTCCGCGCTCGTCGTGTGACCGTACTCGAAGATGTTGTCGACCGCTTCGCTCGGAATCCCCGGCCCGTCGTCGGCAACGTAGAAGCCGTGTTCCGTCAGCCCGACCGTGACGGTCACCTTCGGGCCGACGTGGTCGAGGGCGTTGCGAAACAGGTTCTCGAGGGCTCGCAAGAGCCGCGTCCGGTCGGCGTCGATGGTTCGACTGCCCGCGACCTCGATGCTGGCGTTTTTGTTGTCGATGTTGTCCCACGCGTCAGTGACGACGGCCTCCAGCGGAACCGGGGCCGTCTCCTCGACGCTTGCGCCCTTTCTCGTCAGCGTCAACACGTCGTCGATTATGGACTCGATACGGTCGTGTGCGTCTTCGAGTTTCTCGATGTGGGTCTGGAGGTCGTCCGAGTCCGTCTCCGGGTCCGACAGCCGCGTCGCAAGCAGTTCGACGTGCCCCCGGGCGACCGTGAGCGGGTTTCGAAGGTCGTGGCTCAGCGTCGACGCGAACTCGTCCAGCCGCTCGTTCTGGCGTTCGAGTTCGTGGCTCGACCGCTCGGCCTCCTCACGAGCCGCCTGGGCCTGGCGGATCTGACGCCGGAGCGTGTCCCGCATATTTCCGAAGGCGTCGTACAGCCTCCCGATCTCGTCCTGCCGGGCTGTCGAGATGTCAACGCCGAGGTCACCCTGTTCCATGGCCTGCGTCCGGTTACGGAGCTGTCTCAGGGGCCGAACCGTATGCCGTCCGAAAAGATATCCCGCGATGCCCAGCGAGGCGACTGCCGTCCCGATGACAGCGAGGAAGCCCCAGCGGACGAGCCGACTCGTTCCGTACAGTGTCTCTTGCGTCGCACTCGTCGTGACCACCCACGATGTACCGTTGACGGGCGTGTACGTCGCGACATGGGACCCCGTTTCGATAGTCGTCGTTCGGCCCGCTGTTGCGGCCCGGAGACCGTCCTGACTGATGGGCACGGAACCACCCTGGTCGCTGATAAGCGGGTCTCCGTCCCCAGTGAGCAGTTGCGTCTCGAACCCGTCGCGCCCGTCCTGAAACTGCTCGACCGGGACCCGGGCAACCAGCACTAGTGCTCCATCGGAGACGGGAGTCACGAACGCCATCGAATGGTTGTCACCGTCCGCGTATGCTGTCGAGTGGATCACTGTGCCAGTGTCGGTGGAGCCGTTCATCGTCGCCATCACAGGGGACTCCCACGCGGGTTCGACCGCCCGCGGTGGCCGGCCTTCTGTGTTCGTTCCGGTGCTCGCGACGACTATCTGAGAGTTGTCGACGGTGGAGACGTAGTGAAGCGAACGAATCTGTGACGACTCTGCCGTGGCTGCTGTCGTAAGGTACTGTCTGATATCTGCGGGCGTCCCAGTGCCGTACACCCCTGCGGCTGCGATAGCGATGGCCTCCGTCTCGGTGGTCGTCCGCCACTGCCCGATACTGTCGGCGCGATGCGTGGCCGACGTTTCGAGGTCCGTCACCGCGTCGCTGACGACCCGGTCCTGTATCTGCAGGTAGCTGCCGAAGCCGACGGCTGCGAGTACGACGACGATTACCGCCAGCGCGACAGCGAACTTCGCCACGTAGTTACGCGTGTACACGTCCGGGAGGACTGCGTGAAGCCGCTCTAGCAGCCCGTCGGGCTGGCTGGACGCTGCTGTCTCGTCCCCACCACCTGTCATTATCTAATCTGAATCCTTCGGTAGTTGACCGCTACCAACCGTTATGTTCAGTCCATGATATAATTTATCATATGTTATAATCGTAGACATCCGTGTTTCGAGGGAGCGGTCCCGGACGAGTCGTAAGGGGTTTCCTCGCGCTCACCGTCCCCCTTCGTATGAGCCTCGACGACCTACAGGAGGATATCGAAGCGGCGTACGGTGACTTCGACGACGACTTCGAGCTATCTATCGACCGCGAGACGCGCAACGAACTCGCGATGCTGTCTGTCGCACTCGACCCGGATGACCCGGACGAACTCGTCAGGCGCGCAGTTCACATGCTGTTCCAGTCGACCGTCGACCGCGGGACGCTGGATTTCCACCTCCGGTCGAGCTACGACTGCACGTACGACGAGTATCTCTCGGGGATGACCTTCGATCAGATGACCGGGAACGACTTCCCACAGCAACAGGACAAGGACGACCGGCGCTACCAGTTTTAAACGAAGAGTCCGAGCGCCAGCACCGTTGCGACACCCAGGACCACCGAACTCCAGAACGCGACGCGCGTGGCGAAAGCGCGGTTCGGTCCTGGGGCAGTCAGTGCAGCTTTGACCATGATGCTGGCAGCCGTCGCGGTCAGAATGGCGAACATCGCCGTCGGCCCGTCGATAGCGCCGCCGCGGTACAGCAACACGGCCGAGGTCGTCGCCCCAGCACTGGAAACCAGGCCGCTGAGTGCCGACGTGATGTAGAGCCCCGCCGTCCCGAACTGCGTTTCCGCGAACCCGCCGCCGACGACGACTAACAGGAACACACCGCCAAACGCCAGCGCGTTCCGTAGCGAGAACGGGCTTTCAAGCCCCATCTCGACTGTTTCTGACCAGTCGGCGGTGTACGCGGCGACGGCGACACTGCCGACGATGACGGCTCCCAGCGGGAGGATCGCCTCGACCAGGACGCCCCGTTCGATGGTGAAGAACACGGTAATGAGGAGGTTCCGGAGCGCCATCGCCGCGTCGGCGAGCAGAATCGCAGCTACCGCGTACGAGGTCGCGTCCGGCTGCTGTCGGACGTGGTCAAGCATCGTGCCGACCACCGCCGTCGACGACGCCAGGCCGCCGAAAAAGCCGGTGACGGCGATGCCACGGCCGCCGTAGGTCTGGACGATAGCGTAGTTGACGATGCCGATGCCGGCGACGAACACCACCATCAGCCAGATGACCCGCAACTCCACGGCGATGTCCAGCAGTCCCCCAGGTATCTCGACCGGTTCTGATGGGAGCAAGGGGTAGATGACGAAAGCGAGGATGGCGAACTCCGTCGCCGAGCGCAGTTCCTCGCGGGAGAGCCCCCACGCCAGGGAGTGGAGCTCCCGCTTGAGCACCAGCAGCAGCGACGAGAAGACGGCGACTGAGACGCCTTCGAGGATGAACCCCTGTGCGACCAGCGCCCCGACGCCGTAGGCGACGAGCATCGACACGGATGTGGTCAGTGACAGCCCATCGGCTTCCGCATCGCCGAGGAGCCCCTGCACTGCGAGCAAAATCCCTTGCACGATGACCAGCACGCCTCCCACGACGAGCAGTGCCTGGCTCTCGACCAGCGTGAACACCGCAGCGAGCAGGCTAATCAGTGCAAACGTCCGCACACCGGCTGACTTCTGTGACCACTCCCGCTCGAGGCCCAGAAACATCCCGAGCGCCCCCGCAAGCAGGATTCGAAACACGGTCGCCTGAATCGGCTCCGGGGATAGTTGCAGGAGGGTCGACATAGCGCCCATACGTGAGTTGTGAGTTAACAGTTGGTGATGTCATACATTCGTTCCGCACCCGTTTACCTGATGTCTAGTCTGAAATGTCCGAGATGCGGCGACTGATTCACTCCTCTCTCCGCTATGACAGCCTATTACATCTCTCGGAAGTTGTCTCTGGCTTGAGAGCTACATACTGGCATGAAACAGACAGTGTATTCTGCCGATAATCGAGGCTGTATGCGTGAAATATTACATCATCGCTCTTAGCACAGACACACCTCCGCCCTCAGTTTCCGGTATTTGTATTCCCACGAGTATCACTCAATCAAACATCGACTACCTGATTGCTGTCTACTGTCTTCCGTTATCCATGGATAAGACGGTATATTCAGGCATAATGTATGTACTCACAGACATACTTATTCAACATTGATAATAGAAGGAAGTTATAAACAAGCCCTAAATCAACTCTTTTGTGTGGGATTAGCGCCAGGCATACCGACGTGGATTCTCCTCATCGCTTTCGGTATAAATCTGGGAATTGCTGGCATTGCGATCCGCCGGAGGGGAGTCCGCGGAGCGGTCCCGCTCGCCGCGATAATGGTCTGCGTAGCGGTTTATTCGCTCGGTAACGGCATACTGGCAGCAAGCACGTCTATGTCGACGTACCGGGCCGGTCTCCTTGTCAAATACCTCGGGTTGCTCGGACTCGGGCCAACGCAGTTCTGGTTCGGGCTGACATACAGCGGCCGGGAATCGGTTCTCACTCGCCGACGCTGGGCGCTACTGCTCGCTCCGCCGGTCGTCATTTTGGGGTTTGTCGTGACCGCACAGTCACACGACCTGATGTGGACCCTCGACGGGTTCGTGCAGGGACCGCCGCTCGCGAATCCAGAGCGCGAGAACGGCCCCATCTTCTGGCTCAATCTCCTGTACCAGTATAGTCTGATAGGGACGACGTACGTCATCGTCGCGCTCTTCGGACTCAGGCGGAGCGGTCGGTACCGAACACAGGCGACGTTGATGTTGCTTGGCGGCATTATTCCGCTGATTGCGAGCGTGGTGTTCGTCTTCGGCAGCGGTCCGATGGGATCCGCAGACCAGACGGCGTTCGCATTCACTTTTACCGGGATTGTCTTCGCGATCGCGCTCTTTCGCTTTGACCTCCTTGACCTGATGCCCGTCGCGAGGCACACGCTCGTCGAAGAAATGGCCGACCCCGTCTTCGTCGTCGATAAAGACGAGCGGCTTGTCGACGTAAACGAGACTGGCGCAGCCCTCCTCGACAATGAAGGGACGGCGCTGGGCCGGTCTGCGACGGAGGTCATGCCGTCCTACGACTCGCTACCAGACGGCGACGACAGTGCCGACGCCGATGTCGTCATTGAGTCCGACAGTGGGCCCCATTACTTCGATATAAACCGTTCAACGCTTACCGACCAAACTGGCTCGGTGATCGGAAAACTGCTCATCTACCGTGACGTGACTGAGCGCCGTATCGCCGAAGAGCGGTTCCAGCGACTCATCGAGCGGTCTTCGGATATGGTAACTGTACTGGACGAAGGCGGGGAGTTCACGTACGTCAGCCAACCGGTCGAAAAGATACTTGGATACGAACCCCCCGAGCTGGTCGGTGAGAACGTCGTCGAATACATCCATCCCGACGATAGACAGGGTGTTGTTGAGGACCTGGCCAGATACGTCGACGATTACGGCTACTCCGGCACGTACGTCGTGCGGTTCCGCGACGCAGCGGGTAACTGGCGTTTCATCGAAGCGCACGCAACAAATCTGCTCGCCGACCCGTTCGTCGAGGGGATCGTCCTCAACTCCCGGGACGTGACCGAGCAACTACAGCGAAAGCGGAAACTGGAACGGCAGAACGAACGGCTCGACCAGTTTGCGAGCATCGTTGCGCACGACCTCCGGAACCCACTGAACGTCGCGAGTGGACGACTTAGCCTACTTGAGAGCGATGTCGCTAGCCACGACGCGTCGATCGGGACGATTCAGGAGCAACTCGAGCGCATGGAGTCGATCATCGACGACTCGCTCACGTTGGCTCGCTCAGGAGAAACGGTGACTGAGACCGACGAGGTAGACCTCGAACTGATCGCATACGATGCCTGGCAGAGCGTCGAGACTGGCGGGGCGACCCTCGTCGTCGAAACGACGCTCCAGATCGATGGCGACCGTAATCGGCTCCGGAATATGTTCGAAAACCTGTTCCGAAACAGCGTCGAGCACAACGAGTCGGCTGACCTGACCGTCAAAGCCGGGTCCTTACCCGACGCGGTCGGGTTCTACGTTGAAGACACCGGGGCAGGTATCCCCAGCGAAGAACGTGACGCAGTGTTCGAACAAGGATATACCACAAACGCGGAGGGGACAGGATTCGGCCTCGCTATCGTTAAAGACATCGTGCAGGCCCACGGGTGGGACATATCAGCCACTGAGGGCGAGAGCGGCGGAGCCAGGTTCGTGATCGAGTGCCACGAGTCACCTATGGTGAACCAACCCGACACCACATGACGCTGAACGACTCCAGCGACGAATGCTGTCATCGTAGCGTTACCCGCTCCCGTCACTGAAGACGGACCCACCGCTACCGACGATACGACGGCCTCAGCACAAGGGGCGGTGCGACACTCTTACAGGTCGACGTACTGGTCTTCCCATTCGCGGCGGGCGTCGATCTCACGACGCCCGCGGCGCGTAAGCGTATAGAAGTTGGTCCGGCGGTCGCGCTGGCCCTTCTCGACCAGTCCCTTGTCGACCAGAGTGTCGAGGTTCGGGTACAGACGACCGTGATGGATCTCCTTCTCGTAGTACGCTTCGAGCTCCTCCTTGATAGCTAAGCCGTGGGGCTCTTCCCTGCCAGCGATCACGTAGAGAAGGTCACGCTGGAATCCTGTCAAGTCGTGCATCGGTTTTCCTATGTAATGATTTAGTATCTATACTGTTAAATATATCGGCCCAGAGAACTTGATGTTGTTTCGGTAGTCCAGAGTATCGAATTTTCTGTATTTAGGCCCTCAGTCATCGTTTTGTTCAAATGGTAAATACAGTCAGTATATCATCATTCTTCGGAAACTGATGGCGACAGTATTATTTGTCACTGGAGGGCACTGAGAGGTTGGTAGAAACAGTCCTGCTCGAAAGCGAGCAAGGACTCGACCACAGCGCCGTCGCAGCATATCTCAGAACGGTGGTCGACTCTCCGGGAGATAGATCTGAGATCACGCTCAGCGCAGGGAGGGGTCGGGGCCACGTCGCGCCGCCATCACAGGCGGAGTTCGAGGTGAACGCCGAGCGCGCGAGTCCGGAGTGGGCGACGGTAACTCAGTATCGGAGTCGAACCGGAGTGGCCCGAGAACGCGACAGACACAGAGTGGTCTATCGAGTACGTCGTATCGTCCAGCGGTTCCTTTTCGGATGTACAGCAATCGCTCGTATCTGGTCGTTAGCAGCGAAGTAAGTGGAAAGCGGTCGCGAAAAACGCGACCGCTTGCCGCCCTGAATTGGTCCCCGCTGACGCTTCGGCCCTCCAAGCGAAGCGTCACTTGGTCGAATGGGGCAGAATAACTTAAAAGTACCGGCCCCGTCCAGCAGATGTTAGTTATCGAATTAGAATCGAATGTAAGCTGTAACTAACCTAGATGTGTTCTTCCTCAAGTACCCATCCAAGTGCCCGCTTGTAGTGGGTAAACATCATTCGGACCCGCTCGTGGTCCATCTCCTCGTCGTCTAACTGTTCAGCAAGGAACTCGTACTGCTCACGGATCTCGTCTTCCGAGCGCATACGTTGGTGTAGACAGCCCTCACGGAACAATCTTGAGGGCTGCCCTCTCAGCATCAGGTATGAAAGTCCGCGGGGAGCGCGAGTGTCAGGACTGTGGCACGCGGTGGCGGTACTACGAGACGGGAAGCATTGCCTGTCCGGACTGTGGCAGCATCCACAGTGTCGGCATCGACGAGCACACCGAACACACCGACGCACCGGCCACGCTCGACCTGACGCCGGTGCGGAGCCGAATCGATGCGGATACGACCCGAGAAGTCGCCGACGCGGCAGCGGAGCGCTGCCGGGAGTACACGCGCAAGCGGGGGTTCATCGACGCGGGCGAGCTCCGCCCGCTCGACCCGACGTTCGTCGCCGCGGTCGAACTCCAGCACGTCGGCGCACACCTCGCCCGGGAGTTACGCAGCGGCGACCCGGCAGAGCGGTACTTTTATGAACTGCTCGGCGGGGCTGATGACGGCGACCGTCCGGCCGTCGACGAGGTCCCGTCGGCCCTTCGCGTGCCGTACGGGCTGGCGATGGCGGCCGCTGTCGACAGCTATCAGCGCGACGTGCGGACGTATCTGGACGCCAATTCGGAACCGACCGCACGACAGCTCTCCGGTCGGATTCGCGACCATCGAAAGCGGGTCGAGGCGCTGGACGGCGATGTCGACCCCGCGGACGCGAACCGCCTCGTCCATGCAGCGCGGGACCTGGGGTCGTACATCACCGGCGACGAGAGCGCCTTCGTCAGAGCTGAAAACTGGCTCACCGGAATCGAGGACGACACGGTGTAACCGTCACCGGAGTCGCCGTACAAGCGACTCGTCCAGACAGTTTTCGGGAACCGAGTCCCGCCACGTGACGGTCTCTATCGATTCGCCGTCGAGGCCGGGGTCCGACGCGAGCGCCGTTGCATCTGCCGTCCCGCGATAGGTTCCGAAGAAGAACGTCGCCTCGCGGTCGCCGTCGGTTACTGTGACCTCGGTGACGGCAGCCAGTTCGTCGACAGCGATACGCACACCAGTCTCCTCGCGGACCTCGCGGCACACTGCCTCCTGACGCGTCTCGCCGGTTTCGACGCCGCCGCCCGGGAGCTTCCAGATGTCGTCCTCGTAGACGAACAGCAGGCGGTCCGCCGGGTCGGTGACGAGCGCGCCGACCGCCCAGCGAAGGCCGCGGTCAGCACGGGCGCGGACGCCGTCTACGCCCGCCGTGTCAGTCTCTCTGGTTACTCGGCGGGTGTGCACGTCGCGGTCCGCAAAATCCGCAAGCGACGGCATTCAGGGCAGGTCGACGTCGATGTCGTGTTGCAGGCCCGTCGCTTTGACCGTATTGTACAGCAACATCGCGCGAGTCATCGGACCGACGCCGCCGGGGACCGGCGTGATTGCGCCAGCGACCTCCTTTGCGCTCTCGTACTCCACGTCGCCGACGAGTTCGTAGCCCTTCTCGGTGTCAGCGTCGACGCGGTTGATGCCCACGTCGATGACCGTCGCGCCCTCTCCGATCATCTCGCCGTCGATCATCTCCGGGACGCCAGCCGCGGCGACGAGGATGTCGGCGTTGCGCGTCCGTTCGGCGAGGTTCTCGGTGCGGGAGTGACACACCGTCGTCGTCGCGTTGCCGCCCGGTGCCTTCTGGATGAGCAGGTTCGCCATCGGTTTGCCGACGATGTCCGACCGGCCGACGACGACGGCGTCTTTGCCTTCTGTGTCCACACCCACGCTCTCGATGAGCTTCTGGATGCCGTGGGGTGTGCAGGGCTTGTAGCGGGCGTCACCGGCGACGAGTCGGCCGACGTTCTCCGGATGGAAGCCGTCGACGTCTTTCATCGGGTCGATGGCTCGCAGGACCGACCTGTCCTCGACGTGGTCGGGGACCGGCATCTGGACCAGGATGCCGTTGACGTCGTCGTCGGCGTTGAGGTCCTCGATAGTGTCGTACAGTTCGGCAGCGTCCGCGTCGGGGTCGATGTCGATGTCGATTGCCTCGATACCGACCTCCTCGCAGTCGTTCTGTTTCATCGAGACGTAGGTCTCGCTGGCCGGGTCCTCGGACATCAGGACCGTCGCCAGCGACGGGCGCTCGCCCGCGTCGGCGAGGTGGTCGATGGACGCGACCAGGTCATCCCGAATCGACTGTGCGACGGCGTCGCCGTCGATAATCTCTGTCATTGGGTACAACGGCGGCGCGGGGCGGTATGAACGTCCCGGATTTCGGCCGGCCGCGACAGGCAGGCGCGCTCTCGCTCAGGGACAGTCCGATTCGCTGACTGACTGGCGCTCCGCTCCCTGCTCGACGGCCCGCGTCTCGCCGTCCGGGACAGTTACGGTCATCGCCTGGCCGCCGTAGCCGTGAGTCTGGTCGTGGCCGCGGACCACGACGCAGGCCACCTCGTCGGGAACCGGGAGCGTCTCCGAGCGGGTGAACGGGTCCGTCGAGTGGGCGTGCCGGAGGTCCCGGCGGCCAAGTCGGTCGCCAGCCAGCGTCTCGACCTGCCACCAGTTCGCGTAGCCGTCCTCGCCGTCGTCGTCGTGATAGAGTGTTACGTCGAAGCGGTAGTCGCCGCCGCTCTCGTCCGTGAGTTCGACCCCGACGACGTTGGCCTCCCGCAGGTCGAGTTCTGTGGCTGTTTCGGTCTGTCCAGCAGTCGACTCCTGGTCTGTCGCAGTAGCGGCGTCTGTCTCTGCCGCCGTGGCCGTCGCTGTCGGCTCGCTCGCGCCGCCGTCGCTTTGCCCGGTTTCCGCCCCCGATTCGACCTCGAACTGCGTACAGCCAGCGAACACCGACAGGGAGGTACCCAGAGCATAGAGCGTCCGGCGTCGGGTTGTGCGGGGCATACCGGATGTGTCGGGGAGAGATGTCAAAAAGGGAGATGCCAGTGGGCGGACAGCGGAATCCGCGCTACAGGGCTGGCCTGTCGCTACTCGTACAGCGTGTACTCGTCGGTCAGTTCGTCCACGCGGTCGCTGACTTTCGCCACGACATCGTCGTCGTGTGGAGCGTCGACGACTTCGTAGATGAGATCGGCGACCTCGCGGCAGGCGTCCTCGTCGAAACCGCGGGTGGTGAGTCCGGGCGTACCGGCGCGGATGCCCGAGGGGTTGAACGCCGAACGAGTCTCGCCGGGGACGGTGTTGGCGTTGAGGACGATGCCGGCCTCTTCGAGCGCTTCCTCGACTTCCTTGCCGGTGGTGTCGGGATGGGACGGACGGAGGTCGATGAGCACGAGATGGTTGTCCGTGCCGCCGGAGACCAAGTCCAGGCCGTGTTCCTTGAGTCGGTCACCGAGGGCGACCGCGTTGTCGACGGTCTGCTGGGCGTATTGCTCGAACTCGGGGGCCAGCGCCTCGCCGAAGCCGACGGCCTTGCCGGCGACGTTGTGCATCAGCGGGCCGCCCTGAGAGCCGGGGAACACCGCGCTGTCGATGTCGTCGGCGTACTCCTCGTCGCACATGATGATGCCACCGCGGCCGGCGCGGATGGTCTTGTGCGTCGAGCCGGTGACGAAGTCGGCGACGCCGACCGGCGACTCGTGGACGCCGGCGGCGACGAGGCCGGTGATGTGGGCAATATCCGCGAGGTGGTAAGCATCAACTGCGTCGGCGGCTTCCTGAATGCGCTCGAAGTCGACTTCGCGCGGGTACGCGGAGTAGCCCGAGACGATGATGTCCGGCTCGAACTCCTCGGCGTGGTCGTGCAGTCCCTCGTAGTCGATGTAGCCGGTCTCCTCGTCGACTTTGTACTGTTCGACCTCGTAGACCTGCCCGGCGAAGTTCGCCGGGTGACCGTGCGAGAGGTGGCCGCCGTGCGTCAGGTCCAGCGAGAGGATCTTGTCGCCGGGTTCGAGCACGCCGAGGTAGACGCCCATGTTGGCCTGCGAGCCGGAGTGTGGCTGGACGTTGACGTGGTCCGCGCCCCACAGTTCCTTCGCGCGGTCGATTGCCAGTTCCTCGACGTCGTCGGCGTACTCGCAGCCGCCGTAGTAGCGCTCACCGGGGTAGCCCTCGGCGTACTTGTTCGTCAGTTCGGAGCTCTGTGCCTCCATCACAGCCTCGCTGACGTGGTTCTCACTGGCGATCATCGCCAGCGTGTCGTTCTGCCGGCCTCGTTCGCCCTCCAGGGCGTCTGCGACTGCCGGGTCCGCTTCCCGTACGGTTTCGTAGCTCATGTATCCGAGTCAGGACCGATACGACAATAATCTACCCTTTGGGCCACGTATGTGCTATGTTATCACACATTGTCCGGTGCCGCGGGTACAGTTGGGGAGACGACATCCTGACACCCGTACGTATATATCAGATGACGTTCCACATGTCTATGCATGGTCACCTGGGGGGTGGCAGGCGAGCGGGTGGACCGGAACAGCAGTAACACGCCGGAGTGGGATGGAGAAACGGTCGACCCGAGCGCACTGGTGCGCCAGTTACACGATCGAGAAGTTACGGACGGCGAACAGTTACCACATCGTGTCGACGACTGCTACAGCGGGTCCGTCACCGAGTTAGCACTGCCGGCGGTGGATGCCACGGTAACCCGAGTCGCTACTGACACGAATACTGGAGCAGTTGATTCACCGACGACCCTAGAGGAGGGGGAGTACCTGCTGACGATGGAGGCCCGTGCTGCGGATAGCGACCGAGGGTCGCCGTTGGGCGTCGTTGACGACATTCGGATCCACGTCCGCTTCGACGGGCCGGCGTCGCTCCACTCGGCCGGCATTACCTCTGTCCTCGGTTTCCAAGAGCCGACGAGTATTACCGTCGGGTTCGTCTGGGAGACGAGCGCGGAGCGGCCGCATCTGCAGGTCCCCGCGACACCTGCCGGACTCGCAACGGCGATTACCCATCTGAGTGGGGCCCATCATACGATGCAGCCGTCCCGCTCACATCCGGAACTCCGCGGCCATCCGCCGATAGTCACGACCGGCGAGACGACCCGTATTCCCGAACCGGTTCGGCAGAACCGTCCGGAGACTGGCATCACGCTCCGTGTTCCGGAGTGCGAGGCGGAACTGCTCGTCAGCGCCCCGCTGGCGTACTATCTCGGGGCCGAAGTGGTAGTCGAGTCACGGGATGCAGCACTGTTGACGGCCGACGGCACGTCGGTACACCGCTCTTTCGACGCGTGGCCGTCGCTACAGGCCGGCGTCGCGGCGCTGCTCCGGAAGGTGTTCTACCTCGACTGTCTGGTCAGACGCGTCGATCCAGCCGAGAGTGGCGCTCGTATCACGTCCGCGCTCTCGCTCGACCCGGACACAGTTCGGTCGCTGTCGCCGGCTGGACGGCTCGAGCGGTACATCGATGTCTCCGACGAGGCCGTGAACTCGATTCTGCCGGAGTGGCCACTCTCGACGTACGTCTCACCCGAACCGGAACGGGTCCGATGCCTGCCGTTCCTGCTCGACCGACTCAGTCTCATCTACCTGCCGGACAGCTCCCGGCTCGACCAGGATGAGCTTCTCGACAGGACGCTGTCGGATTCGTATCTGAGCCGCGGTTCGGCCGAGCGCCCACCGGTCATCGAGCCGAACCTACGCGAGGGCCAACTGCACTCGTGGCTCGCTCCGGGGAACCCGATAGACGCCTGTAAAACGCCGGCGGAGGCGTACGTGAACCGCTACCGGAGTCAGAACCGGGATGCCGACAGCCAACGGGTCGCGGTCGTCCTCAACGACGAGGAGATGGCCGGCGAACACACGGAAGTCACAGAGATATACCGGGCCGCGGACCTGCCGATGGACGTCCAGGTCAGCGAACTGCTGTCGGTCAACGAACTGGCCGACGTGTTCGAACAGCCGGCCGATTTCGTCCACTTCATCGGCCACTGCGACGAGGAGGGACTGCGCTGTCCCGACGGCAATCTGGCGCTGTCGTCGCTGTCGGAAGCCCGAACGCAGACGTTCTTCCTGAACGCCTGTGGCTCCTATGACGAAGGGCTTGACCTCGTCAAACAGGGCGCGGTCGCCGGTGCGGTGACACTCACCGACGTGCTGGACAAACACGCCGCCCTGGTCGGGACCGCCTTCGCGCGCCTGCTCAGTAACGGATTCAGCATTCAGCGAGCGCTGGAACTCGCTCGCCGACGGATAATGATGTGCAAGGACTACGCGGTCGTCGGCGACGGGACCTACTCTATCGTTCCCAATCCCGCACACCCCGCGGTCGTCTGGGTCTCCAAAGGGGAAACGGGATTCGACGTCCAGTGTACGGTCGTGTCCCCGGAACGGCCCGGTGAGAGCTACCGCCTGCCGTTCGACGACAGCGCCGCGCTGAACGGCGAACAGACGAGCCACTCGCTCGGCGCTACGGAGTTGGCCGACGCGCTGGGCCAGACCTCACTGCCCGTCATCTTCGACGGGGAGTTTCACTGGTCCGACGACCTCGCTGCGCGTCTCCGGACGGACTTCTGACGAGCGCGAAGCTGTCAGACTCCGTGACGGAAGCCGAGACGGCCGTCATCTATTTTCGAACCGGCCACCCGAGGAGCCGTATTGATGCGACACTCTCCGTACGCACTCAGGTACAGATTTGATACTGTGCTCCAGTCGTGGCTTCCGGCGGGTAGGAGACAGTGACAGTAACCACTGATTCGAGCGAATTCGCGTGACGACGACGAGCAGAACAGATGGTTCAGTCCGTGAGACGAACGGCTTCTGCTTAGGACAGTTGACCAATATTTTATCGCCTCTCATCGGTGGGTGTTGTCGGATTGTTGGCGAAATCAACACAGTATGGCCGGTAAAATTAAATATAATAATACACTATATACTGGCAAGGGACAATGACTGAAAATCTCCTGCAAGACGACGTCGGGTCTATGTTGACCACGGTGTTTGGGGCAACTGACGAGCCGGTGTACGTCGTGAACCCGTCGCGGCGGACCATCTCTGAGCTTGTATCGACACTGGACGCGGATTCGGGCGCTCCCGAAGTTCGGCTGCTCGCCGACGAGCGCGCACTGAAAGACGTCATGGACGACTTCCTCGTTGCGAGCACCGCGGCCGACCTCATCGACGAGGAGCGGCTCACGATGCGACTGCTCGACGACGTGCCGAACCACTCGGTCGCGGTAACTGTCGATACGGTGTACGCACTCGTCACCATCAGCGACACGGTCGGCGGTCTCGGGACCGACGACGCGGCGTTCGTCGACAACGCCTACGACTACTACGGCTCGACCTGGGAAGACGCCGACGAGTACTCGCTCCGGACGCCGCCGCTCAACCGCGTCCAGAGCACGCTGGAAGCCGACATCGGCCCGGAAACCGCGTCGGACTTCAACGACGTTCTCAGCTCTCTGTCGACGGCTCGTGGCGACGGCGACGGTCTCGACGAGGTCACCATCAGCCTGCTCGTGGCCGCACGGAACGGCGAACTGCTGTACGACATCAGCAAATGGGGCGAAGACGTCGGACTGGCGAGCAAGGCGACGTTCTCGCGGACGAAGACGAAGCTCGAAGACATGAACCTCATCGACACGGAAAAGGTCCCGATCGACGTGGGTCGACCGCGGCTCCGCCTGATGCTCGGTGACGACCGGCTCAAAGACGCCGAGCCGGACGAGCTGGCCTCCGTGGCTCAGTCGATCCTCGCCGCGTAGGTTTTTCCCGCTCCACCGCGAGGGGTTCGGCATGCAAACTGTCGAAGTCGTCGGGCGTGGACCGGCCGTCGACGCACTCACTGCGTTTCTCGCTGATATCGACATTACAGTAGCACAGCCGTCGACACCGGCGGACAGCAGTGGCGAACTCGCCGTCGTCGTCGATACCGTCGGGTCAGAGACGTTTGCGGCGTGGAACGACCGAGCGAAAGGCGATGACGTCCCGTGGGTCGCCGTCGAACTGGGCGGCGTTGGCGGCGTCCCGGTGACTGACGCCGCGATCAGCGGCTTCGGACCCGAGACGGGCTGTTTCGACTGTCTGCGGACTCGGGTCGAGGCGACGGTCGACGAGACCGAGGAGATCACAGAAGCCCCGGCGGCGGCCACGCAACGATTCACGGGAGCGCTGGCGGGCCGACTGGTAACCCAGTTTCTCGACGGCGACACTGCCCTCTTCGGGACAGTTACGGAACTCCCACATACGCAGCGCCGGTTCCTCCCCGTCCCGGGCTGTGACTGCAGTGAGACGCCGAGCCGTACCCTCGGCGACGGTCGCCGAACGGCCCCGGACAGCGAGGCGCTCTCGCGGGCGGAACTGGGCCTCGACGACCGGGTCGGTATCGCCACGGAGGTCGGCGAAGTCGAGTCGTTCCCCGCCCCGTACTACCTGTCGACGCTCGCCGAGACTGCCGGTTTCAGCGACGTATCGGCCGCCGCCAAGGCCGCCGGTGTTGCCATCGACTGGGACACGGCGTTCATGAAAGCGCTGGGCGAGAACTACGAGCGGTACGCGGCCGGGGTCTACCGAGAAAGGAATCTGCGGCACGGGACGGTCGTCGATGTTCCGGATGCCGTCGCACCCGACGCGTTCGTCAGGGACGAGGCCGAATGGGACGACTCGACGGCGCTTCCCTGGGTCCCGGCCGAAAATCTGCTGACCGACGAACGGCGGTCGCTTCCCGCCGAGACCGTCCACTATCCGCCGCCATCGAACGTGGTTAGACCGGCAACGACGACCGGGCTCGGGCTCGGAAACACCGTCACCGAGGCGCTGCTGACCGGGCTCTACGAGGTCATCGAGCGCGACGCCGCGATGCTGTCGTGGTACTCGACGTTCGAGCCGCTTCGAGTTGCCGTCGACGACCACGAGCGGTACGACACGCTCCGGCGTCGCGCGGCGTCCGAGGGGCTCGAGGTGACGGCGCTGTTACTGACACAGGACGTGGACGTGCCGGTCATCACCGTCGCACTGGAACAGGACGAGTGGCCTCGCTTCGCACTCGGCACCGATGCGGATCTGGACCCGGGTACGGCCGCCGTCGGTGCGCTGGAAGAGGCGCTCCAGAACTGGATGGAACTCGACAGCATGGGTCCCGAGGCGGCCATGGACGCACAGGGTGCAATCGGGCGCTACGCCGAATCACCCGGCGAGGGGGCCGACCTGACGGCCACCGAGACGGCGGTCCCGCTGGACTCGCTCGGCCCGGACGCAGACCTCTCCGGCGAGGCGGAGCTAGAGACGTTGTGTGACCGGGCAGCTGACGCGGGACTCACGCCCTACGGAGCGCGGCTGACGACGCGCGACCTCGAACAGCTCGGATTCGAGGCGGTCCGTGTCGTCTGCCCGTCGGCACAGCCGCTGTTCTTCGGTGGTTCGTTCTTCGGCGAGCGGGCCGAAGCCGTGCCGGCCGATCTGGGCTTCGAGCCGCGACTCGACAGGGAGCATCATCCGTTCCCGTAGCAACAGCCGACGAGCGAGAGTCAGATACCGGACAGTCCGTATTCAGATGCCGAACGTCGCCCGCAGCATGTCCCGCGTGCCCGGCCCGAGGCCGACCGCGGTAACGGCGATGAGCAACAGCAGCGCGTACCGCGGGCTGTCGTCGATGAACTCCTGATTGAACAGCGAGACGACCAGCGAGGCGACAGCGAGCTTGACAATCAGGAACGGCCACGACGTGCCGATAGCAGCAGTCAGACCGGCTGACTGGAGAGATTCGGTGGCTTCAATGATGAATGCGTTGGCCGGGTGTTTCGGGTAGTACGTCAGCGGGACGTTGAGCGCGTCAAGCCAGTCAGCCAGCAGGACGTTCGCGACGCCGTCGATGGCGTGGCCCCAGATGACCAGCAAGCCGATATAGCCGGTTCCGTCGTTCAGCGCCGGTCGATAGGACTCGAACAGGCGGTACAGACCGTACGACAGCGCCGATGCCAGTGCGACAGTCGTGATGAGGACTGACGGGTACAGCGTCGCGTACTCGCGTGTGAGCGCGACAAACGTAAGATAGAGTAGCGTCACGGCGACGAAAATGCTACCAACAGCGCCAGTCGTCCGGTAGTAGCTGTCGACGATGCCGCGCTGTTCGAGGTCCACGCAGACGACGAGGACGAGCAGCGTCAGTAGGAACACCGTGCCGTAAATAACGGGACTGATGATGAGTGAACTCAGCGGATACTCGACGATGGGTGAGACGCCGGCATCCACCGCGCGGTCGGTCGCGTCCTCGACAGTCCGCAACGCGCCGCCGAGCAACATGAACGGCACGAACGCGAAGTAGAGCTTCGGGTCCTCGGCGATGTCCAGTCGCTCGAGGAGGAAGTAGACGCCGACGAGCATATACACCAGAATCAACATGTAGCCGATCTCGGAGACGATAGTGTATCCCGGCTCGGCGATGAGCCGTCCCTCCTGAATAGCCGCCCTACAGCCATCGTACAGCGGTTGTGGCCCGGATGCAGTCATCTCGGCACAGCTGGCCGCCTTGGCGTCCGCGTACACTGGCCCCCAGAAGTACTGCCAGAGGAACCGATCCCAGACGGCCTGTGGAGCGGCCATAACGGCTCCGACCGCGACGAGGAGGACGGCAGCGAAAGAGCCCACCCAGAGCTGGCCGGGCCCGTACTCATCGACGGCTCGCTCGAACGTTTCCATGGCCGAGTGACCGGTGGCAGGCGGTTTTAGCGTTCCGGTCCCGTGTGCGTGGAGCGGACTTCCGCGAGCCAGACGCGGCGGGATTTGATGGCGAAACTGTGTTCAATCCTCAGCGAGTGCCTCGTTGCCGGCCGCCACGAAGGCCTCGTGTGCCTCGCCGTTGGAGGCGACGACGGAATCGCTGTCGTGGGTCCAGGGCTCGCCATCGAGGTCAGTGACCGTGCCGCCAGCCCGTCTGACCATATGGACGCCAGCGAGCGTGTCCCAGGGGGCCATCGGGCGCGTGCAAACGAGCCCTTCGAGCGCCCCGTCGGCAACGTGTGCCAGCGTGGCCTGGAACGAACCCAGACGCCGAATGTCGCCGAAGCGGTCGCCGACAGCGCTACACAGCCGACCGAACTCGTCCCTGTCGTCGCGATCCCACCAGCCGACAGGAGCCACGGCGAACGTCTCCGGGTCGGTTCGACCACTTACCGACAGTTCGGTCCCGTCTCGCGTACCGCTCTCCGGGCCGGCGGCGTAGAGGTCACCGTACGAGGGCAGATAGGTCACTGATGCGACCGGCTCACCGTCGACAACTGCGCTGACGGCCGTCCCCCACAAGCGCATCCCACGGACATAGTTCGCCGTCCCGTCGATCGGGTCGATGACCCACAGGGAACCACTGTCGGGGACGCTATCGACCGCTTCAGGCTCGCGGTCAGCCTCGGGCCCGGCCCGCGTCGAAAGGTCTTCCTCACAGAGAAATCGGTCGTCAGGGAACTCTGCTCGAATCGTGGCGACGACCTGCCGCTGGGCGTCGCGGTCCGTCTCCGTAACGAGGTCGTTCTTGTTGGCCTTCGACTCGACACTGAGGTCGCCCCGGAACTGCTCGCGGGCAACGACACCGCCAGCGCGGGCCGCTCGCTCGGCAACCGCCGCCCGGTGGCTTGCATCTGTCATATCTGATGCTGGACCTCCCTTGTTCAAACCATCTCGCCTTCCAGCAAAACAGGGCCGACGGCTGGCGATGGGTTACTCTTCTTCGACAGCCTCGTCAACAGCGTCGAGAATGGCTTCGGCGATGTCCCGCGCCTCATTGGGCGTGTACAGGACCTGGTTCCCCAGTGACTGTTCAATACGGACGTAGCCGTCGTCGTCCTCAATGGAGAAAAACGCTGTATTCTCCAGCGGTGGCACATGCAGGCTCGCCCCCTCGGACTGATCTGTGGCCATGTTATTGTTTAGCACATAGGGCGGCTTAAATCTACGGCTCTGGACAACAGCGGCCGCCCAATTACAAATATTAATAATCAGACCCCAACGGCTTATACTCAGTCCAGGTATGTACGTATATGGCATCGATACGTGGGGCACTTCGGTTCAGCAAGGACATCTCGGTTATCATGCTTTTGGGAGTCGTCTACGTCCTTGGGCTGAGCGTCGCAACGCTGATCAGTGCATCGGAGGAGCGACTGCCGCGGATACACGCTGTTGGTGGCGAGATACGGAGTCGGCTTCGTCGCCCAGTGTGAGACGCTCAGCAACCATGACGCCAAAGCCACCGACCGGTACATGGAATCAGGTGGCTGTACCCGGAACACGCTACTCGAATTGACGCATTTTCCCGATTACAGACTATCCGAGACGACTGCCCAGTGCCTCTCGTAGTAGTTTCCCGGTGTAGTTCGACATTCGCAGACGTGACTTCCTAGTGACGGCTCCCGTTTTATCACCTTGCTTGAAATATCCGGCGCTGAAACCGCGGGAGACACAGTCTACTAGTCTGATAGATATCTGCTTCACAACGTACATTAGTGCGTGAATAATGTGCTTTATTGATAGATGGCACGCCACACTGTGGTCATGGGTCGAAGAAATCGTGTACAATCAGGGGAGGAGAGGGATTCTCATGACAACTATTGTTATTAATGATGGATTATCCCACCCGACAGCTTTATTATATGCTGCTTTGACATGACACTCTGTGTGGAAGCCGTGCGGTACATATCAGAAATTCGGCATTGAACTCAGATAAAATGGGGCCTACTAGCCGTGTTCATCGGAAGCCGCTCAGGGGAGTGGAGAGTGTATGCTACCAGACGCACCAGCGATAGCCGAGGTACGGGAATGACGATACAAGCAAATCAGGCAAATCAAGCGGGTCAACAGGGGATCACGAAGGCTGTAGACGAGTTTCTCGTCACGCCGGAGAGCGAAGTCACGCCGGTTTTGAGCGTCGTGATGCCCACCCTCAACGAGGAGAAAGGGATCGTCGAATGTATTGATCGGATCAAGACAGCGATCTCGGAGTTACGTGTGCCGACCGAGATCATCGTGAGCGACAGTTCGACCGACGCGACTCCGGAGTTAGCTCGCGAGCGGGGTGCGACAGTCGTGACACCTGATGAACCGGGCTATGGCTATGCGTATCGCTACGCGTTCGACAAGGCACGGGGAGAGTACATTGCGATGGGTGATGCTGACACGACGTACGATTTCGAGATGATTCCCCAGCTCCTCGAACCGGTCCAGAACGGCGACGCGGACATCTGTATGGGGAGCCGACTGGAGGGCGAGATCCGGGACGGGTCGATGCCGCCACTCCACAAATACGTCGGAAACCCGCTGTTGACGCGGTTCCTGAACACGTTCTATGGAGCCGGTGTAAGCGATGCACACAGCGGCTTCCGTGTGTTCACCAAGGACGCGCTCGAAACGCTAGAGCTAGAGACGACCGGGATGGAGTTCGCCAGCGAAATGATCATGGAAGCCGGTGCGAACGACCTCACCATAGAGGAGGTCCCGATTATCTACCACGAGCGGGAAGGCGAGGAGACGCTCGATAGTTTCAGTGACGGCTGGCGACACGTCCGCTTCATGCTCGTGAACGCGCCGGACTACCTGTTCTCGTATCCGGCTCTGTTGCTAGTGTCGGTCGGGGCAGTGTTGATGTCGCTATCAATCGCTCGGCTGTCGATCGGTGGCGTTAACTTCGGCATACAGACGATGGTCGGCGGGTCGTTGCTGGCAATCGTCGGGTATCAGGTCTGGACGCTCGCGCTGTTCAGTTCCATCGCCGCGAACCCGATAAACAAGCCCGAGGGTGTGCTTGTCGGCATGATACGGGAGCGGTTCCAGTTGGAGCACGGCGCGTCCATCGGCATTCTCGCGGCTGCAGTCGGGATTCTGTACCTCGGGAGCGTGTTCGGACAGTGGCTGCTCGCCGGCGAGGCGGCGTTACCGTCAGCTACAGCGACCCTTCTGGCCTCGACAGTCGTAGTGCTGGGGCTACAGACAGTGTTCGGGTCGTTCTTCATGAGTATGCTAGCAGACAGCAGCTAACCGTTGACAGTCGCTTTAGCGGAATTGGTCAGTTCTGGGTACACCTGCTAGGGCACGTTCCGTTCTCGACGCAGTCGATGTCGGGCTGTGTTCGGTTCTCGGCAACGAACTGCCACTCGTTTCGGCCTACACTGTCGGTGCCGTTGGAATAGGAAAGTTGTCTGTACAGCCCGTTGTAGTTCATCACGCTGTCGTACTCTGTCTGGGAGTACCGCTCCTCGTCGATACCGTCCTGATGGGCGTCGAGCCCCATCGCGTGCCCGAATTCGTGCATGAACAGCGAGGCGGTGATCTTCGGTGAATCGAACCGCTCCATCGCCGCGATTTCAGGTCGGCCCGCACCGACGAAGTAGTCGTCCCCGTTGTAGGCGACGTCGTCAGTTAGCAGGACGTAGTAGTAGCCGTCAGCACGGTGCTCGGAGTGGTTGGCCCGGAAGTCATAGATGTCGTTCCCGGCACCAGCACGGGATTTCGAGTGTACCGTCCCGTTGGCCGAGAGGTTCGTATCGTCTGTGACGAGATGGATATCGATCCCGGTGGAGCCGTCGGGGTTCGAAACGGGTGCATTCTCAAACGTCTCGACAATAGATGTCCGGACCGGGTCGCTGAGCGTCGTTGACTGTGTAGAGTCGACTTCGACGTAGATGTCCGTTCGGAGCGGGTCTGCATCCGGAAGAGCCTGCTCACAGCGGACTTCCATGCCGTCCGGATAACCGTCGCCGTCCGTGTCCGGGTCCGTCGGATCAGTGCCGTAAACGGAGCGCTCTAGCGAATCCGCCAGCCCGTCTCCGTCTGTATCAGTGGCGTTCGAATCGGCCTGAGCCTGCTGTACGTCCGGAGTATCGGCCCCGCCACCGCTAGCAGTGTTCACCTGCGGCGACGTCCCGGCGACTGGAAACACGACACCGGCGAGAAGCAGCGTCACGAGGACGACGGCACCGACGCGAACCGTCGGCAGGCGACAGAACCAGTTGTTCGCGAGACGGCGGGCGCCAACTAAGATGTCTGTGAGCATAGTGCTAATATTAATACTGATTCCGATAGCTACATTTAGCAGAGTTCTCGAATTCCGATCTCTAGTGAACTCAGACCATCCATGACTAAGGATTTTTGAGTGACGGTTAAGTATATAATCCCCCAAATATCAATATCAATTTCGATATTAACGATAGATGCGAACTCCCAGCACTCGGCTGTGTCTGTCGGTATCTTCAATGGGCTCGGTTCAGTAACCGAAGCTAATGCGTGTCACCCGGCGGTTCTGGCTCACGATCACTGCTATCGGTAGTCTCGTCGTGAGTGGTGGGCTGCTCGATGCGCCCCTGTTAGTCGTCGGGGCCGTCGGGCTCGCAGGCTGGCTGCTCGCAATGCAGTTTGCGTTCGTCCGTGGCGTTTCACGACTCGAGGACGAACTCACCGTCAGCCAGTCGCTCGACCGGTCCCGAATACGGACCGACGCCGAAACGAAGTACACTCTCGAGGCATCAGTTGCCGCCGCCGGCGATCACCTGCCGCTCTCCGTCGAGGCAAGGATTCCACTCGCAGCGCGGATGGAAGCGGGTTCCTCTCCGGATATCCATCTCGATACGTCGATGCAGTCCTCGTCGGTGACGCTTCCGCTCACCTGGGAGACTGTTGGTAACTACACCGTTCCCGGAGCCACAGTAACCGTCAGTGACGGCACCGGGCTGTTTACCCAGTCGTTCACGACGGCTTCCGGCCCCGAACTGGCAGTCGAGTCCCCGTCGGTCGGTCCGATTCACGTTGGCCAGAGCGGGAAACAGTTGCTACGCGGTGTCGGCGAGCACGAGGCCCGGGGGCGGACGGGTGGCCTGTCAGCTGAGGAGATTCGAAAATATGTCCCGGGTGACGCATTGAAATACGTCGACTGGAAGGCGACTGCCAGACTAGACGAGACGCACGTCCGCAACTACGAGGCTGAGAGTAACCGTAGCGTGGTGCTCGTCCTCGATCACCGGCAGACTCTGGGTGATGGGACACCTGGCGAAACGAAGCTAGATCACCTCAGAGCGGTCGCCGCAGCGTTCCAGCAACGTGCCGAAACGATCCGTGATCCCCTGGGCTATCTCACTATTGACGACGCGGGCGTGACGGAATCGAGAATCCCTGTGGCGAGAACCGAGGCCTACAGGTCGTGCCGGCATCGGATCAACGACCTCGACACCGAAACTGAGACGCCGGCAACAGCTACCACGACAGCGTCTCACACCGGCAGGATGACAGGGACGGTGAACCCGACGGCGGACACACAATCACCGATGGAAACGACGTTGCTCGCGTATCGAGATGCCGCCGGATCAAAACGACACCTTCCCAACCAGCCGCTGTACAACGGGCTCCAGGCGGCACCACACGAGATACGCAGCGCGAACCTGCTGGTCATCTGTACCGACGACAGCAACCCGAGTGAACTACGGAACGCGGTTGGACTGGCGAGACGCAACGCAACGGAGGTCGTCGTGTTTATCGCCCCATCAGTAGCCTTCGATACGGACCTCCTCACCGATCTCGATACCGCATACGAACGGTATCGAACCTTCGACCAGTTCCGGCGTGAACTGAACGAGGTCGACTCGGTGACGGCCTACGAGGTTGGGTCCCCGGACCAGATTTCGGCTATTCTGTCCGGCAGCCCAGCGAACACAGACCGGAGGGAGTACGCATGAGCGTCGCACTGAAAACGGCACGCTCGCGCCGATCACTACCCACCGTGCTCGGCCTGCTGGGCATCGTCGTAGCTACAGGCGGACTCGTCTGGGGCGGGCCGGTATGGCTTGGTTTCGTCGGTGTTGTCCTCGGCGGTCTCTACCTGTCCGGTACACCCGTTCTCGCGGTCGTGCTCGGACAGGTAGCGCTCGTCACAGTCGATACACCATCACTGCTACCGCTCGTCATCGTCGAAGGCGGCCTGTTCCTTGCGTTGCTTTCGGTACCTATCGAGACACCCGACAGGCGAGTCGCCGGCAGCCTCGTCGCACTTGTCGTTCCGCTGCTCGGCAGTCTCGCCTGGCTGTCGCTCTGGCGCTGGGACTTGGCCCCCCTCAGCGTCGGGGCCACCGTGGTCATCGGAATTGCCATCGTCGGCTATCTCTTCCATCGCTATCTGCTGATAGAACTCGACATCGTGACTGAAGACGCAGCTTCGGACCGTGATTTCCTATGAGCCAACCCGAGCCTACGCAACTGGACGCATCAGCCGATGACAGCACCCGACAGACGGATATTGTACACGACCGCCAGACACTCGAAGCGGAGCTGGAAGTGTTACGGGAGGAGAACCGCCGGTTGCGCGACTCCTACGCGCATGCGAAGCGGGCAACGTTCAGACGGACCGCAGTGGGCTTCTTTGCGGTCGGTGGACTATCCCTCATAGCGGCACTCCTCTTTCCAACCCTGCAGACCATCTTCGTCGCGTTCGCAGGAACCGGTGTGTTTGCGGGCATCGTCACGTTCTATCTCACTCCCGAGCGGTTCGTCTCGGCGTCGGTCAGTGACACGGTGTTCGACACGTTGGCCGATGTCGAACAGCACCTCGTCAGCGAACTGGAACTCCAGACCGAGACGGTGTATGTCCCAACGGCATCCCGTCCGGAAACGAATGCGCGCCTGTTCGTCCCCCAACACGTCGAGTACGCGGTTCCCGATCCAGACCAGTTGGGAGAGCTGTTCGTTACGAGCGGTGCCGAGGCGGAACAGGGTATATCGCTTCCCCCGACTGGAGACCGTCTGTACACCGAGTTCGAGCAAACGATCTCTGGCAAATTCGGTAACGACCCCGATGCAATAGCGGCGCAACTGACCGCAGCCCTGTCCGAGCAGTTCGAACTCGTCGATGACACAACAATCGAAATCGATGGCGGGAGCCGAACTGCTTCTATTGCCATCAGCAATCCCGCGTTCGGCGACATTCACCAGCTAGATCACCCAGTGGTGTCCCTGCTCGCGGTGGGGTTTGCCACGGGACTTGATCGACCGGTCACTGTCGATACGCGCGATGACGACCGGTTCAGCGGTGTCGTGACCGTTTCGTGGGATGCACTCGAACAACCATCGGCGCAGTCCAATGGCGCGGCGGCCCGAGAACGAGAGACGACACCAGCCCCGGAAAACAGCTAACTGCGGTCCAGTCGCTACTCGAACTCCCGTTTCGTTCCGCCGTCGCCGACCGCTGTCTCGACAGCCGTACTGTGGTCGGTGTCGGACCCGGGCGGCGTAATCGACTGAAGGATTTCTTCGATAACCGTTTCGGCGCTGATCTGGCTTAGTTCGGCATCGCTGTTCATAATGAGACGATGCCGCAACACCGGGAGCGCCATCTCTTTGACGTCGTCCGGAATGACGTACTCCCGGCCGTTCAGACGAGCGACTGCTTTGGCCGTATTCTGCAGGGCGATTGTCGCCCGCGGTGAGGCCCCGTGAACGACGTTTCGGTGGTCCCGTGTCGCGCCGACGATAGCGAGAATGTACTCCTTGATGCTGTCTTCGATATGCGTCTCGGGGACGACTGACCGGGCGTCCAGAAGTTCGCTCCGGGAGATAACCTGCGAGATAGAGTCCGCGTCAAGCGTCGGGTTCGCGTCGAATCGGTCGAGGATCGCGCGCTCTTCCTCGGAGTTGGGAATCTCGGTGACGAGTTTCATCTGAAACCGGTCGCGCTGGGCCTCCGGGAGTTTGAACGTCCCTTCCATCTCAAGAGGGTTCATCGTCGCAACGACCGTAAACGGCGTCGGGAGTTCGAGCGTCGACCCTTCAATGGAAACCTGTCCCTCCTGCATCGCTTCGAGGAGTGCGCTCTGTGTTTTCGGCGGCGCGCGGTTGATCTCGTCGGCGATGACCAGATTGGTAAACACTGGGCCTTTCTGCAGCTCGAACTCGCCGTTTCGCTGGTGATACACCGTTGTTCCGGTGATATCCGCAGGGAGGAGGTCGGGCGTCATCTGGATCCGGGAGTGCTGGAGATCCGTCGCGTTGGCGACGAGCGTGGCGATCGTCGTTTTCGCGACACCGGGGACCCCCTCCAGAAGCACATGACCGCGTGTAAGCATGGCGACAGTAATGTGTCGGAGAACTTCCTCGTTACCGATAAGAACTGTCTCCGTCTCCTCCTTGAGACGGTCGTACAGCACCGACGGATCAGTCATTGCGTTGACGTTCGGCCCGCTGTTTAATAATGGCTTCCGTTACTCGCTCTACCTGTGCGGTCTCCCAGTCTGGATGACTGGCTCTGAGATACTTCTCAACGCCGTCCCTGGAGAGATTCGGGTCCGGATCGCCGCCACTGTATTCCCGGAGACGATCCCGGAGATGCTCGTCGAGACGGCGGTCGTACGCGAGCAGCGCCCCGACCAGCACGACGCCACAGAGCAGTAACAGCGCGTCTGACCGCTGGACGGCCAGGACGGCAGCGGCCACCGGCGGGACGCTACTGGCGTGTGAGTAGTCCAGCAGTGCGTCGCCGTGGCTGGCGACGAGGTTCCGGACGAACCGTCGGTTGTCACCGCGTTCGAGCATCGCGTTCACGAAGATGCTCGGGTCACTGACGGCGATAACCCGGCCGTCGCCGACCGGTTCGCTCGTGACGACGGGTCGGGACGCTAACTGCTCCTCGCCGTCGAGTTCGCCGTTGCCGTTGGTGTCGAGGTAGGCGTATTCGGAGGTGTTGACGAGCGTCGTCGCGTTTCCGGCTCTGACAGTCGTCCCGTAGTTGAGGACGACAGTATCGACGCCGGCAGTCTCCGGATAGTCGCCGGCAGGCGTCGCTTCCGGGAGCGAGGAGTTGCGGTAGTAATTTCGGTTGTCGTACACCGGGCGACCGTCAAAACGCGCGTCAGCACCGACGGCAGCGAGCAGGGCATTCCCTTCTGGGCGGTAATCCTCGGCAACGACGAGTGTCCCACCGCTTCGAACGAACTCCGCGATTCGTGCCCGCTCGCTCGACGAGTACGGCTCCGCCGGCGAGAGAACGACCGCAACGGTGGTGTCCGTGTCACTCGTCGGATACTGACTTACGTTCGTTCCGACGGTCACGTTTGCACCGGCGTCAGCTGCGACGGTTCGAAGTTCGCCCGCCCCGTCCCACTGGGAGTTATACGCACCGAACGCTGCTGAGGACGTGCTTGCGGCGTAGACGAGCGCGATGATCGTGAGGACGGTGTAAGCGGCCAGCAGGAGCTGCGGGAGAGTGAGCGACGGTAGCCAGGAGTCCTCGGAGAGCGGTGTCAGCGCCATCAGACCAGCCCCGGCGGTAGAATCTCGAGGATCCGTTTGATGACCACGTAGGCAAAGCCAACCAGTCCGAGCCCGATGAGCCACCAGAGCCGCCGTCGCCAGCGCGGCGACACGGCCTGCGGTGCGACCAGTTCGACAGTCACGAGAAACCCGATCAGCGAGACGACGAAAAACAGCTCCAACGTCAGCGCATCCAGGAGGGTCAACACGAGGATGGTACCAAGCACCCACATGAGATGCCCGTAAATGAACTGTTGGCGCTGTCGGGTCGCCATGGTACGGCGTTCTCCTCGGCAGACAGTCAAAGTTCCGACCGACAGCTGCTGACTGAGCCATGGGTAGCGGCTAACCTAGCAGTTCGGTTCAGTCGTCGCTAGGCTGTCTCGAATCCGCCGACTCCTCGTCGGGCGTTCGCGTTCGGTCGCCGCTCGGGAGCAACGAGACCGGTGACGCCGTCAGATACGGCACCGTTGCGACGAGGGCACCGAACAGGGCGAGTGAGACGCCGCCGAGGAATATCGCTGCGAGGATAGCTGGCGGCGTCCGCGCGGAGAGGCGGAAGCCGAAGAAGACGAGCCAGCCAGCCCGCTCCAGCAACTGTAACGCGACGACCGAGAGGCCGAGAGCGAGCGCCGTCGCTGGGATCGCGATACGAGCGATGTCGGCCAGAATCGTCCGCAGGACCCGCCACTGCGTCGCGCCGGTCGAGCGATGGATGCCGATGGCCTGCCGACGCGCGTGGACCCCCTGGGCGAACGTCGCCGTGGTACTGCCGACGGTACTCAGCGCCGAGAGGACGACGAGGACGCCGAGGATCAGCTGGACGTTCCCGAACACGCCCTCGACGGAGCGTTCGATGGGCGTTCCGGACGCGTACGACCCGCTACTTGCCACGGCAGACGCCAGCCGACGATCCCCGGTCACCTCGTACTCCGCCGTGGTGAGGGTGGTCCCGTTGGCCGTCACTCGGTAGGTGTAGGTTCCAGGCTGACTTCGTCCGCCGTCCGGGGAGAACCGCGTCTGTGTGACGTTTCCGGGCGGCATGTAGACGGTCCGGTTCCGGGAGGCACCGGGGCCGATGACACCGACATTGCGTGTGATCGGCTCCTGCCAGGGGTTTGCGAGCCTGATCCTGAGGGTTGGCGTCGTCAGGACCGAGCCCGAAGACGGCGATATCGACAACTCCCCGTACAGTTCCCGCTCGGTACCACGGACGATCTGGATATCGTGTGTCGCCATCTGGTCGCCCGAACGAGCTGTTATCGTGTAGTTCCCCGGCTCGCGTGGCAGGGGAACGACGGCGACACCACTCGATCCAGTTCTGAGCGACGGCCCGTTCACCGTGACGGTGGCGTTCGAAACGCGGTCCCCCGTTTTGGTGACGACAGGAACTGAGAGACCCGATCCGGGCGGGGCCTGTGACGGCAACTGGCTCGGAATCTCGATAGCGTTCGGCGAGACGACGGTCACGGAATGGGTGTACTCCCCGGCAGTGGCGTTTGCAGTCCCCAGTTCTGTCGTGGTAAAGGAGACGGACTCGGTCCGCTCCTGTCCCGGCGGGACGGCGACCGTCGTCGTTCGCTGTTCGCCCCGATATCGGACTGTGACCTCCCGGTCAGCCCGCTCGGTACCGACGTTTCGCACGGCGACTGAGAGGTTGACTGTGTCGCCTTTCGTGACGCGTTTCGGACCCGATAACCCCGTCACGACAGCGCCTGACCGGTTGGCAGCGACGCCGTCGGCGCCGTCAATCTCCGAAACGGACCCTTTCACGCGGATCATGTGGACCTCCCCTGGTCCGGTCGCCAAGTCGGCCGCGGAGTCGAGCGGCAGAATGAGCAGGTCATCGAGCGTTCTGGGGGCGTCGTACCGCCCGACGATAGTGACCCGTCGAACCCCGGGCTTGACGCTCCCACTGACAGTCAGTTCGTCACCGACCTCGACATCGAGCGTCCGCGCGAGGTCGCTCCCGATGACGGCCTCGTCGTACCGCTGCGGTCGCTTTCCGTCGACCAACGTGGCCCCGGTGACGTTCGCGAACGCGTCGTACTCCGCTCCGTGGGCCATGTACGGCTGGCCGTCCGACACCTGGGCGTAGATGATTTCCGGGCTGGCTGGCGTCCCGTCGGCCCGCAGGGCTGCGGCGTACTCAGCGTCGAGGCGACTGTTCAGCGGATGGGGCGCACCGGCTTCGGTGATGGTCCCGGAGCCCCCTCCCCCACCCCCAAGCGGAGACGCGAGACCGGCCAGGGAGACGACCAGCAGGAACGTGATGCCGAAGACGGTCAGCGTCGCCGCCGTCGGCACGACCGAGCGCCACGACAGGAACGTCGGCGCGACCCAGTTTCGGATCCTCCCAAGCGTCGACTGCTCGGACTGGCCGGACCGGGCGTGACGGCTCCCGAGCGCGGCTGGTGGGCGGGTCGCCGCGGGGTAGGCCGCGAGCGCGCCGGCAGCGAGGCCCATCAGAACGAACACACCGGCGACGCCACCGACGACGGTCGCGCTCTGGCCCGTGACGGTAACGTCGAGTGCGATGGGGAGACCGACGTAGATCGCGACGTTGACCAGCGCCTTGATGAGGATCAGTCCGACGGCGTAGCCCAGCACCACGCCGGTCGTCACGAGGAGGCCGGCCCGAAGTGTAAACAGGAGTCCCACGCGCCACCCCGGTGCGCCGGTCGAGCGGATGACCCGTATCGCGTCGAGTCGGTCACGGACGCTCATCCGCGTGACGTTGTAGACGACGATGAGGACCAACAAGCCACCGGCGGCCGCCGCGATGCCCAGCGCCCAGAGTACCTGCTCTAAGCCGCCGAGGACGTACAGGAGCGCGCTGACCAGCGGTGCCCCTTCGCTTGGGAGGCTTCCCAGCCCGGTCCCGCTCGGACTGTGGTCGATGACGAAGTAGCCGGTGACGCCGACCTGCTGGGCGGTCGAGGCGTTCGTCGCGTACCACTGATTGGAGAGGAACGTCGTCCCCCGCTCCTGTGGGACAACGGTAAGCGAGACGGTACCGTCTGACCCGCTAACCGTTCGGGTCCGCTGCTGAGAGACCGGTCCCCGGCCGTCAACGCCGTCGGGAATCGTCGGTAATCGTCCCTCCTGCCACTGGGCCGACCCCTCGATGAGCACCCTGGGCGTATCGGGCGGGATGCCAACGAGCCGAACATCAGTCCCGCTTGTGGTCGCCGTCGCTGTCGGGAGCACGGTGACGTCCCCACCGGTTTCGGGCGGGCCGTTTTCCGCGTCGTGGTAGGTGACCGTCCCGGAGTTCGCGAGCGGCTCTGCGAACGTTTCCGAGTACGTGACTGCGGTGAACAACAGCAAGACCGTACCGATGAGAAACGCGGCCGTCACGGCGACGACGACGACGGTGAGCCGGTCCCGTCTGGACCAGCGAAACAGGAGGGCGTTTCTGTATCCCATCGGTTCGTTAGTTCGTCTCCGTGGACGGGCTCGCGTCCGGCGTCGAGGCGGCATCGGAGACGAGCGTGCCGCCGCGGATGAACAGCCGCTCGTCGAACCGCTGGGCCAGTTGGGGGTCGTGGCTGATGACGACGAGCGCGGTTTCCGTCGATTCCTTCATGCTGAACAGAAGGTTCAGCACCGACTCGGCCGTGTCCGGATCTAGCTGCCCGGTCGGCTCGTCGGCGAGGATCACCTCGGGGCGGTTCGCGAGCGCCCGTGCGATGGCGACGCGCTGTTTCTCGCCCCCGCTCAGCGTCGCAGGGTACTGGTGTTCGAGCCCGGCGATACCGAGGCGGTCGAACAGCGTGTCCAGCCAGTCTGGGTCGCGGTCGCCCGCGTGTTCCTGCGGGAGCGACGCGTTCTCGCGAGCGGTCAGATCGCCGATGAGCTGGAAGTCCTGAAAGACGAACCCGAGCGTCGTCCGCCGCAGGCTCGCGCGCTGGCGTTCGGACAGGGTACTCGCGTCCCGACCGTCGATCTCCAGTCGACCGCTAGACGGTGATTCTAGCAATCCGAGGACGTTGAACAGCGTCGACTTGCCGGCCCCGCTAGGGCCCTGAACGAGCATCGCCGCATCGGACCCGACCGAGAGTGAGACGCCGTCGAGAATCCTGGTGCCCCGTCGTGTGACACACAACTCCGAGCCGACGAGGACGGGGTCAGTCATTGTCGGCCTTTCTGCCGGCCCCGTATTGTATGCCACGGTTACATACCCGGGAGAGGTGAGGATGGGAGAGACCGTCGAACCGGGTCCGTTCAGAACTCGTCAACAACTCGTTCGGTTCCCGCCGGGCCGAACGAGGTACACGGAGTCGAGGCCGCGCGTGTCATAGACCACGTCGTTCTCGTAGCGCCACTCCGCCAGCGCCGCGGGCGTGGTCTCCTCGCTCGCTGCCGGGAACAGGTGCGCCCCTGTCGTCCCCCACGACGCCCGCGACAGCGTCGGGCAGTTGGGTTCCATCCCACCACCGAGCCACCGGGCGGTCGGCTGGTACGTTCCGTTGGACGCGCTCGGATAGTACAGATCGACGATACGGCTGAACGGGTGGTCGGACGCCCACTGCTCGTCGACGTGGTCCGCGGTAAACGTCGCGGCCGCGAACTGCGATTCGGTCGCCCCAGTCGGGAACGCGAGCGTGTCGAGATTGACGAAGGCGATAGGCATCGTCGCAACTGCGGCAACCACGACGACGACCGTCAGGACTGTTGCGAGTCGGTGGCTGTGAGTCTTCGGCGTTCCAAGCCCGCCGTCCGGCGACCCCCGGTAGGCGACCGACGCGACGCCGATGCCGGCGAGGACGAACACGGGCAAGTGAACGAACGTCTGGCCGCGGAGCGCGGTCCCGTAGTACTCCGGCGTCAGCGAGGCGGTCAGCGAGAAGTACACGATGACAATCGGCGCCAGCAGCAACGCCAGCACGACCGGCCCGATCAGCCGGCGGTCGCGGCTCGCAAGTGGGAGGCCGACGACTGCAAACACAACCGGGACAGCGAAAGCCGCGACGAGCACCAAGAGGCCGGCCGGCGTGGTCTGTGTCCCGGGAAACACGGTCTGTACCGCGTTCGCACCCAGCGTCAGGAACCAGAGACCGACCGCGCCGCCGATGGTCACCCGCTGCAGGCGAGCGCTCGTCCGCTGGAACCAGACCAGTGTCGCCACCAGAACGACGACCCAGGCCAGGAACAGCCCCGGATACGCACTGACACGGTCGACGTACGGGACCTCCAGAAGCGAGCGTTCTGCAATCCGGTAGTACCCCCACATGTACACCCAGAAGCCCGCGACGGCGACGAGCGCAGTGACGGCGTCACGACGCGACGGAATCCTGGCGAGATGGGCGGCTAGCACCCCCGTCAGTACCAGCGCAGCGATGAGCGAGCTGAACGTATGCAGGAGCGGGAAGGCAGCGAACAGGACGACCACAACTGCGCCCCATCGACGCCTGTATCGCTCCGTCGTGAGCAACCGATGGACGGCAATCGCAAACAGCGGCAGCAAGAGAAACGCCAGCGCTTCCTCGTCCGTTTGTCCGGTCCGCCGGAGATAGATGCCTTCCACCGCGAGCCCCATCCCGACCACGCCCATCGCCAGCGTCGTCCGCGAGTGACGCCACCGACTCGACTGTGCGAGTCGTTTGACCAGCGCCATCGCCGTCAGGCAGGACGCTGCACCGGTGACCGCGACGACCAGCTGTGCGATGTACAGTGGCCGCTCGCCGGTGAGTGTGCCGACGACGGTCAGAACAGCGGTAAACACGATGTTGTCAGCGCGGAAGCGTCTGAGCGGAAACGTCCCCGTTTCGAGCGTGTCCCTGGCCAGAGCGACGTAGCCGAACCCGTCTAGCGTTGAGGGCAGCGGCGTCCAGTGGAGCGTCGTCAACCGGGCCGCGACTGCCACGGCCAGCACAGCCACGATGAGCAGCAATCGCCCCTTCCGGCCGTCACTCATTGGCGGGTCCTACAGCGGGTGGGTGTAAGATAGTTACCGCATTTCGACGGCCGACTCGGGAGCCCTGACAGTCTCTCGGTCTACCGCTAGCCCTGTCGAAAATCCGGGATTGCTGCCGGGCTCTAGACACACCTGGAGTGTCCATGACGATTGGCGGTCACTGGTCCCCGTTCGACTTGATCTTGCGGGCGCGTTCGACGGCCGCCTCCGCGCGTGACGGATCAACCGATGTCGGTGCGAACGCCGCCGTCTCGAAGGCTTCAACCACCGTTTCGATATCCGCCATGCGTTCCTCGGGAACGCCGTGTTCCTGGCTCTGCTGGAGGAGTTCCCAGTGTGTCGCCCCCTCGTCAATACCGTTTTTCACCGCTAGCTCATCGTGGACTGCAGTGTACGCTACCATCGCTGCGGCGTCGTAGTCCCCGCCATCCAGATACGTATCGACGCGGTCCGCAAACGTCGGACTCGTCGCGTTCGATGGCGTCGTCGCCTGGTCGGGTCCACTCATCGATACCTCAGTTGCCTCCACTGAGGAAGTCGCGTTCACATCCTGGGATTGGCGGCGCCGCGACACGATAAACCAAGCCCCGACGACAACTGCAAGCGCTACCCCGCCGCCCAGGACGGGCAGCCAGCTGTATCCGATGATCCCGTTCCCAAAGGCTACTTCCGGGTTCTCGTCAGAGCCGAACAGTATCGCTACCAGGGTATCGATAAGCAGATCCCTGTCCGAATCGGAGCCGACCGGTGGGTTTCCGCCGCCGGCTCCTGCGGCCAGCGTTGTCGTTGCGGTCGCGTTACCGAGGTTCGAACTCGGTTCGTCGTACGTAGCGGTAACGGTAACTGTCTCGTTGTTCTGCGGATATTCGAGGACGGTCTGGAACGACCCGTTCCGGTTCGTCTCGACGAGTTGGGTGCCGCCAGCACCGACCTGCAGGCGTACCGGGCGACCCGCGACAGGGTCCCCGGCAACGGTCTGGAGTTGCCCCCTGGCAAGGGCCCCATCATCCGTGCGTGACGCACTCACGGAGAGGGTCGTCTGAGTCTCGACGACGACAACAGGGGTCTCCGACTGGACGCCCGCAATCGCTCGGTTTTCGTACGGAACCCGAGCGACAACTACACGCTCACCGTCGTTTACCGACGCTGGGGCTCGGGTCGATGCTGTCGCCGTTCCGTTCGGTCCGGTCGTCGTTCGTGCAACGACAGTATCACCAACGGTGAACTCGACCGGTACTCCGTCGACACCTCTCGACTCGACTGTCACGGACGCCGTGGCGTCGAATCGGTCGCCGTACCCTACCGTCCCCGGTGCGATGTCGCTCGTCGCGTTCGGCGTCACCTGTTTCACGTCAATCGTGAACGTGGTGTCGTCGGACAGGTACACTGAGTCGGTATCCGGGACGTACTTGACCGGGACGGACTGCGACCCGAGTCTGGCTGAGCGTGGCCGGTACTGGGATTCGAACACACCGCTGGCATCAGTTCGAACAGTTTGTGTCCGGTTCCCGATCCTGAGTTCGACCACCTCGTCTGCGATGACCGAGCCGTTCTCAGTCCGTATCTGGCCGGAGACCGTTCCGGGATCGCTGAACGATGCAGTCGAGTCTATCGCCTGAACTGTGAGCGTCGTCCCAACGAGTGTCTCTTCGCGGATAACCGCCTGCGTCGTCGTAATGTTCTCTGTCGTCTCATTGATCTCGGTCTGTCCCGAAGAGAGGTCGACAGACGTGGTGTTCTCTATCCGTTCGAAGTTCCGGTTCAGTTCTCGGCTCCTATCGCTGATGTTCGACGCCGTTCGCTCCATCGCACGCGCAGTGATGCGGGCCTTGCTTTCGTTACCGCGCTCGCGTGCCGCCTGATACGCCGTATATTGCTGGCGGTACCGCTGTACCTCGTTCGTGAGATTCCGCTGGTTCTCGCGCGCGGCCTCGAACTCCCTTGCAGCGGTGTCGTCCGTAGCCGAGGACGTGTCACCGGCAACGTCGACGTACTGCTCTAGACGCTTGTCGTAGTCGTCGCCGAGGACCGACCGAGCCTGGTCGTACTGGTCGTTCGACAGCGCAATACTGCTGTTTTCCAGCCGCCCCCCCATCGTCCGAGCCAACCAGGCGGCCGTTTCATCGCCGTACTCGCCGTCCGACACCGAATCCGGGTTTTCCTGTTGTGTCTCGTTGTCGTCCGTCGGCGTCTCCACCTGCCGGTTCAGAGCCGGACCCCCATCGTCGGTCCCCATCGCTGCCACCCCACCAGCACCCGCTGTAAGTCCAAGTATTGTCAGGGTGACGAACACGGCCCACGACTGGCTCCGGAACACACCGAGTTATTCCGCTGGTTTGATAAAATGCGTTCGGTTGACTCACCGGAGTCGGTCGCAGTCACGTACCGTGGCAGAGAGGGACGCAATCAGCTATTTTTTTACCGTGCCGACATGACTCATTGCCAATGGCTGAAACCCAGACGTGGAAACTACTCTTGCCACGTCAACTCCGCCACCTCCCGGCCGATCTGGCAGGCGTTATCGGCGTGGTGATTCTGACGAATCTGGCTGCCCTGCTGCCGGTCATCTCCGACACGCCGGTCCGCATCGTCGCCGGGCTCGTGTTTGTCCTCTTCATTCCCGGCTATGCGTTCATCGCAGCGCTGTTTCCGGAGGCCGGGAGCGGCCCCACGGCCGACGACGAGACCGTTTCGGATCCACGAGCCGACGGAATCGACGGTATCGAACGGGTCGCACTCTCGTTCGGACTCAGTATCGCCCTCGTTCCCTTGGTCGGCCTGGTATTGAATTTCACGCCGTGGGGTATCCGCCTGCTTCCGATTCTCGTGTCGCTCAGCGGGCTGACGCTCGTGTTGACCGCTGTCGCGGCTGTTCGACGCTGGGCGGTACCCGCTGACGAACGGTTTCGTGTCCCGTATCGTGCGTGGCTCAGTGCCGGACGTGCGGAGTTGTTCTCGCCGGCCTCACGGACGGACGCGGTCCTGAACGTGCTGTTGGTCCTGAGCATCCTGCTTGCGGCCGCCAGCGTCGGCTACGCGGTCACGGTACCAAAGGACGGCGAGCGGTTCAGCGAGTTCTACCTGCTGACCGAAGACGAAGACGGGGAACTCGTCGCTGACGGCTATCCGACGGAGTTTCAGCAGGGCGAAGGTCGCTCGTTGATCGTCGGTATCGGGAATCAGGAACACGAACGGACAGAGTACACCGTAGTCGCCGAGTTACAACGCGTCGAGCGCGTCGGCAACGAAACCCAGGTCCGGGAACGGTCGGAACTTCGGCGCTTCCAGCCGACCCTGGGCCACAACGAGACCTGGCACCGCCAGCACGAAGTGACGCCCGAGATGACTGGGGAGGGGCTTCGGCTCCAGTACCTGCTGTACCGCGGGTCACCACCTGAGACCGTGGACCAATCGACTGCGTACCGGGAAGTCCACCTCTGGGTGAACGTAACCGGCTGACCCAGGTTCTCGTAGCGAGCAGCGCTCCCCCAGGTAAAACAGGGACCGACTTACTGCCCATTCTTTTGAGATCTAACCCGGCAAACAGCTTTTCCTTGCCTGGATCATTGGTTTCACCGTGTACCCCGCAGGCCACTTCCTCCTCGCAGCCGTCCCGCTGACGGCATACATGGTGGCTCGGTGGCGTCGACTCCCGTCTGGGCCGATGGTACTGCTCTTGCTTGTTGCGACGCAACTCCCGGACGTAATCGACAAGCCGCTCGCGTGGACGGTCGCTATTCTTCCGAGCGGGCGTATGCTTGCCCATTCGCTGGTCGTCTCGCTACCCGTCCTCACCATCCTTGTACTGCTGGCTGCACGCCAGAGCTACGGACGGCACGCAGTGGTGTTTTCCGCCGGCTACCTCTCACACATCGCCGGCGACTTCTATCCGATTGTGCGGCTCGGGACGGACTACTACTTCTTTCCGAACCTGTTCTGGCCGCTGTTGTCGGCAACCCCCGATAGAACGCCGTCGTTTGCGGCGCATTCGCCCGACAGTCTACTCTCGCTTGCCGTCCCTGTGATCGTCTTCGGACTGGCCATCAGCTACAGCCTCGTGACGGTGTACTGGAGATACGAGCAGGTCTCAGCCGAAATACCACAACGGTAAAGCGTTCGCGGCCAACGGTCGTTGCTACTGAAGCAGTGGGTCTCAAGCGGCGGATTTCGAACTACCCGTCAGATATCAAAGCTACCGTTCCCGCCTCTGGAGATCGCGGAGTGAAGCTGAAACGCCTGTCTCAAACTGGGGTCGCCGATTCGATCGGTGCTTCGCCGCAGCTGACACAGATATACTCTTCGTCGACGGTGAGCACGACCGGTGAGTTACACTTGATGCACTTGATTTTCGCCGCACGGGATGGCTTTGCGTAGTCCCCCATTGTATGTACCTTACATAGCAATGTTATATGTAAAATGACATAAAATTACCCCTTTCAGCAATATTGTATCCGCAGCCGCTAGGAGGGGATAACTCAGTTATGCAGGAAAGCTAGCTCCGGCTAGTACACAACAGGAGAGAAATCCGTCAGAGAAAGAGATTCGTCAGAGAATAGACAAATGCCGCGTAAACTGTGGAAGTTCCTCAGTCCCGACGTGCCAGGAATCCAGCGCCTAGCAATGCTAGCACCGCGACGAGGACGGTGAAACCGGGGCCGCTCGAACTCGTGGTCTCGACCGAGCCCTCCGTTCCGGTTGTGTCTGTCTCATCAGGTTGCTGTGCCCCACCACCTGCGGTCGTGGCTGCTTCCGTTGGCACCTCTCCGTCTTCAGTCTCGACTGTCTCAGTGTCGTCGGTGTCGGTCGTAGCTTCGTCCTCAGTGTCTTCTTCAGTCCCCTCGGTATCGGAGTCGTCGTTCCCACTATCGTCATCGCTATCTCCGCTATCGCTGTCATCGCTCCCGTTATTGTTGTCGTCGTTGTCGTTGTTGTCGTTGTCGCCGTCACCGTTGTTGCCATCACTCCCGTCGTCGCCGCCGCCGTTGTTGCCATCACTCCCGTCGTCGCTATCGTCATCATCGTCGCCGGAATCGGTTTCGTTCGACTGTGATAGCGTGACTGTCCCGGTCGCGGAGTTGATATCGTTTGAGTCTTCGCCAACAGCGACGTGAACATACGTGTACGTCCCGTTTGGCCAGGAGTCGAGTGTTTCGACGTCGACGGTGGTATCGGAGGCACCGGAGACCGTCGTCGACGAGGCGTGCATCACGTCATCACCGGTCGAATCCGGCGATGCTTCGGAGAGAACGAACCCGAACAGCCCGATCAGTCCCGCTGACGGCATCGCTCCTGCTGCCGTCGAGTCCTCACCGGTGAGGGTAGCGTCATCGTCGGCCGACGAGACGCCGTTGACGCCGTCGAAGGAGTTCTCGACCGTGACTTGGTCTTCCGAGAAATTCTCATCGATTTCGCCGGTCACACGGACGGTGCTCGTCCGCTGTTGGAGTTCGTCCTCGTCGAGTAGCAACACAGCGTGCGTGACAGAGTCGTCCTCCAGTTCGGTCTCGATATCGAGCGAGACGTTATCGCCAGCGGTGATATCGTCGGAGGTCGCATCGACCGTCGACGGGCTTTCCTGAACCAGCGTCTGTTCGACGCCGACGACGGTCACGTTCCCATCGACCGAGACATTGTTGTCCGAAACGGACATGCCCTGTCCGTCATCGACAGTGACCAGGACGAAGCCGTAGGCACCGCCCGAGTCAGGCGTGTACGAGGTTTCGAGCGCACCGTTGTCATCTATCGAACCGACACCGTCTCCGTCGTCTAGCAGTTCGACCGAGTTGGCGTTGGAGTCGTTCGTAAAGATACTGGCCAGATCGGTTCTGACGCTTCCCTCACTAAACCCGGCCGAAGATGGGTTTTCGGAGAGTCTGACAGCGAGCAGTTGCGCCTCGTCACCAGCAAGTCCCGTCGTTCCAGCCCCGGTCGTTGATTCGAACCGAAGGTCTACTGATTCGCCCGTCTCGTGAATCGTGTACTCCTCCCTGTTGAGAGGGACGTCACCTGTCTGGGCAGACTCGATGTTGATGTACGTCTCCGGGGCTGCTATCGCCGTTGGGCCGGTGGAGGACGTCCGAAGCGGGAGCAGCGACCGTTCCCAGACATCCACGTTTTCCGTCACCGCTGTCGTTTGCCCTTCATCGACTGGCGTTGCCGCCGCCGACGTTACCGACAGGGGGGCGGCTAACACCAGCAGCACTGTGATCGCACAAATTACAGTGCGTTTTCCGTTTGTTGTTTTATACATTACTGAATTTTTTCGGAGGGGTGCGGTATAATTCTTATGCAGTGACATTCGACGCTACACAGTGTCATATGACGGTTACAAAACACGTACCTGCTGTCCGGGGATTTACAGCGCGAATCGTGAGTCGTGTCTCGGTAAATTACCTATTCGCATTCATGACAGGTTCCCGAGTTGATGGATTCCTTATAGTAAATGCTCGACAGCGGACCCGGGTTTAACAGCAATCGGCCAACAGTCGGCCGTGTCATCGAGTAGAATCTGCACACGTCGGCGCACAAAGAGGAGCTGTGTTCGGTGAACACCACCAGTAAAGGCCGCCCGATCAGTTACTCTCCGTCCTCTTCGTCGTCGTCCCCAGCATCACTCGGTCCGCCAGCGTTGTCCGGGGGACCGCCACCGTTGCCCGGGCCACCACCATTATCAGGGCCGCCGCCCGGACTCACTGCCACCGTGCCGGTATCCGAGTTGAGAGTCCCGGTTTCGTTACCGACTGCGACGTGGACGTACTGATACGCACCGTTTGGCCAAGAATCCAGGGTCTGGACCGTCACGTTGGCGTCAGCGTCACCGCTGACAATCGTTGCAGAGGCATGGATAACGTCCCCGCTAGCGTCCGATTCGGCCTCGGAAACCACCGTGCCGAACAGCCCCTGCAACCCGATTGCAGGTATCGACTGGTTCTCGGAGAGGGTGAAACTCCCCAGTCCAGTGTTGCTCTCAACCGTCCCAACACCGCTGATGTTATCGAAAGAATTCTCGACGGTGATCTGGTCAGCCGAGAAGCTCTCGTTCAGTTCGCCCGACACAGTCACCGTGCTCGACTGCCGCTGGAGTACGCCCTGTCGGACCAGCAGGACCGCGTGGGTGGCGTTTTCGTCTTCCATCTCAGTGTCGACAGCCAGCGTGACGTTGTCGCCGGGGTTGACCGGGTTCTGGGTCCGCTCGACGTTCGAGACGTTGTCCTGCACCACGGCCTGTTCGACACCGACGACGGTCACGTTCCCGTTGACGGAGACGTTACCGTCCGATACCGATAGCCCTTCATCGCCCTCGTCGACAGTCACCAGAACGAAGCCGTATGCGCCGCCCGATTCGGGGGTGTAGGACGCCTGCAGTTCGCCATCCTCGTCTATCGTGCCGACGTCTTCCGCGTCATCGAGTAGCTCCGACGACGTAGTGTCCGAGTTATTTGCGAAGACATCTTCGAGGGAAGCGCGGGAGATGTTACTGGCGTTTGTCTCTGCCGTAGTCGGTGCTTCATCCAACTTGACAGCCAGCAGTTGCGCCTCGTCGCCGGCAAGTGCCCTCGTTCCGGCACCGATTCTGGGTTCGAAGGACATGTTTATTGACTCGTTGCGCTCGTGGATCGTCATCGTCCGCTTGTTGAGCGGCAAGTCGCCAGTCGCAGCTGATTCGACGTTGAGGAACGTCCGCGGTGCCACTATCGTGGTCGGCCCTTCTGACGTCGTTCGGAGCGTGAGCGGGGACCGGTCCCACACGTCGACGTTTTCGGTCACCGAGAGCGACTGGCTCCCAGCGACGGGGGTTGCCCCAACAGTGGTCGTCACTGATAACGGACCAGCGAGTACCAACGCGACTGCCATGACGAAGATGACAGCCGGCGTTATTATTGGTGTTTTTACCATTACTGAAACATTACTGAAGCCTGTGGTATATTTCTTGTGCAGTGATACTATTCTGTGGCCTTTAGAAGCCTTCTGGGCCGAGATAGTACATGAACTGAGGTATAATTGATTGTTTTCCTGTAGTTATTAGTTTTTGATATATATTCACAAATAAGATGGTAACTAACCGATGCTAAAAGAGCCTAAATAATGTCTCAGTAACTGTAGTCCGCGTTTAGAGCGGTACTTACTGAACTGATCTGGGGCAATTCACGGGAGAGCCAGCTTCATCGGGCTGGTGTCACAGGGTGCCACATCGCTGAGACACGTCTCTAGCAGATCGGTTCGGAGAATTGCGAGGGAAGATCGCTCCGTGCGAGTCTTCCGGCACCGGTCGGCCGTCGTCTTCAGAGCGAGACACCATCGGGGTCGAGGGCGTACTCGCGACCGTGACGATGGCCGCTCACTGTTTGCGAGGGACCGCGTCGGTCCAACAGTGCGAGGGAAGGGATTTGAACTACGCGGAGACGGGCAACCGCCTTCTCTCGTTCAAACCCTTCCGTGTGCATCCTTCGGCGCCGCGTTGTGCGGCCCCTATACGATGCGAGGGAAGGGATTTGAACCCTTGGACCCCTACGGGAGCGGATCTTGAGTCCGCCGCCGTTTCCTGGCTTGGCTACCCTCGCACGCGTAGTGCATTCGGTACACATGGCGGTACGGTATAAATGTCGTACGGAAGCGACTCAAGGCCGGTGGGACAGTATGTCAGTAATTGAAAGCGTTTGCGTACTGGCCGCACTGCCGCCGCGCGATCAGGTGGGCATTGCGTTCCAATGGCGACTGTCGCCGATAGAACCGGTGGTTTGACCCACCGTGAACAAGTAGCGTAGGCATGGACGACCACACGCGCGACCCGACCGTCGAGGCCCCCGACGGGAACCCTTCGGGCTGGCGAACCGACGGTCAATGGGAACACGAGACGCTCAGGCGGGCCGTCGTCCACGGCGTCCGTCTGTACAACTCCGGGGAGTTCCACGAATCACACGACTGTTTCGAAGACGAATGGTACAACTACGGCCGCGGGAACACGGAGAGCAAGTTCCTCCACGGGATGGTGCAGGTCGCCGCCGGCGCGTACAAGCACTTCGACTTCGAGGACGACGACGGGATGCGATCGCTGTTTCGCACATCGCTGCAGTACTTCCGTGGCGTCCCCAACGACTACTACGGCGTCGACCTGCTAGATGTGCGGACGACGGTGACGAATGCGCTGTCGGACCCGTCAGCGCTCCAGGGCTGGCAGATCCGTCTCGACGGCGAGTATCCGACGTGTCGCCCGGAGGACATCGAGTTCGCTGAGTCGCTCGAACATTGACCGAATCCGGATAATTCTAAAGGCTGGAAGCGTTAGCACGGACAGATGCGAATCGAGCAACTGGGAGACGGGGTTCCGGAGGTGGCCGTCGTGGGAAGCATCCACGGCGACGAACCGTGCGGTCGGGACGGCATCGAAGCCGTCCTTGCCGACCCACCGGAGGTCGAGCGACCGGTCAAGTTCATCATCGCGAACGAGGCCGCCCTCGACGCAAACAAGCGATATCTCGATACGGACCTCAACCGATCGTTCCCAGGCGACGCTGACAGCGAGTCCCACGAGACACGGCTGGCCGCGGCTCTCGCCGCAGAACTCCACGATTGCACCGTGCTTTCGCTGCACTCCACACAGTCCTACGACGGAATGTTCGCCCTCGTCGACGACCTCACGCCGGAAATGGAGGCACTCTGTAGCGCCCTCTCCGTGGACGCCGTCGTTCAGACGAAAGGCGCAAATGAGGGGCGATTGTTCGCGACGGTGGACTCAGTCGTCGAAGTCGAATGTGGCTATCAGGGCTCCGCGGAAGCCGCCGAGAACGCGGAGCAGGTCATCCGGGAGTTCCTCGCTGCCACTGGAGTCACCGCGGAGTCACCTCAACAACGGGAGACCTCACTCCCAGTGTTCCAGCTTGGCGAGCCGATTCCGAAGGCAGCAGCAGAACAGTACGAGGTGTTCGTCCGGAACTTCGAGCCGGTGCCAGAGGGTGACCCTGTGGCAGCAGCCGACGACGAAACTGTCGTCGCGGAGGAGGCCTTCCACCCGGTGTTGCTCTCAGCCTACGGCTACGAGGACGTGTTCGGCTTTACCGCGGATCAGATCGGGATGCTTGACTGAGACGGGTTTGCCGCGGGGTTCCGGTCCGGTCGTGACTTCACCGTCGGATTAGTCATCATTCTGGGCGACGACTTCGTACGAGGTGTACTCGATCTTGTCCGAGTCGCCCGAAAGCACCGGATCGAGTAGCTCGTCCTCACAGCATGAGAGATGCGGGAACAGCACGAACCGTTCTTGCAGGGGTATTTGTGGGGCGGTTGATTCTGGGAGGAATCGTGCTACGTTAGGACGGCAGGCGACGTTTCGACCGATACGATTGAGCTATCGTCCTGTTCGTCTTCGTCCCCGTTTTTACAGAGAGAGGTGTACAGAAGAGGTATGCACGAACGCGCTTCGGAATTTGCGGACCGGGCCCGTGACCGATACGGGGTTGACCTCGATGTCTCGGAATTCGAGTCGGGAACGGAAACAGCCGCAGCGGCCGCCGAGGCCATCGGCTGCGAGACGGCCGCCATCGCATCGACCATCGTCGTCGCACTTGCAGGCAGCAATCGCGACGGTGACCTCGTCGCCGCAATCACGAGCGGTGCGAACCGTCTTGACCTTGACGCGGTCGCGAACCACTACGGTGCAGAAACCGCGTCGATGGCCGACCCGGGCGACATTCGGAGCGTCGTCGGCTGGAGCATCGGCGGCGTCCCCCCGATCTGTCACGATACGGCCCTCCCGACCACGGTCGACCCGACACTGACCCACTACGACGTTGTTCACGCTGCCGCCGGCACGCCGAGCGCGGTGTTTGCGGTCGAACCGGACCGATTGGTGGACCTCGCCGACGCCGACGTCGTCGACCTCACAGAGTAGCGCCGACGGTGCGGCCATCCATCGTTTCAGGCTTGTTGGCACTCAGACCGGGGGTCGAGTACTGGCCGCGGAACCGGCCGGTCAGTACCCGGGGAAACAGCCGACAGACGGACGAAACACAGCAGGAGCGGTTGTATCGCCAGCTGCGATGACAGATCGCGAACATACAGAAGAGGTTTACAACCGCAGATGAAACCGAGAAGACGCTACTATGCCCTCCAAGCAAGCCGTTAGTAGTCTCGGGAGTCTACTCGCCGTACTCGGACTCTCCGGGGTCGCAACAGCACAGCCTACAGCCCCGGGTGGAGGTCTTAGCCCGGCGCTCGAAGTCGTTCTCCGATTCGGTGTCGGGTTCGTCATTCTTGCAGTATTAGGTGCTGCAGCCGCCGCTATCGGCCCGAAGTATACGACTAACGCCGTGCGGGAGATTCAGAACGATCTCGGCGGCGCAATCGGCTGGGGAGTTCTCGTCGGCATTTTCCTCCCCATCGGGCTGGTGATACTCGCGCTGACGGTTATCGGCGCTCTGATCTCGATCCCCGGGCTGCTTCTCATCGGCATCCTGGGTATCATCGGTACCGGCATTACTGCCGTCTGGGTCGGGAACTCGGTTATCGGCGATGACGGGACAGTGAGCGCAACAGATGGCGTCGCTGGCGGACTGTTACTGGCCGTCCCGTTCGCAATTCCGGTCGTCGGTGGCCTCCTCCTCAACCTCATAACGCTCGTCGGCCTCGGTGTCGTCGGCCGCGGGCTGTACGAGGACTGGACGGACTGAGCGAGTTTCTCGCCCACCGTTCAGCGGTTTCTCTCTGTTGCTGACGAGTGGGTCAACTGGTACCGGGACAGCCGAGTTCGTAGGGGTCGTCGTACACCTCCGGTGGTACCGAGATTTTGGTCGGTTCGTCGAAGTCAGTGTATCTGAGCGTAATTATCGCGGTTGCGGTCGCGCCTCGCTGTGAGATTTTTAGTCGGAGTTCCGATTTTACTGGCTGGTTCGTTTCCGGGTCGAGCCAGAGTCGCGCCGTCGCGTTCTCGAGCGAGCCGCGGTTGAGCGCCATGTCGCCAGCCTGTCGGCGATTCATCAGTGACTCGATAGTCTCGGCGCTCGGGGAGGCCGTGACGAGGACAGTCCGGTTACCGTCAAGCGTCTCATTGCCCCGCCAGTAGACGTTCGAGCGTTCGAAGAGCAGTACTTGCCGATGGAGCGGTGTCGCGGTTGCCCACGGCTCGGAGCGCGAAACGTTCTCGACGCCGTAGCCGTCCCAGGGTTCCTGACAGCCCTGGTACGCTTTGTACCCGTCGACATAGGACTCAACCGTTTGGTCTTGTGTCCGCGTCGTCGCTTGCATCCGTTTTTCCGAGACGTTCACCGCACCCTCACCATCGACTCGCACGGTCCGTGACTGCTCACCGTCAGACGCAGTTACGTGCATATCCATTCCGAATCGGTACGCTTCGACGGCGGCGACAGTGCTGTTCGCCTCCTCGACGGCCGCGACGGCGCGTTCGTCGCTCGGCGGCGGACTATCACCCACGAATGTGCCACAGCCAGCGAAGAGGGCAACGAAGCAGACGGCGAGGACCAATCGTCGCATACGATACCGTCGTTCCCCGTCGGTCTAAAATATCATGGATCCGACTGGTGAGAGCCCTCAAAACAATCTGAAGTCGAGTTGGGTCTGCAGGTCCGCTACTAGAATGTACGCCGCCAGTGCGAGAACGAGCACGGAAAACCCGGTCCAGAGGTGGAGATTCACTGCACCCTCGCCGACCCACTGCGGGACTGCCGGGCGCATAACGGGCCGCTGGAGCGGCCAGAGCAAGTCCGACGACACGTACGGGTCCGGGCGAAGGAGCTGTCGGTTATCAGCCACCAGATGTGAGAGATGGGCGAACGCGAACGCCGCCCCAAGTCTAGTCCGATCCGTTCGGACCGCATAGGCGACGACGGCAATCGAGAGCGGAATCGCGAACGGAAGCGAGTGCATAAACACCCGTCCAGAGGGAATCAAATGGAGTTCGTACGCCAGTGGCTTATCGATGAAATCCGGGAACTGGCTGCCGAAGAACGTCACTGCCAGTAAGTGAAGCGTTGGGAGCTGTCGATCGCGGAGAAGGGCGTATACTGCGACGGGAAGGAGGGCGATGATGAAATGTTCGATTGGGAGGACCATTCTCTGACTCGGTAGTAGTGCTACGTTGATCTGGGAGGAAATACCTTGTGTGGGAGAGAAGTCTGCGTGTCGCATGGCATTCTCTTAACGAACAGCCAGTGCGCCCGCGGTAGTGATTCCCCACCGTGTCGAGTGCGTTCCAATTGATTCATACGGGCCTCGTGGGAAGCGGTACTCTATCGCTCTCCTACCCAGTCGCCGTCTCGTCGAGTGTCTCGAATGTCCCCTGTATTGGTATCTGAACCCGGGACACACGACGTAGCGTAGTACTGCAATCACAACCTTGTCGCAGAATAGCAGACCCCTCAGCCACCTCCACGACAGTACACAGTCGTCCGAATAGATATATTCACAGAAAGGGATACACAGAGACACAAATGCCGAGTAAAACAATTAATCTCAAAGAGGAAACGTACGAGCGGTTGCGTCGTAAGAAAGGCGAAGGTGAGAGCTTTAGCGACGTTATTGATCGTATCCTTACCGAAGAGGAACATCCACTGTATGGATTGGTCGGGTTGGCAGAAGATGACGAAGTAGCGCAGAATCAAGAGAAATCCCGCTCATTCCGTGATGATGTCGATAGACGCATCAACGATGAGAGCCAGATTGAACAGTGATTCTCGATGTATGCTTTTTGACTGATTTACTCGCTGAGGACGCCGGAGCAGTTGCAAAACTCGATGAGATCTCCGATGAACTACTTGTTGTCCAACCCTAGTCTATACCGACGTCGGAATCGGTATCGACCCAACGACAACGACTGGCCAACAGTTCGATGAGATTCTCGACGACAGTCCGTTAGTGCCATACGATAGCGAAGCTGCGCGTCGTGCCGTGGACGTTCAACGTGATCTTGCTCGCTCCGGGGAACAGATTGGTGCTGTCGAGGCAATGATCGCGGGGATTGCTGTTGGCCGTGATGAACCGGACGACCTCGTATCGAGGACAGCTCAGTGACTCCGATCAAGATGCTGTTGTACTTCCTTGAAAATACCCATGTGGCCTACCGTTTTGCTGATTGTCTCGATACAGGGAGTGGATTCGCAGCAAGAGCGTACTCGTAGTACCGTCCTCCAACGTCGTCTGTATCCTACTCAACCCAACTGGTGATTCCCAGCATGGCGAGCTCGTGTAGGTAACCTTGCATCCACCGAGGGAAGAGTGCACCTGTCACCGCCCGGTGGTGAATGACGTCGTACCGCGCTCGAATCGCTCGTGTCCGGACTGTCGTATCGCTTCCCTCGTGAGCTCTCATATGGACTACGCGGCTGCTGCCGTGGGTGGTGCTTTGGGGTTGATCTGCCGTTGGTACAGGTGTGCTGGTCCTGCCTGACTGGCGGAAAGCTTGTCCCGGACACACCTGATACCGAGTGTACTGGCTGGTTGTCATTGTCTGTCCGATAGATTCTCGTCTCAGACACACCCCACACCGAGTGAAAGATCGGATCTCCACAGCGTCTCTGATGAGCGGCAAGTAAGCGGGTTTCGGGACGAAAAGCGGACTGAGACAAAAGCCGCGAAGTTGCGGGTTGCATCGAATATGCAACCCGACTGCGTTTTATAATAGTCCACAAATGGATCTCGCAGGCACGCACCAAGTACCGAGTGTACTGACCGCTGATCGTCGTTGACAGAGAGATACTCGTCATGAGCGGATCATGAACCGAACGTAAGCTGTGTATTCTCGGCCAGTCGTTCGGCGTTTACTGTAAGTGAACCGCCTCGGGGTCAAGCCCCGAGGCTTCCCGTGGTTTAGTCGGACACTCCCATCCGACCATCGGCCTGATAGCCTCGGGCGGTCGGTTGGGTCACGGTCGGGGCGTCCACGGCCCCCGATGCCCGCCGTCGCACCTTCCGAACAACGGGAAGGCTGTTGAGAGCAGGCACATTCCAATCGAGTTTCTTCACGCCTTTCACGGCGATGTTGACGCTTGCACCACGGTCGCTGTGGTCTTGATGCCCACAGTCCCGACAATTGAACCGTTTCTTGTTACGGTTCGCACGTTCCGTGTGTCCGCACATCGGACACCGTTGGCTCGTGTACTCGGGGTTAATCCACGCAGTCGGGATACCCTCGAACGACGCCTTGTACGACGTATAGAACTGGAGGGCGCGGAACGGAAGGTGGTGCAAGCGTCGGTTCATCCGCGTGCCGTAGTCGATACTGTCGCGCATCTCTTTGAGGTCTTCAAAGACGATGCACGGCTTCTCGAACTGACGACTCCACTCCACGATGTGTCGAGACACCTTGTGGAGTCGGTCACGGACGAACCGTTCCTCACGCCCTTCCAGCGTGTCGTGGATGCTGTCTTTCCCCGCGTTCTGGACGCGCTTCCGCATCGTGAAGTAGCGGTGGCGCTCGAACTTGATTTCGGGGAAGTCAATAACCAACGAGTCCTCAATGCCATCCTCGGAGAGAGCGGTGAGAGCCACGTTGTCTTCGTTCACGTCCACACCGACGACCGTCCGCGAGTCCTGCTTGTCTCGAACGGTCTGTTCGGTGTTGGTGACGTTGACGTGCAACTCAGCGTTGTCGTTGTGGAACAGGGCTTCCGCCGTCCCAATCTTCCACTCATCGCTTTCGAGTGCGGTCTGGAGAATGTCGAGGTTGGCGTCACTCCCTTTGAGGACGCCCGTGACGTGCTTGTACGGCTTCGCGCTGATGCGGAACGCCACGTCGCCGTCGTCGGTGAGCGACAGGTTGTACCCCTCCTCGTAGTTCGTTCGGAGGGGGTACGCGCCGTCCTTGGTGTGACTGGGTTTGCCGAAGTCGTCGTACTCGTAGTAGTTCTCCATCGCGCCGAGTGCTTTGGCGACGACGCGCTGTGTCGTGTTTTTCACGAGGTTGGCGTCGTCGGCTACACGGTCGGGAATCGCGTCCCAGTCGACGCCTTGCTTGGCGAGACGGATGGTTTCGTTGTACACCGACCGCGCTTCGAGGGTGGCGTCGTACAGCAGGCTCTCGTTGTCACTCTGGATGTCGAGTTGGAAGTCCAGCGTCTTGACGAGAGCCTGTGAGTCGGTCATTCTTGCTCGTTGGGTTGGACGTGACGGTAGTGGAGGAGGAGCGTGCGGAGTACGCTGTCGAAACTCGTGTGGCCCTCCTCGTCCTTGAGTTCGTCAAGGTCGTCGTACACGGTGTCGGATACCTTGAGTTGTTTCGTCACGTCTACCCCTTATTCTTCCACAGTTAAAAGTTTACTTGTGGTGGTCTGTGAGTCACTTCAAAGAATACTTTCGATTGGTCGTTGTATTGGTATGTATGGGCGAGAAGCGGTCGAACCACACGGTGTACAACATTAACTACCACTTCGTGTGGTGTCCGAAGTACCGCCATACCATTCTCGAACCAATCGAGGATTCGCTGGAAGCGAGTTTCCGTGCCATGTGCGACGAGTACGGCTACGAGATACTGTCGCTCCACATCTCACCCGACCACGTACACCTGTTCCTGTCAGCCCACCCGAAGCATGCGCCGAGCGAGATTGTGCGAACGGGTAAGAGCATCACGGCGCGGGAGATGTGGGAACAGCACGAGTCGTACTTGAAGGAGTATCTGTGGGGAGGTGGGTTCTGGGAGGAATCGTACTACGTGGGGACGGCGGGTGATGTTTCGACCGACACGATTGAGCAGTATATCGAGCGAACGGAACACGTTTAACGGGGCTTACGGCCTTCACCCTCGGGGTCAAGCCCCGAGGCACTCGGCCTGCTCCGCCAGTAGACGCTGCGCCAGTGGTGAAATGAGGGTAAGTACTCCTATCTAGATATAGTCCATCGTGGACTGCATGCCTTCCCGCGCGTGACTTCAAGTAGCCTAGTGTGGGCAGTAGGCGATTACACTCGGTAGTGGGTGTGTGAAACTCCACTCAGACATATATAAATTTATGTGAAAAGCTACTAAAATGGTTTTAGACCGGTTTTACTAAACTTCACTCGTTGCTTGGTCGCTACATTTATCATACAGGGACGGATTTGATAGAGTAAATAATGTCAGACTCAGATGAGGATGATAATATCTTCAAAACCGGCGGAATATTTGCTAACAGGGAACTGGTACGCGTCGGCCACGTCCCCGATCTGGAGCGAGTCGTTGGGCGGGACGACGAAGTCAGCGCTATCGGGCAAGCACTCGGTCCAGCAACGGTCGGCGGCCCACCGGAGAGTACGATCATATACGGCAAGACCGGAACCGGAAAGTCACTCGTTGCGAGGTGTGTGTCTCGTGAGGCTCACTTCGAGGCACAGGCAAACGATATCTCGTTTCAGCAGGCGTACGTCGACTGCTCCGATTATCAGACCGACGCAAAGGCAAGCCGGGAGATGGCACGCAAACTAGTGGCGAGCCTCGACGCAGATATCGACGTCCCGCGTGTCGGGATCGGAGCCGCCGACTACCGTGACATCACCTGGGACCTACTTGAGGAGTACAACATTAACTCACTGGTCGTCATTCTCGATGAAATCGACAAGTTAGACGATGATGAACTGTTACGCAGCCTCTCTCGGGCTCGCGAGAGCGGGAAGGCAGAGACACACGTCGGCGCCATCTGCATCAGTAACAAGATCGAATATCGCGAGCGCTTGAGCGAACGCATCGACTCAAGTCTGCAGGAGAACGAACTCGTCTTTGACCCCTACGATGCTGGTCAGTTACGAGCAATCTTGGACAACCGGACGGATGCCTTCGAACCGGACGTGTTGGAGCACGATGTGATCCCAAAGGTCGCTGCCCTCTCAGCCAAAGAACACGGGGATGCACGGAAAGCGATCGATACGCTATACGAAGCTGGTCGTCTCGCTGAGAAACAGGGGACGGAGACAGTCACAGTCTCGCACGTCGATGACGCCGTCCAACGAGCGGAGGTGAACCGCTTCGAGAAACTCGTGCGTGGGACGACGCCGCATGTGAAATACATCCTCCGAGCGCTGGCGCTACTTACCGTCGACAACCCAGCTCAGGAAGCTTTTCGAACTCATCAGATCTATACGCTTTATTTAAAGGTCGCTGAGCAGGCTGGAGCGGATCCACTCTCCGAGGATCGCGTGTACCGGCTGCTGAAAGAACAATCGTTTCTCGGGGTGACTGACTCGAATCACACGGGGGGTGGACAGGGTGAAGGGAGCTACCTAGAGCATCGACTGCTTCGGGATCCAGATGTTGTCATTCAGGCTATAGATGGCTCAGCGACGGGCGGGGCCCCATGACGATGTTTCACTCGTTACGTGGTGTGTGGGTCGGCTTCGATATTAAACCGCAGAGGGGAGCCAAAGCGCAGTTCCGTTTCCGCTAGAGTTCATGTTACCACGACCCGTCAAGAGCTCGCTGATAGACGGTTTCGGCCTGATCTGCAACCGCATCCCAGTCGTATTGCTGCGCACGTTCGACGGGATCCGTCGCTGGGCGGTCACCACCTAAAATATCATCGAGCGTTTCTGTGAGCGAGGCAATGGTAGGTTCTACGAGGAAGCCGGCGCCGTCGATGACCTCGTCTGCCGCCGAATCTGGGTGGTCAGCAGCAATCACGGTGCAGTCGGCGGCCATCGCCTCGACGAAGGTAATTCCGAATCCCTCTCTCGTTGAGGGAGACGCGAATATGTCTGCAGCCCGCATATGGCCGAGAACATCCTCGTACTCTTCGAGAAAGCCTAACATCGAAACGCGGTCGGCGTGTTCCAGTGATTCGCGTTTGGTATCCAGCCGGTCACGCTCCGGGCCGTCACCGATGATACCTAGCGTGACGTCATGCCTGTCGGCGACTACATCGAATGCCTCTAGCAGAATGTCGACGTTCTTGTGCTCGATCAGTCGACCTGCGAAGACGATGTCGTAGCCGGTGTCGGGGCGGGGGGCCGTCTGGACCTGCTCGGTATCGAGCCCGTTTGGCACGACCTCGATATGCTCGCGATTCGGGCCGATGTCAGCGAGGTTGTCCGCTGTGATGCCCGAAACCGCGATCGGATGCTGGGGTGTCTTGGCCGTGAGTTGTTCGACGAGTTTGCCACCCGGAACGAGCGATCTGAAGTCCATCTTCAAGTGCAGAAACAGTTTGTCATCGCCGGTTCTAATCTTGAGCGACACGGCGATCGTAGCGCACTTGGGACACTCTTAGACACCAGGGATTTCTCCTCCTCAGGTGAGTCAGTTGCAAAGGAACTCAAAATATTTATAACACAACCAACTGATTGGAGACCGAATCTTTGATACCCTTATCTAATTTACTAATTCCCAATGGATATCCTCCACACGCCGGTCCGATTCTATCCTTATATCGGCGGTGTAGAGACGTACGTACACGACCTTTCGAAGAAATTGGTTAAGTTCAATCACAACGTAACAGTGGTCTGTGCCAAAGTCGACGAAGAGACAGAGCGTTGTGAAACTATCGACGGTATCGATGTACGGCGATTGACCAGCGTAGGTCAGATGGCGAACACTAATATAACTCCTGCGCTTCCTGCAGTGCTAATTGAGGAAGCGCAATCCGCAGACGTAATTCACACACATCTACCTACACCTTGGTTCGCGGATCTCAGTGTCCTTGCTGGGGTGGTAACGGGAACACCGGTCGTTATCACCTATCACAATGATATCGTGGGTGATGGAATAGCTAATCACATTGCCTATTTCTATAACCAGACTTGGCTCCGACTGACACTTCGATATTCAGATCGAATCATCGTCACACAGCCAGATTACGTGGAGAACTCCAAGTATCTCAGTCCGGAAATGGATAAAATTGAGATTATCTCAAACGGTGTTGACGTCAACTATTTTGAACCGAAGACAGTCTCAGCCGAGGATTTGGCTCGTCTTGGGTTCGACGAATCGCGTCCCACACTATTCTTTTTGAGTGTTCTCGACGGACACCACGATTACAAAGGATTGACAGACCTGCTAGAAGCGTTGGCCCTGCTAGTCAAAGAAGAAGATACGACTCCACAACTTCTCGTCGGTGGAGGGGGAGAGTCCAAGTCAACTTATGAACATCGAGCTGCAAAACTCGGTGTCGATCAGTTCGTTGATTTCCTCGGTCGAGTTCCAGAAGACGATCTGGTCAATTATTATTCGGCAGCCGATCTTTTTGTGCTACCCTCAACAAGTAGCGACCAAGAGGGGTTCGGCTTAGTGTTACTGGAGGCGCTGGCAAGTGGGACTCCCGTAGTAACTACGAATGTCGTTGGTATCGCTGAAGAGGTCAAACAAAATCCTGTCGGAACGATCGCTCCAAAGGAAAATCCCGAGGCACTGGCGTCTTCGATTCGAACTACGTTATCGAATGACGAATTTGATTTAGAGGTCGCACGCAACCTCTGTGTACAGAACTATTCGTGGCGAGCTAGTGCTGAAGATCTGGAAGCCATCTATGAGAGAGTTTGCGAAACGTCAATCGATCATAACGAGGTACATGAAGACTTAGTTTAGAACCGTTTCAATCGACGGTATATCCTGATTATTCTTTCAGTGATTCATACACTTCAACGAGTCGATCTATATGGGTCTCAAGGCTCACATCAACGTCAGTCAGATTTGTTGCAAGCCGAGTTGAGTCACCTTTATGAGACTCAATTACATTGGCGAGAATATTCGCTTGTTCTGGCTTGAAACAATACCCTGTCTCGTCTTCTTCAATCAATTCAGGAATACCACCAATATCTGCCCCGATGACTGGTGTTTGGCGTGCATAGCTCTCATAAATGACCATCGGGGAATTATCGTACCAGCGAGATGGGACGACAGTGTAATCCGCGATAGTGTATTGGCGCGCTAGCTCTTCTTCTGATACGAACCCGTGAAATTTGACTCTCTTGTCGTTTCTAGCTCGTTTTTCGAGCATCTCCCGATCTGGTCCCTTACCTAAAATGTGAAGTTCAAGATCAGGATCATCAAGTTGCTTCATGGCATCAATGAGAATATCAATTCCTTTGCTGTAGGTGAGTTGACCCGCATATAGGAGACGAGTATTACACTGATCGTAGTTTTTAGCTTTATATTGTTTTAATTCTGTTGTATCTATACCAAGAGGTATGCGTTCACTTGGAACATCGGTGAATACACCTTGTTTGTGATGTTCGTCAATGATGAATTGTGATGGTGCGATAACTTTGTCAATATTAGAACCTATGACCCAGTCATTATATTTTTGGTAGAATTTCATTAGACGTCCAGGTGTGATAATTTCGCCGTTTGAGAAAAGACTGGGTCGGAGGTGGAGAGAGTTATAATCATGGAGGGTATGAATCACAGGAGCACTGCTGACGTTAGATGCTGAAAAGACAGACTTTGAGAGACCACTATAATTGTGAATATGGATAACATCTGGATCAAGGTTATTTATATGTTTTCGGATTATTGTATATGTCTGTGGGTTCCACTGGTCGATTGTATGTTGAATTGGCTTTTTCCAATTAGGCTCATCTTGATGTTCATAGGGAGAATACATATTAAACGGCCTAATTCGATAGATTGTCATTCCCTCGGTTTCTTGCGAGGAGAACCGGCGTATTGGGCTGTCTACACCTGTGGAAATTACGGAAACTTTGTGCCCTCGGTCGGCTAAGTATTTTGCATCGGATTTCGCATGTTTTTCTGCTCCACCAATAACCTCTGGTGGGAATAAATTTGAGATTATTAGTACGTGCATTTATGTCAGTAAGTTATTTAATCTGCTTAAATATAGATGTGCGAAAGTCTGGGTAACGATCTCTCAATTCAGACTTGTATTTCATAGTGTTATAGTTAGAAGTTTTGCTATTGTAAGTATAACTATCTCGTTGATAAGGTTTGGTGCGACAAACTGCTAGAGCGCAACAAAGCGTGTATGCTTCCATTACTGATAATAATATATTATAATACAACAATTTCGACAGCTACAATTTATAACCAGAACTCACCATGACTGAACGGTTCTCGGCAAATCTTAAATTGGCGATCAAAAATCTTGTGAATGCCAGAATCAACAGATGTTGTGAGATCTTGACACTTCAATTAGAGAACCGAATGTGATAGACTGAAGTGCCACCATTGCTGTACACTTCTGCTGAGTGGGCATCCAGATACCTCATATCAGATTGATCAAACCGAAGGCCATCATATAATCTGAGATGCTGTTTGGTGCCATATTCAGTCTTCACTATATAAGCTGACTGTCTATCCACAGAGGAATTAAATTCGCTATCAGAGAAATGATATGGAACAAATGCGTGAAACTCTGGTGTGGGTCGATCCTTCGATAAGGGAGCAAGTATTTTCGGATTCTGGCGCATTTCCCTCACGCTATTTTGCTTGCCATAATGAATGTTCCTCATCCGATAAACCGACGTGTCTAGTGATGCGATCCCAGGCCCATCCTCTGGTCGTGATTCAAATATCCAATCGTACCCAGCAAATCTTGCTTCAGTAACCTGTTCGGAAGGCTGATATACGTATGGGGATTTGTAGAGAACCGGTATTGACGAGATTACAGCAACAATTAACACTAATCCGATAAGACCGACTATGATACGTCGGCCAGTTCTTTGTCTTAAAAATTCGCCCGCTTGTCCAATCGCAAGCCCTGTCGCGATCGTACCCAGCATCAGCGCGACTCCCGCAAATCGGAAGAACTGGCCGATTGTGCCCTTTATAAAAAAGAGAATACCAAGTACAATGCCAGGAAGAAGACTCAGATATAACAAACAAATCTGCCGTTTCTCAATGGAGTCCTCTTTGCGGAAAATGTTCCACAATGTTCGAGATACAAAGGCGATCGTCACAACTGAAATTATGATTTTTAACGGAAATACGCGTAAGAAGATTGTAGTAAGAGAACCACCAACTAATTGTAAAGCAGACCCACCTGTGCTAATTTCCGATACTGCCGTCTCCGTTTGAATAAGACCAGTGATAATAGATACAATCGCGCCAGCGAATCCATATTTTGAAGATATCCAGAATAGTAAGGTTGTCCCAGAGAACACAATAGTTGTGAGCAAATTAGCAGAGTGAATTGTGTGTCTGCTATGGTATCGCTCAAACAAGTTGTTTCCAATCAACCACATAGTGAGGAACATTATAAACGCAAGTGAATGTTGGGGATGATAGAGAGTCAAGACACCAGCTAACCCAATCAAGATTCCGGCATACCGAACATCGCCACGTTTTTCCAAGAGAACTAGAGATGCGATAACGATAGGCAAAATTAACATCGTAAGTACGTTCGGGATCGGTTGGAGCTTTGGCATTTGTATCGATATTATCCCTGGATATGCTAGGCAGAGCACTATCACCACACCGAACTGTAATTGATTATCAGCAAAATGACGGGCCAATAATACCATTCCAAACAGGTACAATAAAGAAAACACGATCGGAAGCAAGAGAAGTGATTTGTTGGCAGATAAATCTGCTGTGATCGAGACGATTGCTGCTAGAAAATGCATGGCAGGGTATAGATTTAGTTGAAGGTCCAAATTCGCTAATAAAATTTGGCGAACTGATCCAAGGTGATTCAGTGCATCATATCGTCCAAAATATGCATATCCGCGCAGATAAGGGAGCCCACTTAAAATGAAGACGACTCCAGTGGCAAAGATTCCACCGAATACTAGACGTTGGGCAGCAATTAAAAACCAGATACAGACGATGAGGAGAACTCCAAATGAAATCCAAAATCCAACGGGGGTCCCTCCATAGATTGAGATCTCATATCCGGTCGCCAAGGACGTTAAAGCAAAAAGAATACTTGCAGCGATAGCAAGAAAACCAAGTGAAAGAAGGACTTTATCTGTTCGTGGGGCCATACTCTTAAGCAAACGATAGGACTAAAACGTCTATATTTTGATCCATTCGATATGTGCGATGTAACGTGATTGGTATTAATAAGTCTTTCACAAAGTATGTGTCAGTTGACGAATGGTTCTGAAAAAGAATAATCACTGAAAAAATAAGAGTAACTTCATAGGATGCTAGATAGGTAGCATAAACGAAGGGGATTTATTCTCCCCTTTGAAAAGACAAAATTGATATAATTATGAGCGATGCTGGAGAAAAAATCGGAGATCTATTTGAGAGCTCTGCAATTATCTTCATTGGCTTGATTATTGGTAATGCACTTGCATTAGTCGCTGAGGCGCTCATTGCTCGTTCGCTTTCTCCCGGAGCATACGGTTCTATTGCGTTGGCATATACAGTTGCTCTGTTAGGGGGCCGAATTGCCATTTTTGGCATAAAAGATGGTGTTGTTCGGTTAATATCAGCAAAGTCAGCCATCTCAGAACGAGCTCATATTATCCAACACGGGCTTGCCATCGTATTATTAACAGGATGTGTAGTCGGAATTGGTTTTGTTGCTAGTCGGGATATCGTAGCGGAAATTGTCGAAGATCCGTTAGTGGGTCGATATCTATTATTTTTCAGCCCATTCGTCATATTCTTTTCAGCACGGGCTGTTTTGTTTGGTACTTTAAGAGCAGAAGAGCGTTCGGTTTCCGCAGTAATTTCCCGTGATATTTTGGGGAGAATACTTCCATTTATCATACTAGCTATTGCAATATTTATAAATCGGCCTATTTTAGGAGCGGTGGGTTACTGGCTCGGTGTTCCTGTAGCTATCTTATTATCTTCACTTCTATTTCTCCGCGATCGATATCCATTATCTGAGATAATTCTACGGAACCCTAATCGTGATACATTTGAACGTTTGCTTCGGTTTTCCCTACCGCTTGCCATGGGAGCGTACTTGTCAATATTCCTTACCCATTCTGATATACTAATGATCGGCTATTTTCTCGATTCAAATGAGGTTGGGTATTATAGGGCCGTACAACCCTTACAACAAGCATCAATTTTACTTTTGATGGCATTCAGTTTTTTATTCTTGCCTGCAGCCACTCAGTTTTATGAACAAAAAGAGATTGACGATCTAGAACGGTTTTATACAGTTTCAACAAAGTGGATTTCAGTTGGAACGCTACCGATTGTACTAGTTTTTGGTCTGTTTGCTGATGATGTAGTCCGTGTGTTATTCGGAGCTGCGTATTCACCTGCGGCACCGGCATTGACCTTGCTAGTTTCAGGTCACTTTTTGCGCGCTGTTGTCGGTTTAAATGGGGATATTGTAAAGGCGATTGATCGCACAAAAATAGAGCTTATTTCCGTGTTGATCGGAGTGATTACAAATATTCTCTTAAATATATATCTCATCCCTCGAGTTGGTATTGTAGGCGCCGCAATCGGCACTGCTACTGGGTTCCTAGCCTATAATATCACGGAGCTTTTTGCGATCTACCGTACTATAGAGATCCACCCATTTGCTGTCAACAATTTCAAACCTCTTGTATTAACAACTATATTAGCATTAGTAATAAGAGGGTTCACTCAAGAAATCAGGTTTGGAATTTTTGGACTAGGAGCGTTAGGAATTCTATTTGGGATAGTAGCACTTGTTTCGATGGTATTGACAAAGAGTATCGATAAGACAGATCTCATACTCCTGAAACGCATTGAAGAACGAACAGGGTCAGACTTGTCTTTTATAAAATTCATATTTAACGAGTAAATATATACATATATTTACTTAATCAGAATCATTCAGATTAGTTGATTGAATACAAACCAAAAGTTTTGATTCATGTTTCTGCAAAGTCAGCAGTTGCGTGGCGGAAATGAGTGGCGAACTGCTCGGTGCGGCGTTTGAGTTCTTTGAACAACCGTTCGGCAGGCTTCCGATTTCCATGCGTAACACCCTTAAATCGGAGTGAAAGCTCAAATAATGTCGCCTGCAACCAAGGTAAACTCTCAACGAGAAACAGAGTGTCGGCGCGGTGAATGACTACATCTCAATGAAGCAATGAGTGGCTCACTTATATCCCAAGTCCGCAAGTCGATCCTCAATATCGGGCTCAATCTGACTGTCTGTCTCATAGTCACTGGGCTCTCGAGTACAGTTGTCTATCGCAGTCGTTTCTACCCATGGAACTTCCCAAATCTCTGGAACAGGATAATCATGGTGGCCATAAAAGCTACGTTCCCCCATAGCATTTCCATGATCCGCAGAAATAATTGCCGTTCTTGCATCGAAATTCGACAATAGCTGTTTAACCTCATCCAGAACATAATTTAGATTCTGTTTATAGGCCTCCCAAACTTCATCTTTTGAAACATCATTTTCTAAGAGTTGATCCCAAATGGAGCCACTCCATTCCTCAGCTCTTCCCTTCTGCATTTTTGATCCGAGTTCCGGTCTGGGAACAGATGGGAAATGAGGCTGCATATAATGTACGATATATCTATCATGGTTTTTTTGTCTACCTGCAGCAATACCTCGATCAGTTACAGCAGAAGCTGGTACAGTTCCCAACTCATCATCCCAAGCATATCTCCAAACTTCGTCTAAATAATCAGGACGTATTTCATCTAGGACTTGGTCAGTAAAGGGATTCGCAGATATTAGAGCGGTTTGGTTTATTTCATCATTCACAGATTCATCAAATGTATTGTCCAGAAATCGTTTGCTATTGGGCGCAATTGACATTGTTGTCTGCCAATCCCCAGACGACAAGGCCTCGTGATCACGATATTCCTGTAGAAGATCTACACGGCAAGCGTCAAGCAAAATAAGAAGATCCCAATTTTTCGAGAAGATATTCTCACCTTGAAATCCAAAATACCTTCCGCTTCCTCGAATGGCTGCCTCATTGTAAATCATCCATAATGGCCACTGAATTCCTCGAATTCCATCATATTTTAGATGTCGAGCTGATTCCTTTACAAAAATTTTAGATTTCTCACGCAACGACATTATCTAATATATATCAGAATCTGCACCTTGATAAGCATTCATCTTTGCAATAGTTAAATCAGGTAAAGTAGTTGTAATTGAATTATAACATTAAATCACGTATTCGTTTATTGGTGAACTCACTTACCGATATCCCAAGGCCGACAATTGCTCTTCTCGATCAGCTTTTACGGAGTTTTCCTGCCAATCCTCTAATTCTCTAGTGTTATTATCTTTAGCGCTTGTCTCTATCCAAGGCACCGAACGAAGACATCTTAATGGCAGATCAGACGGATGTCCATAAATGCTCCATTCACCCATCGCATTACCATGGTCAGAGGTTACGATTACCCGATCAGCGTTGACATTCTTAAGAAGTTCATCCACTTCGTTTAAGCCACGGCAAAGGTTAACACGATACCCCTCCCAAACTTCATCTGGGTTCAGATCACCATCTTCAAGCTGTTCCCAAACGTCTCGCCAGTCTTGGTCTCCGAATTTATCCAGATCTTTCCCCCGACTCAGTTCTGGTTTCGATAAAAAGGGGCAATGAGGTTGCATATAATGTGCAATTACATGATCATGATCTTCCTCTCGCATTATTTGGATTGTCTCGTCAGTAATTGCCTCTGGTGGGACTGTTCCAGGCTCCGTCCAAGCGGACTGCCAAACTTCTTTTAACACCGAGAAGTCACGTGAATCTAGTTTGCTTTCACTGAATGGATTGCCGCAAATGTATGCTGTCTCAGCCATCTGTTCTCGACGGTTCTCGGTAAACGTATCTCGCATCCATGCAGCGGTAGTGCTATTAACTGATCGAATTGATTCTACTTGATCAATCCAATCGTACTCTCCCGCTACTTCCCGCATGAGATCAAGTCGACATGCGTCCATGATGATTAGCAAATCCCAATCCGTCTCATAGATAGATTCACCGGGAGGAAACAAGGGATCACTTAGCGACATTATCTTATTTTTTACTGGCCGTAGAGAATGTCTAGCACCTTTGATTCCATGCTGCTGAATTCGGTCATAAGATTCTCCCATCCATTGGCTAATTCCCATAGTAACAGTTCTACTCCCAATCTTACTTTAATTGTGGCTATCAAGTCATTTAATCTACGTTGTAGGACCCAACATGATATTTAATGGCTATGCGTTCAGCCATAGTAAGTTCCCAAGATCAAACATCTGCCCTGTACTCTTTTCTCACCGACAAATATCGTTAGGATGAGGTATTGGTTAACAGTTCTCCAATTCAACAGTAAAATCAATAGTTCCTCGAAAACATATACAAGATGAATGCCAAACATTACTGATTTGGCCCGTAAAGCCCAGTCAAAAGTTCCTGTTGATCTCAAAACCCTTCTCGGTCCATTCTACTATCGATATATTTCGTTTCAAGCGGATCGAGAGCATCAAAATAACCTTTCGATCGCTCCTGATCTGAGTTCAGATGCACCAGATCACGTTCTCATAGTTACCATCGATGCTTTACGGCCTGATTTCGTCCCAGACGTAGCCTCACTACATTTTGAACGGTCAATCGCACCCGGCACATGGACGTTTCCTTCGGTGACTTCAATGCAAACCGGACAGCTTCCACATAAACACGGTGCCGTCGCTCACGATCATCCTGATGAAAGTACTTTTGCTCTCCCTAAACAGTTCACCGGATCCCCCACACTTCCTGCCGTACTGGCGAGTGCCGGATACGATACATACTTAGGTAGTAGTTTTATTACTCCGTTTCTTGCACTCCGTGGATGGTTTGAGAGCCATCGAGTGTATGGTGATGCAGACGTCAAAACAGTACTTTCGGACTACAAGCTTTGGCGCCAGAATCGAGAACAAACATATGGTTATCTACAACTTGGTGATCTCCATGCTCCGATTGAGCCACCAAAAAAATACGTCCAATCTCGCGATGTTGATCCTTCGCTTGATGGACTGAGCAGGCTCGTAAAATATACAGAGAATTACAGTGATGCTCCATCAGGATGGCGTGAAAATCGCCTTCGTCTCTACCGCGCAGCACTAGACTATGTCGAGGATACACTTGAACCGCTAGTCGAAGACCTGGTGGACGATACTCTTCTTATAGTTATCGGAGACCACGGCGAAGCAATGTGGGAACATCCCGATCGAGATCAGCAATTCGCCGACTCTCGTCCAAATTATGGCGTTGGACATGGTGGAACCCCCTTTGATGAAGTAGCACGCGTACCTGTTGCACTACATCATCCAAACTTCGAGTCACAGTTTCAGGGAGGGCTACCAAATGGGAGGGATATTCCGAAGACTATTTGTGCAGGATTGGGCATTGATGAACCGAAATTCAGGGGTGTGAACTGGTTCGGCAAAATTCCGGAAGATCGATACACAATCTGCGAAGCTACTCGATACGGAACCGAACGGAAGGCAATCTATCAAGGTGATAAGAAGGTAATCCGCTCTGAAACTGATGACGTGACGCTTGATGCAACAGTACATGAAAACGGGGGTGAGACATTCGAAACTCTTTCAGACGATACAATCGATTCTTTGTTGGGTCATCTTCCCGATACCTGGGATGATATGGATATCGAAACAGATGCCTCCGCAATGGTTCAGGATCAACTCGAAGCACTCGGATATCGGTGAATTTTCCAGGGATCTTTCAAATGTTTTTATTTCTTCGGAATTTTAGATGATGGAAATACAGGTAGGAATAGATCGAATCCTATTTTGATAGATGAAAGTCCGATAACTGATTTCTTCTTTGAAACGTAGTGTTCAAGACGTTGTTGTGCAAGTTATTACCTACTGAATGACAAACATCGCTTTTGTGAGTAATGTTCTGTATCCGTTCATAACCGGCGGTGCAGAGAAACGGATCTACGAGATAGGCAAACGACTCACTAATCAGGCCCATGATGTCACGATTTACGGGAGGCATTACTGGGACGGCCCCATGGAAATGACCTACGAAGGGATGACTCTTCGAGCAGTCAGTCCAGAGCGGGAACTCTACACCAACGATGATGGACGTCGTTCCATCACAGAGGCCCTTGAGTTCTCAAAGGACGTTGTTGTTCCGTTGCGCCGGCATATTGATGAACACGATGTCGTTGTCGCCAGCGTATTCCCATACTTTCCGGTTCTCGCTACCAAACTCGCTAGCCTCCGTACGAATACACCACTCGTGACGACTTGGCACGAAGTTTGGCGAACCTACTGGGAGGACTATCTGGGCTATCTCGCGCCGTTCGGCAAGACCTTTGAGTACGCGACAGCTCGCGTTCCACAGCACCCAATTGCAGTTTCAAAACTCACCGGAAGTCGTCTCGCAGAAATCGGACCCAAACAATCGAACATTCGAACCGTCCCAAATGGAATCGATTATGAGCAGATACGTAACACGCCGCCCGCCGAAGATGGATTCGATATTCTGTTCGCAGGACGATTAATCGAGGACAAGCGCGTCGACATACTCCTGCGGGCGTTCGAGGAGGTCGCATCAGACGAAACCACACTCGGCATCATCGGTGATGGACCTGAACGTGAGGAACTCGAAACGTTGGCCGGTTCGCTGACGATGGCCGAGCAAATCACATTCACCGGTTTCCTTGAGGAGTACGACGACGTCCTCGCGCAGATGCGGACGGCCAGTATCTTCGCGACGCCAAGTACGCGTGAAGGCTTTGGAATTACAGCTGCAGAAGCAATGGCCGCGGACTGTATAGTCATTGGCGCGGACCATCCGGATTCGGCAGTCGGTGAGGTAATCGGCGACGCTGGTTTCCTAGCCGAACCAACTGTTGATGGCGTCGCCATCGTACTGGATGAGGTCCTTGCCGGTACGCAGCCATCGACAGACCCACTGGAGCGCGCAAAGCGGTTTGACTGGGATCAAGTCGCCGATGACGCACTGGAAGCATACAGGGCTGCGGCGGCTGGGGAGTGGTGAGGTCAACGAAAAAGAGAACGTGGCAAGAAGTGTGGAGAGAGTAGCTACTGTTGGGAATGTGATTTCTTTATTAGCTGAGAGTGTCGTGAGCTTCACGCGGAGTTACACGGATCTCCCCAAAGCCGTATTTTGCGTGGCTGCCGATTCGACAGAGGCCATTCTTCGCTGTCTTGATTGGACAGTCACCATCATAGCGGACAGTCTGTCCATGGTCAACTGTCTGAAGCGAGAATACCTCACGCTGTTCAAGGAGTTTCTCTTGACGTTCACGGAGGTCACAGCGGTCCACAGCCCACCACCAGGGGATATCCTGGTCGGCGGCGCAGGGATACTCTGTCTCAAGCACGAACGGCGTGGTGAGCGAGAGAACGTATTCGTCAGCAGCTTCGAGCCGAGAGAAATCGAGAGACTCAATATCGACGACCTGCGTGTCCTTCAGTGAGACTGCACCGTAGCCATAGTTGCGTTTTCCGCCGAACTGGAGTCCATCGAGGTGACGGTCTTCAATCGGGATGCAGTCTGAGCCGTCCGCGTGGAGATAGGCGTGGACGTACCACTTGGTCGTCTGCTGTTTCTTGTCTGCTGCCTGCGGCCTCCCCATGATCGTCTCGTGAGTGAGCGCTGGGTGCCCACTCTGGACACGGATATCATGTGTGTTCAGCGCGTCGCGGGGCCGTGAGTCAAGGAGCCACGAGTGCGACGATTGGCGCAGCAGGAACAGATCATCGTAGGTCTCGACATCGGGGAGACCACTGCCGAGATATGGTCGGATTCCGTCCTGTGAGTGTGTCTCAGGAAAGGTTCCGAACTGCCCCGGGACAAAGAACCCATGACTCGCATGCAGCGTCTCGTGTACGTCCTGTGGCAGCTGTTGGCCGAGTGCATGCAGAATCGCGTTACCCGAGACGTAGTAGGGATGACCGATGTAATCCATCTCGAGTTCCCAGTGGACTTGCTGTAAGAGCGTCATCGTTCAACCCCTGTCATGAAGTCCTCGAGATACTGGAGTGCCGTCGACCACGCAGTAATGCGACGAAGATTCGCATCGAGGACTCTATCGTATGCCTCAGAGTCGGTGGCAAGTGGGTGTGCCGGGAGACGGCTCCAGGTGGCTGCCCACGAACGCCGTGGACGGTCACCGAGGCGTATACTCGGTTTATCGTGTGTCCCCCCATCAAGATGCAGTGCGAAGTCTACGTCGGCGTAGACGGTACGGTGGGGAACGCGTCTTCCATCCTGGTCGACGACAAGGTGCAGATCCGCGAAGTCGTGACCATCGCGGTAGTTGTCCAAGAGTGCGGCCGTGAGGAGCGTATGGTACTTCAGGGAGGTGTATGGATAGTAGACGGATTCGTTGACAGTTGCGGCGACATCGGTTTCGAGCCATCGCTGGTGCATTACCTCCGGGTCATCCTCGGTAACGAGAGGGGCAAGTACGGACTCATCATGTGGCGGGGCCTGCTCAACTGGAACACCGGTCAGTAGCGACAGTCGGGATAGTGTCATGTGGTTCACCACCGTCTGTGTAGGCGAGCCGTCCGGCCGACTCAGCGCAGCAGCATCTCTGTCTGCACCGAGTGGTACCGGTTGGTTCACAGGGACACCCGCGTACGTGTCCAGAGCATCAGCATGTGGCTGCCCAGTTAGCTTGTAGACATCGTGCCGGTAGACCGCAATCATCTCGCTTTCGCCAGTCCGGTCGTCGGAAGAGGGTCGTGTCCCCGTCATCTATGCACGCTCGGCGATGCGTTCCTCCAGTGCCTGGACAAACCGTGGTCGGTATGTGTCGGTCCAGTTAGTGCCTTTCTCTACCATCACGTTCGTTCGGTCTTTCCCCGGTCGAACACACGGTTCAGTTCTCTGTCATCGTAGAGTGGATTGATTACGTGGGCATCGACAATCCCCGCACCGAAGTTCCGAGCACCGCCGAGCTGATGCATGAAGTCCGTCTGATGCGAATCGAGGAAGTCGATTGCTTCACAGAGAACTCCAAGGAATTCTGGTTTCGGCTCCCGAAAAGAGAGATGCCAGCACCCGTCGAGATTCGCGACCGCGTCCAGTTCGGCATTCCGCAGCGGCTCGCGGCCGTCCGCTCTGTTCCGTGAGACGATGTTACGGTTGAGACGGCGATAGTGACCTTCGGCCTGACCGCGAGTGTAATCGACACTGGAGCGGACGGGGTTGAACTTGATCGGGCGCCGCATCACTTTCCCTGGAATCCCGCCGAATCCACCGAAGAGGTCGAAGACGACACAGCCATCAGCTGCAGGCTGCTCATTGATACACGCACCTTTCTCGTGGTAGCCGCCCTCAAGGTCTCGCTCGTAGACACCGTTCTTTTTGAAATTCGCGTTCGCTTCGCCGGGATGGCAGGCTGTACTTCCGTATCGCTGGACGACTGATTCCACACCGTGGCGAAGCCATCCGGAGAGTGGGAACGCGGGAATGATGCCGCCGATCTGGTTCTGTGGATCGCCATCTTCGTAGTTACCGTTGGACGCGTGGTGGCGATCGGTCATGATCGAATCGCCGATAACGACGAGATCAGACTGGATACGGACGTAAACGTCTTGAAAGTCCTCAGCAGTGTGATCTGTCATCAGTACTCACCTCGACGTCCCTTGTGGTCCTTCAGCCGGACATGACTCGGAGTGTGTGCTGGAAAACGAACAGAACCACAGATCGGTTGTTCGTGAAGGTTACCAGCGAGCTGTACCTGTGTGTCGTCATGTGCGACAAATTCTTGTCGGTCAGTCTCGCAACGTATCATGCTTCGTGGTAGCGAAGCGCGGTCATCGGATGCTGCAACATCCGGCGGCCATTTTCTGACCTGATTCCCCACGCCTCGTACTTGTACGTATATGCCCATATTAACTTAAAACTTGGCCTATACGTGCAACCTTATGCTAGAGTACGGGTGAGTGCAACAAGAATTAGATGCGGGCACTGGAAGCAGTAGCTATGCCAGCTGGACGTGGAATTCTCACAGGTTACGAGAGGGAATGCTTGGCGGGTAAAAAAGAGAAACAACGGGAATACGAGGCACGATCCCGAATCCGTGCGCGTATCGAGGGGCCACTAGCAGAGGATATCGAGCACCTGAAAGAACACGATTCGGAACTCCTCCAAGAGATCCAAGCTGTCGTCTGTGACGATGCCTGAGTTTGGTCCCTTAAGTGGAGTCGGTCTAGTATCCGTGGGTACCACTGCAGACAGTGTTTGGTTTAGCATCGACTGATGGCGAAAGCCACAAGACTCTCCCGCTTTCTCGACTCACGCGACTTGTTACACGGCTTAGGTGCTTGCTTCACAAGATTCTGTCGAGAACGCGGCCTCTTTCAGGCCCCTCCATACCGCCCAGTCAACCGACTATGGGTGGGACTGAAAGGGGTGACTGGCTCCGGAAAGGCGGACAACGCAAGGACCGCGACGAACGCAGTGAGTGAGGACTACAACGAGTGCCTCGACCGGAGCTGGTCAGAGCTTTCTAGCTGTTAGCATACTCGTTCTCTCACCGAAACACGGCTGTTTGTGCAGCAACATCCAAGCCAGAGTCATTCAGGAAAGCAGAGAGACCTCAGTCGTGCCAAGCTCGCAGAACACGTCACTGCCCGCACACCACAGCACCCGATCGCCCTCTCAGGAATCACCGCCGACCGACTGGCCGAGTTCAGCCCGGGCCGCGAGACCATCGAGGTCGTCCCGAACGGTATCGAACACAAGAACGTCGACATGCTCCTCAAAGCGTTCGACAGTGTCGCTGCGGACCACAAGCCACGCTGGGCATCATCGGTGACGGGCCCGAGCGCGACCGACTCGAAGGGAAACGCGGGGCCCTCACACGCCGACCGAATGGACATAATCGGCTTTCTTGAGGAGTACGAGAACGTCCCTGGCCACATGCGCGCCGCTCAGGTCCTTGTCTTACCGAGTATGCGGGAAGGATTTGGCATTACGTTCGTCGAGGCGATGGCCGCCGACTGCACGGTGGTCGCCGCCACGCATCCGGAGTCGGCCATCGAAGAAGTCATCGACTCGTCTACTCGGACATCATTCAGTTACCCAAGTAAATAGTCATATCCCGAAGAATGGTGTGAGGTCCTGTTAATGGTGCTCACAGAAATCGAAACTCGACAACAGGCCTTCTGGACCGGGTGATTACTATAGTAATGACTTGCACATTCCCTCTCAACAGAAATACCGGCCGACCAATCTACCACTCGTTACATCGTCGTCTGAACCCGAGCACGCGTTCTCTGCCACCCACAGTAAGGTCGTGGCTGCGCGCGCAGCGAAGCGAGCACGGAGCGGAGGGTGGAGAGGTGGGGTCGCGGGGCCGTGGTCGAAACGAACGGGGAAGAGCCCCGCTAGTCGCTCGCTACCAGCTCAGCAACCGAGTCTGTCGGCGTAAGGTGGGTTTTGCCCGCCTCGTACACCGCCTGGGAGTAGCGTGCGATCTTGGATTTCGAAGTCGGCACAGTCTCACTCACCGCCGCAACTACGTCCGCTTGAGTCAGGGCTTTCTCCGGCGTGAGCCGATCTGCCGCGTAGACGGCCGCCCCAGCGACGGTCATCCATGCCCGGACCGATCGGGACTGTATCGGCCACGTCTAGCAACCGCTCGCCGACACGCACCAGTTCGATCCCTGTTTCCACGTCGATGCAAGTCTCACCGAGGGGCGTCACGACCCGGTCCACCGCCCGATCGCGAACGACCGGTGCGTCCACAGGCGTCTGCAACCGGATCTTCCGTGCGGCCGCACACACGCGCTCACGACTGCTCTTTGCGAACTGGGCTATCTGGGCCGGCGTTCGCTCCACGCCGCTTGCACGCCCCGCTAACAGCACTGCACCAGCCGCCAGCGACTCCCAGGCCATCCGCCCGGCAACCGCGTGTCTTTGGCCGCTTCCAGATAGTGCGCCGCGTCCGTGGTGACGTGACCGGGGAATTCCAGGTTGGCTTTGAGCATCCCGATAGCACGGAAGCCCTCGCTCAGCCACTGTGTCGATCCGACTGCATCGTGATCGCCTGTGGTGCTACCGCAATCGCTCCATCTTGTCTATCCATTCCGGGCTGAGCATGTCGCCCTTACCGTCGGTCGCGAGAAAGAACGTTGTGTGCAATTCCTTGCCCCGGGGATCAATAAGCTAACACACAGATACCAAAGAGTGCATTCAACTATTCTCCGGGTGCTTCCAACTCAACCAACGTCAAATCACGATCTAGCATGCAGTAATCATGCGGCGGATCGCCGATAATCTCGTCAATCCGATATTCCTCATCAAATTCAGCGCCGGCGGGCTCACAGTAGGGATGGCTGGGACACTCAGTGTGTGGACAGGGGCCCATCAGCGAGGCCTTGCTCCCAGCATACGCGCCCTTCGAGGGCACGTTCGCCTGGATCGGCGCAGGCTCGACTTCGACAGCGCGAACACCATCTTGGTGCACAGCACAGTCTAGCGTCTGGCCGCTTTGTCTGACGTTGGTGATCCGGTACCGGTTCCCCGTGGTCAAATTGAGGCATTGGTCCCGATACGGGCACCCCTCACAGCCGCTAGCTTCGCCGCGGTAGACGAATTCCTCGCCGACCTCGGCGAGGCGCGTCCCGACGAGCGTGACAGTAGTCATACTGGGCTATAGAGTGTCGCCACGGTAAAGCGTCATGACCGCCCGGTCAGTTCGTCCAGTTTGTCCAGATACGCCTCGCGGGGTACCTGATACAGCGAGCGGTAGTCCAGTTCGCCGTCGGCAAACCGAGTTGCCAAATCGACAGCGCCCTCGACGGCAGCGTCGCGGCGCTCGTAGGAATCGGCGTCGCGCTCGACGTCGGGCTCAAGATAGAAGGTGACGTACCAGCTCTCTCCGGTCCGGTCAGCGCCGGGGCGGCGGGTCCGTTTCCCGCGCGTGAGATAGATGGTCGGGAGGCACGGCGCCGGGAACTGCTCGGAGTCGAAGATGTCCGGGCGGTACGCGAGGATGAGCTTGTCGTCGGTTTCGTTCCACACCGTCCAGTCTTCGGGAAGGGCCGACAGGTCCATACCGTCGAATTGGCGCGGACCGGCAAGAATCCGCTGGTCCGTCCCGAAATCCGCCGGGCCCGGATACCGACACTCGTGCTGACGGCGGCAACGTCGATACGTCAAGCCACAATATCGTGTGGGCCGTTCTCAGTCGCCAATCAAACCAGCAACAGATTCACATCAATCCAGCGCTAAACACTGGCCGACACACCGAAGAGAACAGTTGACAACCGACACAGTATATAAATCCAACTCGAAACCAATGATGCACGCTAACATACATATGGCCCACCATCCCCGTGTTCGGCCTATCACGGCGTCGGAATTTATCGGCGGTATACCCACAAGAGGGCAAAGTTCTTATACGAACAGAGTTCGTACGGTAAATAGTATCGGAAACAGTTCCACACTGTCTCCCGTTACCACAGCAGGTCGGAGCAGTCCCCGTGTTCCGCCCGGCAGGTCAGCCATGGAAGGGCACACGCGTCACCCTGCAGCGAAGGGTGATTCGGCGGCTGTACGCGGTCACATCTGCAGCGGACAGCACCGACGACGAGTAGCCACACAGCCCCGGGACCGTCCCGCAACAGTCGGCGGTCGCCTGCAGCCACGACGAACTACTGAGATAGCATGAGCAAGAACAAAGAGACACTCGAAGCGCTGAGCAAGGAGTACCGTGACACGATACCGGCGGACCTCCGGAAGACGAACACGTTCGACTGGTATCTACAACAGTTGTACGACGAACCGAAGGTAGCCCGCAACGCCCACCAGCGCGTGGCGGACATGTTCGACTACTACGGCAAGACCTACGACGAGGAGGCCGGCGTAGTCGAGTACGAACTGGCGAGCGAAGATCCGCTCAACGACGGCGAGAACACCTTCTACGGGCGAGTCATCCACGAGGCGATCCACGAGTTCGTCAACAAGGTCAAATCCGGCGCTCGCGGACTCGGCCCCGAGAAGCGCATCAAACTCCTCCTGGGGCCGGTCGGATCGGGCAAGTCCGACTTCGACCGGCAGGTCCGGCGCTACTTCGAGGATTACACCAGCCGGGACGACGGGCGGATGTACACGTTCCGCTGGACGAACCTCTGTGACGTCATCCACGACCAGGACCCTGCCGACGACGTGGTCCGGTCGCCGATGAACCAGGACCCGCTCGTGCTCCTCCCACAGGAGCAGCGGGACAAGGTCATCGAGGACATCAACGCGGAACTCGATGCGCCTTACACCATCCGGAACGAGCAGTCGCTTGACCCCGCCTCGGAGTTCTACATGGATCGGCTGCTGGCCGAGTACGATGACGACCTCCAATCGGTCTTGGAGAACCACATCGAGATAATCCGCTTCGTCGCGGACGAGAACCAGCGCCGCGGTATCGAGACGTTCGAGCCCAAAGACAAGAAGAACCAGGACGAGACGGAGCTCACCGGCGACGTCAACTACTCGAAGATCGCCATCTACGGCGAGAGCGACCCCCGCGCGTTCGACTACTCCGGGGCGTTCTGTAACGCCAACCGCGGGATCTTCTCTGGCGAGGAGTTGCTGAAGCTCCAGCGGGAGTTCCTCTATGACTTCCTCCATGCCAGTCAAGAACAGACAATCAAGCCCAAGAACAACCCCCGCATCGACATCGACCAGGTCATCGTCGGCCGGACGAACATGCCCGAGTACCGGGACAAGAAGGGCGACGAGAAGATGGAGGCGTTCAACGACCGGACCAAGCGCATCGACTTCCCGTACGTTCTCCAGTACGAGGCCGAAGCCAACATCTACCAGAAGATGCTGCGCAACGCCGACCTACCGGATATTCAGGTCGAGCCCCACACGTTGGAGATGGCGGGCCTGTTCGGCGTCCTCACCCGCATCGAGGAGCCGGACAACGAATCGATAGACCTCGTCCAGAAGGCGAAAGCCTACAACGGCGAAATCGACGAGGCCGACGACGTCGACGTGAAGAAGCTCCGCGAGGAGGCCGAGAAAATGGCCGACATCGGCGAGGGGATGGACGGCGTCTCTCCGCGGTTCATCGGCGACGAGATCGCCGAGGCCATCATGGATTCGATGCACCGCAGCCGGGACTTCCTCTCGCCGCTGACGACGTTCAACCACCTCGAGGGCAACCTCGAGAACCACGGCTCTATCGACGAGGAGTCGTTCAGCAAGTACTACCGCTTCCTCGAACTCGTCCGCGAGGAGTACAAGGAGCGGGCCATCGAGGACGTGCGCCACGCGCTGGCCTACGACATGGACGAGATCCAGCGCCAGGGCGAGAAGTACATGGACCACGTCATGGCTTACATCGACGACGCGACCGTCGAAGACGAACTCACCGGCCGCGAGCAGGAGCCGGACGAACAGTTCCTGCGCTCCGTCGAGGAGAAGCTCAACCTCCCCGAGGACCGCAAGGACGACTTCCGGCAGGAAGTGTCCAACTGGGTGTCCCGGCGTGCCCGCGAGGGTGATACGTTCAACCCACAGGACAACGACCGCCTGCGCCGCGCCCTCGAACGCAAGCTCTGGGAAGACAAGAAACACAACATCAACTTCTCCGCGCTGGTCTCCAGCTCGGAGATGGACGACGAGGAGCGCAATCAGTGGATCGACGCCCTCATCGAACAGGGCTACTCCGAGGAGGGCGCCAAGGAAGTCCTCGAGTTCGCCGGCGCGGAGGTCGCCAAAAGCGAGATGGAAGAGTAATGACCGGCGAGGAGTACATCGACCGCGCGGACGAGTCACTCGACGCTGCCTACGAGGCCCCGATGAGCCTCGCGGAGTACGTCGACACCGTCCTCGAAACGCCCCAGGTCGCAGCCCACGCCTCGAAGTACCTGCTCGATGCCATCGAGGACGCGGGCACGCGGATGGTCATCGAGGAAGGCGAGGAGAAGGAGCGCTACCGCTTCTTCGACGATCCGTACAACGACGGCGAGCACGCCATCCTCGGCAACACCGAGGTGCTGAACGCCTTCGTCGACGACCTCCGCTCTATCGCGGCGGGCCGCGGGAAAGACGAGAAGATCATCTGGCTCGAAGGACCGACGGCGACCGGCAAGTCCGAGCTCAAACGCTGTCTCATCAACGGCCTGCGGGAGTACTCGAAGACGCCCGAGGGGCGGCGCTACACCGTCGAGTGGAACGTCGCCGGGGCCGGCGGCAACGCCACCAGCATGACCTACGGGAACGCGGCCGTCGAGGACGAGGACGACTGGTACGAGAGCCCCGTCCAGGCCCACCCGCTGACGGTGTTCCCCGACGACGTCCGCACCGATCTGCTCGCCGAGGTCAACGAGCGCCTCGACGACCACATCCCGATCCGCGTCGACGGCGAACTCGACCCGTTCTCGCGGGAGGCCTACGACTTCCTCGAAGAACAGTACCGCCGGCAGGGCGAGACGGACCTGTTCTCGGCGGTCACCCAGCCCGCTCACCTCCGGGTGAAGAACTTCGTCGTGGACGTGGGCCACGGCATCGGCATCCTGCACTCCGAGGACGAGGGGACGCCCAAGGAGCGGCTCGTCGGCTCGTGGATGCACGGCATGCTCCGCGAACTGGATTCGCGGGGGCGCAAGAACCCACAGGCGTTTAGCTACGACGGCGTCCTCTCCCAGGGCAACGGCCTGCTGACCGTCGTCGAGGACGCCGCCCAGCACGCTGACCTGCTCCAGAAGCTGCTGAACGTGCCCGACGAGTCTCACGTCAAACTCGACAAAGGCATCGGGATGGACGTGGACACCCAGCTCATCATCATCTCGAACCCGGACCTGGAGGCCCAGCTCAACAAACACGCCGACCGCGAGGGTCAGGACCCGCTGAAGGCGCTGAAACGCCGGTTGGACAAACACGAGTTCACGTACCTGACGAACCTCTCGCTCGAAGCCCAGCTCCTGCGGCGGGAGCTGACCAACGAGACGCAGGTGTGGGACCCCGAGACCTGGGACGAACTAGAGACGTGGATTCAGGAGCCACTGACCATCTCGGTTCGGGACGAAGTCGAGTCGGCGACCGACAAGGAGCTGGCCCCGCACACCGTCGAGTCCGCGGCGCTGTACGCCGTCGTCTCGCGGCTCGATAGCGCCGAGATCCCGACCGGGCTCGATCTCGTCGACAAGGCGCTGCTGTTCGACCGGGGCTACCTGATGGAGGGCGACGAGCGCGTCGACATCGACGACTACGATCTGGAGACCACCGCCGAGGACGGCGACCACGGTATTCCGGTCACCTACGTCCGCGATATCATCGCCGACCTGCTGCACGAACCACAGGACCGCCACCATCCCGACCTCCCGGTCGAACACGTTCTGATGCCCCGAGACGTGCTCAACGCCGTCGCCGAGGGACTGGTGGACGCCCCCGTGTTCTCCACTGGTGAGGCTACCGAGTACGAGGAGCGTGTTGTGACTGTCAAGAACTACATCTTCGGCCAGCAGGAACAGGACGTGCTCGACGCGATGATGCGGGACAAGCGCGTCGACGAGGCGACCGTCGAAGAGTACATCGAACAGGTCTACGCCTGGGAGTCCGACGACCAGATCGAAAACGAGCGGGGCGAACTCGTCGACCCGGACCCGCTGAAGATGAAGGTGTTCGAGATCGAACACCTGGGCCGCTTCGACGAGAAGAACTACGACGGCAACGAGCCCGACCACGCCGTCGAGCAGTTCCGCACCGACAAAATCATCACCGCCCTGAACCGCCACGCGTGGCAGCGCCGCGACGAGGAGTTCCGCGTCGGCGACGTCAACCCCAAGGAGATTCCGGTCATCAACACCGTCCTCGGGAGCTACGACTGGGACGACATCCAGCGGACCTACGCGGACTTCGAGCCCGGGCAGTGGGACAACCCCCCGTCCGGCACCGAGACGGCCCGCCTCAAGGACAAGACGCTGGATAACATGGTAGAGATGTTCGACTACACGCCGGCGTCGGCCGAACTGACGAGCCGTCACGTTATGAGCCAGGTGAGTTACAGATGGGACTGAAAGACGACCTCGAGCGGTACCGCGACGTGGGCGAGGAGCGCCGACAGGACCTCGCCGAGTTCATCCAGTACGGCGACCTCGGCCAGTCTCGGGGCGACTCCGTTCGTATCCCGATCAAGATCGTCGACCTCCCTGAGTTCGAGTACGACCAGCGCGATCAGGGTGGCGTCGGTCAGGGAGAAGGCGCCGAAGAGGGCGACCCGGTCGGCCAGCCACAGCCCCAGCCCGGCGACGACGGTGACGCGGACGGCGAACCCGGCGAGGAGGGCGGCGAACACGAGTACTACGAGATGGACCCCGAGGAGTTCGCCGAAGAACTCGACGAACAACTGGGGCTCGACCTCGAACCGAAGGGCAAGAAAGTCATCGAGGAAAAGGAAGGCGACTTCACGGACATCACCCGGACCGGCCCCTCCTCGACGCTGGACTTCGAGCGGCTGTTCAAGAAAGGACTCAAGCGAAAGCTCGCGATGGACTTCGACGAGGACTACGTCCGCGAGGCGCTCAAAGTCGACGGCTGGGGGCCGGCCACCGTCTACGAGTGGACCCGCGAGGGGAACATGCCCGTCTCGAAGGCGTGGATTGACGACGCCTACGAGGAACTGCCTGCCGACGAGAAAGCCGTCTGGGACTCCATCGAGGAGATGGAGGACAACGTCGAGAAGGTCGAGACCTCACAGCGCATCCGTCAGGAAGGCGTCGACCAGATACCCTTCCGCCGCGAGGACGAACGCTACCGCTACCCCGAGATCGTCGAGGAGCGCGAGAAGAACGTCGTCGTCGTGAACATCCGGGACGTCTCCGGGTCGATGCGCCAGAAGAAGCGGGAACTGGTCGAGCGGACGTTCACGCCGCTTGACTGGTATCTCACCGGCAAGTACGACAACGCCGAGTTCGTCTACATCGCCCACGACGCCGACGCCTGGGAGGTCGAGCGCGAGGAGTTCTTCGGCATCCGCTCGGGCGGGGGCACCCGCATCTCCAGTGCGTACGAACTCGCCGCCGAAGTGCTCGAAGAGGAGTACCCCTGGAGCGAGTGGAACCGCTACGTGTTCGCGGCGGGCGACAGCGAGAACTCCTCGAACGACACCGAGGAGAAAGTAATCCCGCTGATGGAACAGATCCCGGCGAACCTCCACGCGTACGTGGAAACCCAGCCGAGCGGCAACGCCATCAACGCCACCCACGCCGAGGAGGTCGAACGCTCCTTCCGCGACGCCGACAACGTCGCGGTCGCGTACGTCTCCTCGCCGGAGGACGTGGTGGACGCCATCTACGACATACTCAGCACGGAGGACCAATGAACGACGATAGATTCGCGAAACAGCGCGTAGCCGACGACCTCGACGAACCCGTCGAGGAGGCTGGCAATCTCGCCAGAAAGCTCGGGCTGAAACCGTACCCGGTGAACTACTGGATCGTCGACTACGACGAGATGAACGAACTCATCGCCTACGGCGGGTTCCAGCAGCGCTACCCGCACTGGCGCTGGGGGATGCAGTACGACCGCCAGCAGAAACAGGGCCAGTTCCTCGGCGGCAAGGCCTTCGAGATCGTCAACAACGACGACCCGGCCCACGCGTTCCTCCAAGAGTCGAACACGCTGGCCGACCAGAAGGCCGTCATCACCCACGTCGAAGCCCACGCGGACTTCTTCGCCAACAACGAGTGGTTCCGGATGTTCACCGACGGCTCCTCCCGGACGACGACCGATGCGTCCGGCGAGGACCGCCGTCGCGGCCCCGACGCCGCCGGAATGTTAGCCCGCCACGGCGACACCATCCAGGAGTACATGCAAGACCCCGACATTGAGCGGGCCGAGGTCGAGCGGTTCATCGACCACGTCCTCTGTCTGGAGGACAACATCGACCAGCATATTCCCTACAGCCCGGTCGAGACGGTCCCCGAGGAGTTCGAGGACATTGAAGGGGCGGACGTGACCGAGCAGCTGGATGATCTTGAACTCTCCGAGGAGGTCAAACGGCAGGTGTTCGACGAGGAGTGGCTGGACGCCCAGCGCGACGACGACGAGAACGTCACCTTCCCCGCCGAACCCGAGAAGGACGTGCTCGGCTTCCTCCGGAAGCACGGGATGCAGTACGACGAGGACGCCGAACGCGCGACCGAGATGGAAGATTGGCAGACGGAACTCTTGGAACTGCTCCGACGGGAGGCCTACTACTTTGCGCCGCAGAAAATGACGAAGGTGATGAACGAGGGTTGGGCCTGTGTAGACCCTGAGACGCCGGTTTTCACGGCTGATGGGTTAGTTCCAATGGAGGACGTGGTATCGGACCATGTCACCGTCTCCGATGGTGAACAAGCACGCGAAGTGTACGACTCTAACATTATCCCGGACCACGATACCGTGACGATAGAGACACGTCGTGGGTTCGAGTTGACCGGATCGAACAATCACCGTGTGCGTCAGCCCGATGGAGACTGGGTCAGACTTGATGAACTGGAGACTGGCGATGAAATCGCCGTCACTGGCGGGAACGGGACGTGGCCCGAGACGAACGTCCCAATCGAGTGGACCTGTTCGGAATACACGTCGCTGAATGACGTCGCTGATGAGGCGGGTGTCTCCGTCTGGACCGTAATGCGGTATCGGCGTACAGGTAGCGCCGAAAAGGCTGAGGCTATCGACCGCGCACTCGACGGCTACGAAGAAGGCGGTAACGCTGGGTTGAGTAACAGAGAGTCGATCCGCATCCCTGAAACCGTTGATGAGTTATTCGGGCGATTCCTCGGTTTGTTAATCGGAGACGGACACGTTCCGTCGAATTCCCGCCATATCGGGTTTACATCCGGTAAACAGGCCCATGCGGAAGAGTTCGCTGGGCTTCTCTCGGAACTGTTCGGTATCGAAGCGACGGTCGAACGGCAGGAGTCACGGTGGCGAGTCTACGCGTATTCGAAGAATCTCCGTGACTTGCTCACTGAGGAATTCGACCTCCCAACTGGTGTCGCTGCTGCTGAAAAAACGGTCCCAGACCAGATTCTGCGGTCGCCGAAACAGGTGGTCGCCGAATTCATTCGCGGTCTATTCGACGCCGATGGGTACGCCGGAGAGCAGGGTGCGATCCTGTCGACAAAGAGCGAAGATCTCTCGAAAAGGGTTCAGCTACTACTGACGAACTTCGGAGTTCTGAGCCGACGGCGGGAGCAGTCGGACGGCTGCTATCACGTCCATCTCACCGGTGCGTCTGCAAACACCTTCGCCGACGAAATCGGGTTCGGATACGAGGCAAAAGCGACGGAACTGTCGACGTACCTCGATGAACTCGCCTGGTTCGAAACTGAATCGTGGACAGACGAAATTGTCGATGTCGAAACCGGCACCGGAGATGTGTATGATATCTCCGTTGAGGAGACGCATCGGTACGCTGCCGCGGGGTTCGTCAACCACAACTCCTACTGGGAATCCACGATGATGACCGGCGAACAGTTCGCCGGCGACGACGAGTTCATCCTCTACTCCGACCACATGTCGAAGGTGCTCGGGTCGGGCGGGCTGAACCCTTACAGCCTCGGCCTGGAGATCTGGGAGTACGTCGAGAACACGGAGAACCGCCGCGAGGTCATCGAGCGCCTGCTCCGCGTCGAGGGCATCACCTGGCGGAACTTCGACGAGAGTGTCGATTACAAGATGGTACAGGACCACCTCGAACCGCCGGCGTGGCTCACTGCTGTCCCGAACCACCTCGACGACCTCGACCCCGAGGACCCGCGGGTCGATAGCGACGGGCTGGCGGCGGCCCGCGACGGCGAGTTCGACGTGGAGCAGTACCCCTGGAAGGTGCTGACCTACGAGGGGCTGGCCCAGCGCCACTACTCGCTGGTCAAGCCCCAGTACCGCGGCTTCGTCTCCCGGGTTGGGCAGGAGGAACTGGAGCGGACCGCCCGCTACATGTTCGACGACTCGCGGTACGACAGCGTCGAAGACGCACTCGGCGACGTGGATTACAGCCGCGGCTGGGAGCGTATGCGGGAGATCCGCGAGAGCCACAACGACGTGACCTTCCTCGATGAGTTCCTCACCCAGGAGTTCGTCGACGACAACGACTACTTCACCTACGAGTACACCCACGCTTCGGGTGACTACCGGGTGACCTCGACGGACCACGAAGACGTCAAGAAGAAGCTCATGCTGCAGTTCACCAACTTCGGGAAGCCCACCGTCGTCGTCGAGGACGGCAACTACCAGAACCGCAACGAACTGCTGCTCGCTCATCAGTACAACGGCGTCATGCTCGACATCGGCCAGGCCAAGGAAGTGCTCAAGCGCACCTTCGAACTCTGGGGCCGACCGGTGAACCTGCTGACCATCGTCAAGGAGTTCGACGACCACGACGTGGAGGTCGCCAAGCGCCGCGACCGCGAACCCGAACCAGAAGAGGTCGGCAAGCGCATCCGCTACGACGGCGACGAAGTGACTGTCACCGATGTCGACTGGTCCGAGGTCGAACACCTCACAGCAACTGACATCGACTACAACACCAAGCCGGACGAGTGGCTTGCCTGAAGGGCGGAGTTTGAACGAGGCCGGGTTTTCCGACCTGTGACGCTGAGCGTAGCGGTACGCTTGAGTTCCGTCCGCTCGTGGGCGCAGATATGCCAACGAATCGGTTCACTGTCGCGACTGACGACCAGCTCTCGGTAGTCGACATCACCGACCGAGTCCGGGACGTGATTCCCGAAGACGCCGAGGGGACCTGTACAGTGTTCGTCCGCCACACCACCGCGGGCATCACAGTCAACGAGGCCGAGCCGCGGCTGCTCGGTGACCTCAGTGACGCACTCGGGGACCTCGTCCCGGACAGCGGGTGGGACCACGACGAACTGGACGGCAACGCGGACGCACACGTCCGGGCGATGTTTGTGGGGCCGAGCGAGACGATTCCCGTCCGCGACGGGGGCCTCGATATGGGGACGTGGCAGTCCGTGCTGCTCGTCGACTGCGACGGGCCGCGAGAACGAGCCGTCGACGTGGTCGTCACCGACTGAGGCGGCGACAGCATTACTGACGACTACCAGTCAGACAGCCTCGACCTGCTGTTCGCCGTATATCTCTGCGAGTTTCTCGCGGTACGCGCTGCGGATGTTGCGGCGCTTCTTTTTCATCGACGGCGTGAGCAAGTCGTTCTCGGCGGTCCACTCCCGGGAGACGAGCGCGAACGACTTGATCCGCTCGACGCGTTCGAGTTCCTCGTTGACCGCGTCGACGGCAGTCTGGACCCACGCGTGGACGCGGTCGTCCTCGACTAGTTCCTCGGGGTCGTCGGGGAGGTCGACGCCCTCGCTGTCGGCCCACCGGCGGAGTTCCTCGAAGTTCGGGACGATTATCGCGCCGACGAACTTCTGGTCGTCGCCGACGACCATGACCTGATCGACCCGGTCGTTCGTCGCGAACTGGTCTTCGATGGGCTGTGGTGCGACGTTTTTCCCCGTCGAGAGGACGAGCAGTTCCTTGAGGCGGTCGTGATAGATGAGGAAGTCGTCGTCGGTCCGTTCGACGATGTCGCCGGTGCGGAACCACTGGGTGCCGTCGATTTCGGTGAAGGCCCGCGTCGTCGCGTCGGGCGCGTTCCAGTACCCCTGCGTGACGTTCGGGCCGTCGACGAGCAGTTCGCCCACGTCGCCAGTGACGCCGTCGAATTCGCTGGCGTCGACGACGTCGGTATCGATGTGAACGTCGACCTCAGTCAGCGGAGCACCCAGGGTTCCGGGACGGACGTCTTCCGGCGGGTTCACCGTCAGAACCGGTGAGGTCTCAGTGAGGCCGTACCCTTCGAGTATCGTCAGCCCCATCCCGAGGAACGTCTCACAGAGCGTTTTCGAGAGACTCCCGCCGCCGCTGACCATGAACTCGATGTTCCCACCGAGCCGTTCTTTGACCGTGCTGTAGACGAGTCGATCAGCGAGCGAGTGTTTCGCAGTGAGTATCGGTCCCGGGTCGTCAGTCCGGGCGTAGTCGCGGGCCACGTCCATCGACCAGTCGAAAATCCGCTTTTTGAGCGGGGACTCGCTGGCCTGCGTTCGCATATTGTCGAAAATACGCTCGTAAACTCTGGGGACGCTCAGCCCGGTCATCGGTTTGACGGTCTGGAGGTCGTCGGCCAGCGTATCCGGGCTTTCGGCGTAGCTCACAGCCGCGCCGGAGGCGTACATGAAGAAATGGCCCGCGAGGCGCTCGAAGACGTGCGCCAGGGGGAGGAACGCTATCGAACGCGTCTCGGCGGTGACGGTCGGCAGGTCCGGCGGCTTGTCCGGTCGTGGCCCGATTCGCCTGCGGGCCTGATTGACGTTCGCTCGGAAGTTGCGGTGGGTGAGTTGGACCCCTTTCGGCTGGCCCGTCGTCCCGGAGGTGTAGATGAGGCTCGCCAGATCGTCGGGGTCGCGGTCGTCCAGCCAGGACTGGTACGCCGACTCGCTGAACGTCTCCTCGCCGCGCCTGTACACTGTTTCGAGTGTGTACACGTCCTCGCGGTCCACGTCGATGTCGTCCATGACGACGATGAACGAAAGCGACAGGTCCTCCTCGATAGCCAGGACACGGTCCAGCATCTCGGCGTTCTCCACGACGACGGCGCTCGCCTCTGGGTCCGACAGCAGATACTGCACCTGTTTCGGCGAGGAATCCGTGTACACGGTCGTCACCACCCCGCCCGCAGACAGAACGGCAAAGTCGCTCAGCGCCCACTCCATCCGCGTGTTGGCCAGAATACCGACGCGGGCGTCCGGGCCGACACCGAGGTCACGGAACCCTGCGGCCAGGTATTTGACCAGGTGATGCATCCGCTCGTAGCTGAGTTCGGCGTAGTCGCCGTCGGGAGCCGCCGGTATCACGTCGCCAGTCAGTGACCGGTCGTAGACACCACCCTTGTACAGTTGGGCGGTCGTGTCGGCGTTCCGGGCCGCGCTTGCGGCAAACATTTCGCCCAGCGTGTCGTCGCCGATGACGTCATCAGTGTGCGCTTCCTCGGCCGTCCGCCAGTCAGAGTGATTGCCCGCAGTCATGTCATACCGCAGTGTTCACTAGGCCAGCCCAAATATGTGCAGGATGTTAACACTCAATTGGTTTGTCGGAGTTGATTCCGTCAACGGTTTTGGAAGAAGGGGCGACGAGTGGCAACCTGTCTCGCCAAAGCTTTGTCATGAGAGCGAGATAGCCATCACATGGTCGTCTCGACGGAACCAGCCTGGGGTGATGCCGTGGAGCAGTTCGTCAAAGAGTACGAGAGCGCCATCGTGTACGCCGATATCGAGCAAGAGACAGTCCTGCACGAGGGAGCGGTTCGCGTCCTCGCAAACGGCTGGGTCGAACTACCCACGGGGCGACTCCTCTCACCAGACGCAGTCCACCACATCGATGCGCAGGTGGACTGAAAAGAGCGTGCGAGTTTGCCAGCGAAGGGATGCACCCGAACGGCCGGAGTCGCGGGTGCGCACCCGGAAAGCGGTAACACCGTCCGGAAGACAGTTAGAACAGACGTGTTACTGCCACTCTAGTCGGCAGTCCTCGTTGCAAAAGTGGGCGGTTTCGACGCTGCCGTCTTCTATCCATGTGATGACACGGTGTGTCACTTCGTTAGCGATAGCGTCGCCGCAGGTAGCACACTCCGGTGCCTCGTCCTCGTCGATATTCTCGTGGTGATCTGATGTCGGGTCGACCATCTTAGTTGAGAGTGTCTTTCACGCCACTTAATCCCACATACTTGCACTGAACGTCACGAACGTACACGAATGTCGAATCGGTTACAGAAGGCTAGCTACACGTAGTTACCGCAAACAGACGCTCGATAGAAGATGCCCGCTATCGGTCTCGCGTGACGGATTCGCCAGGGGTTGTCGTCGCGCCCGAGGAGAGGACGACGCCCGCGTTCAGGCTGGTGTTGATGGCCGTTTTCGCGCCGTCTCCCGCGACGACGCCGAACTTCCGCCGCCCCGTCGAGACGCGGTCGCCTTTCACCGTCATCCGGACCGGGTCGCCGTCGTGGCGGAGGTTCGCTACCTGCGTTCCCGCGCCGAAGTTGACCTCGCGCCCGATGACGCTGTCACCGACATAGGAGACGTGGGGCACGTTCGACCCCGCCATTAGCACCGTGTTCTTGAGTTCGACGCCGTGGCCGACGTGGGTATCCTCCCCCAGAAGGGTCGCCCCGCGGACGTAGGCGTTCGGGCCGACGTGTGCGCCCGAGCGGACCAGCGCCGGCCCCTCGATGACGACGCCTGGTTCGACGACCGCGCCCTCCTCGACGACGACTTCGCCACGCAGGTCGGCGTCACCGCGCACCTCGCCGTCGAGTCGCCGGTCCAGTTGTCCGAGTTTCCACTCGTTGGCTTCCAGCAGTTCCCAGGGACGGCCCACGTCGAGCCAGCGGTCGACCTCGACGGCGGTGACCGTCGACTCCTCGATGACTTTGGCGAGCACGTCCGTGATCTCCCGCTCGCCGCGGTCGCTGAGCGGCACGTCCAGCCAGTCCCGCGCTTCCGCCGGGAAGACGTACGCCCCGGCGTTGGCCAGGTCCGTCGGCGGGTCGTCCGGCTTCTCGACGATGCCGGTGATTGTGTCACCCTCGGTCGACAGCACGCCGTAGCTCGTCGGATCGTCGACGCGGTAGGCCGCGACCGACGGCGCGGCGTCGAAGAGGCCGCTGAGACTCGCAGCGTCGTAGAGGTTGTCGCCGTTGAGGACTGCGAAGGGACCGTCGAGGTGCTCCCTCGCAGCGGCGACAGCGTCGGCGGTCCCCAGTTGCTCCTCCTGAACGGCGAAGCTGACCGGGACGCCGTTGTACTCGTCGCCGAAGTACGAGCGGACCGCCTCGGCCTCGTAGCCGACGACGAAGATGAGTTCGTCGGCCCCCGCCTGGATTGCCGTGTCGGCGGTGTGTGCCACCAGCGGCCGGTCCGCGACCGGGAGCATCGGCTTCGGTGTGTGGTCTGTCAACGGCCGCATACGCGTCCCCTGGCCTGCCGCGAGTACGACTGCTTGCATGGTCGGTCCGTTGCTCGGGCCCGAAAAATACCTACCGCTGTTGACTCGTTCGGGAGGCGGATTAGCGAGAAGTCACGCTGATTCGGTCGTGGAGAAAGCCCTATCTACACCTATTCCACGGCCTCGAACGTCCACTCTGCCCCGAATGGCGTCGTCCGGTAGTCCCACCGCCTGTCCGCGTCCGGTTCCGTCACCAGTTCGATGGTTCTGGTTTCCCCAGCGGGAATCCGCTGCGTGTAGGGGCCATCAGAGTCAATGTACCACGTATCTGCGGAATAGCCGGCAAGTATGCCTGGTTCCTCGGGCGTCTTGAACTCGAAGATGGACTTGAACATCCCTGCGCTGTCGCCCACGTTCTCGACCTCCATCTCGACTATCGCTTCATCGCCCGTGACGTCCTCCGGCGGAACGTCGATGTTCGCCAGTTCGAACTCGGGGAAGCCACCGGGCGACTGAAGCGGGATTTCGATATCAGCGACTGCACTCCCTTCTGCGAGATTTATGCCGAACGCGAGGTTGTCAATCTTGGCCTTCGGGACAGCGTAAATCAGATGGCCGCTGTAGGTCTGCCCTGGGTTGATGTTCTCCCCGGCTGCGTTCGTCCCGTCACGACCTGCGGCCGACTCGCTCACGAAGCTCGATTCGGGAACGACAAAGTCGTCTTTCGACACCGTCTTCGCCTCGCCAGTTCCGTTCTCGAACGTCACGCTCAGAATCAGGAGGATATTATCTGAGACCGTTTCGCGAATGGCATGGACAGTGTTATCGCCCAAAGCCCGTTCGCCAGAGGGGAGCTCGTAGGCGATCATCTGTTCGTAGGACATATCAGACACTGTGGCCTGAACGCCGCTCGCAAGCTCGATGGTTTCCCCAGTGCTCCCCCGCTTCGGGAGGACCGACACGGTTGACGTGACCGTATCGTCGACGGCGTAGAAGTCCGACGACGGTTCAAACGCCCAAGCACCGGCGTACTCGGCGTCGACACGATAGCTATGCGAGACTTCTTCGCCGGACGCCAGTCCGTCAGCGTTGACGGTGACTGTCTGTGGCTCAGTGTTAGCTGCTTCCGAATGGACGAACTCTATGGTTGCGTTCCCGGATATCGGCTCACCACCGACATTGACGGCAGTCACGTCACCCTCGATGGTGTCACCGAACGCGACCTCCTTTGGCCCATTCACGGAGAGCAGTTTCAGCCGTGCCGGTGCCTCTTGATCTACTTCATACGTTGGTTCCGGCGTTGGTGTCGACTCACTGGTTCCGTCTCCGCCGTCTCCGTCTCCCCCGTCGCTCCCACTACATCCTGCAAGGCTGAGTGCAGCGATGCTGCTTCCGATCGTACTTACGTATGTTCGCCGTTTCATATACTACTGGCTTCATATACATATATAAATATGTTTTCTTTCACCTACGTAATTGTCAAATATCAACACAGAGAGTGGCTGAATTGCAAAGCCTGGAGGCTGAACTCACAGTTACGTGCGGACTGGGCAGAGTAGTAACGGATCGAACAGCGGGCACAGCAGTCGCTCACTATAGTAACAATTGAAACAGTTCACACACTGATCACACTGCTGTCGTGCGATCAGGCGTGGGTTGGTTTTCAATGGCTACTATAGTTTGGTTACGACAGTAATGTGCTCGGTCAGGGATTTGAACCCTGGTCCTCGGCTTGAAAGGCCTTCCGTAACCGCAGAGTGACCATTTGTTTCGAGCACACCCAAATCCACCCAATTGCGTTTTTTCGTCGCTACTAACAGCTAATGTACAGGGAGTACTTGAACCAACCTGCTGATTGTCCATCAGCCAAGTTCGATTGGGAGGTGTGTCTGGTTTTAATTCCCACACAAATGGCAGTCGGGACTGGTTCGAGAGCACCTTCTCAGAACCAGTCCGGCTATACTGACTTCAAAATAAAGAAACCACGATTTCTGAAACTACGATTTCCAAAATCGGGAGTTCTATTGTATTGGGTATGGTACTGCCTGTATGGCGCAATTCGTTGACCGGGATATCGAACTCGAGAAGCTAACAGACTGTTACGAGTCTGTGACGGCGGATTTCGTCGTAATCTACGGCCGTCGCCGCCTCGGTAAGAGCGAACTCGTCCGCCAGTCCATCGCTGATCGGGACGACGCCGTATACTACCAGGCAGTCGAGTCCACGGCACCGAACCAACTCGAACAGTTCGTCGACACTGCAACTGCGCAGTTCCCGTCACTGCGAAACGTCCGCCGTGATTGGGAAGCACTCCTAGAAACACTCGGCGAAGAGGACGCCATTATCGTCATCGACGAGTTCCCGTTCCTCATTGAGGAGGACGAATCGCTCCCGTCACGGATACAGCGAGTTTGGGACATGAAGCTACAGGAGACGGGGATGACACTCGTGCTCGTCGGCTCTTCGATCAGCGTTATGGAGGACAAGGTGCTTTCCGGGAGCGCGCCGCTGTATGGACGCCGGACAGCAACAATCGATCTCAAGCCCCTCGAAGTAGTCGATGCGCAGCAGTTCTTCCCGGAATACGATCCCGAAACCGCAATCACCGCGTGGTCGATCTACGGCGGGACTCCGTATTATCTCCAGACTATCGATCCCGACCAGCCGTTAGGAGCGAACGTCCAGCAGACAGTTCTGTCGGAGCGCGGGCTTCTGTACTCAGAACCGGAATTCCTTCTCCGCACCGAACTCCGGCAGCCGAACACGTACTTCAGTATCCTCCGCGCACTTGCTCATGGGCGTCGCACTCCGAACGAGATCGCGGGCATGGCCGGCGTGGATTCGGGGTCGCTCAGTACGTACTTACAGAAGCTTCGTCGACTCCGCCTCGTTGAACGCCACATCCCCGTCACTGAATCACCGAGGACCTCGAAACGCGGCCGGTACCGCATCGCTGCGCCGCTGTTCCGGTTCTGGTTTCGATTCGTCTACGGGAACCAGGATCAGCTTCGCATGCTCGGCGCCGATGCGTACGACAAACTCGTTGTGCCCGAGCTAGCGGATTACGTGAGCCCGTTGTTCGAACGCCTCTGCCAGCGAGCGATTCCAGACCTTATCGACCGGCAGTTCCGTGATGTCGGGCAGTGGTGGTTCAAAGAACACGAGTTGGACATCCTCGGTCTCTCAGATAGGGGACTCGTTGCTGGCGAGTGTAAGTTCACCTCTCAGCCGGTAAGCGAAGGCGTGCTCTCTGATCTTGAACGAACCACGGAAGAAGTCCGGTGGTCAGGAGAACCAGCCGAGGAAGAGACGCTGTACGTCTTGTTCAGCCGCTCCGGATACACTGACGATCTCGAACGCGTCGCTGACACCCGCGATGACGTGCTTCTTTTCGAACTTTCAGATCTGGTAACAACTAACAGCACCTCGTGAACGCGATCCACTCCCCACACAGTAGTGACTTACGAGTTTGTTCGCGACAGTAATGTGCTCGGTCAGGGATTTGAACCCTGGTCCTCGGCTCGAAAGGCCAAGATGATTGGCCGGACTACACCAACCGAGCGTACTCAATCGTTCCGGGTGGACCAATTTAACCCCATCGAAATCAACGCTACCTGAGGATGCGTACCACAGACGTACGACTGTTGTGAGTCGGCAGGCTCCAGTAGCGTGTGTCAAAAAGATACGACGTATTCAGCCGGTGGGCGACTGTCCGCTATTACTTGCCTTCGAAGTCCGGCTCACTTCCGTCAGAGCTTCGCTCTGACGACGGACGCCTCACTTCCCTTCGAAGTTCGGCTCCCCGTCGCCCATGAACGCGTTGATGCCCTCCATCACGTCGTCGGTCCCGATGAGATGACCGAAAGCCTGTGATTCGACTTCGAGGCCGGCATCGATGTCGTCGCGGCCGGCCAGCATCGCGCGCTTGGTGAGTTTCTGTGCGACCGGCGGGCCGGCGGCCATGTCTTTGGCCAGTTCGAGTGCGTGCTCGTGGAGGGCGTCGTTGTCGACGACCTCGTTAATGAAGCCGTATTCGGCCATCTCGTCGGCGTCGTAGCGGTCGCCGGTGAAGATAATCTCCTTGGCGCGGCCTTCGCCGACGATGCGGGCGAGGCGCTGTGTGCCGCCCCACCCCGGCAGGAGGCCGAGGTTGTGTTCGGGCTGGCCCAGTTCGGAGCGCTCCGAGGCCACGCGGAGGTCGGCACAGGTCGCCAGTTCCATCCCGCCGCCCAGCGCGTAGCCGTCGATGCCGGCGACGACCGGCATCGAGCACTCCTCGAGCTTCCCGAAGGTTTGCTGGCCCTTGCGGGAGAGTTCGATGGCGTCCAGCGGCGTCGCGTTCGAGGCCATCGCCTGCACGTCTGCCCCGGCGGAGAACGCTTTGTCGCCGGCCCCGGTCAGCAGGATGGCGCGCACCTCGTCGTCGTCTTCGAGCAGGTCGACGGCGTCGGCGAGGTCGTCCATCAGCTCAGGGCTGACGGTGTTCATCCGGTGTGGGCGGTCGAGTTCGATGTGACCGACCATGTCACCGGGGTACTCGACGGTGACATTATCGAACTCCGCTGGAGCCTCGTCCTCGGTACTGTAAAAGCCACCTTCCGCCGCGGCCTCTCGGAGGCCGTCAGAGACCGCGTAGCGCTCCGCGCCGGTCTCCTCGTGGGTTTCCTCAAGCGTGTCGACGAGCGTCTCGAGACCGGTCTTGTCGGCTATCTTCGCGGGACCGTCCGGGAAGCCGCCGCCGAGCTGGACGGCCTGGTCGATGTCTGCAACGGGGGCCACGTCGTTCTCGACGAGCTTCCCGACCTCGTTTGCCATCACGGCGACGAGGCGGTGCTCGACGTCTTCGCGGCCGGCGTCGGTCGGAATATCGACGCCGCCGTTCTCGTAGTCGTAGAAGCCCTTGCCGGTCTTCTTCCCGAGTTCCTCGTTCTCGACTTTCTCCTCGAGCAGGGGACACGGGGCGTAGGGCTCGCCCAGCACTTCGTGCATATATTCGAGGACGTGGAGGCCGACGTCGTTACCGACCTGATCGGAGAGTTCGAACGACCCCATCGGCAGGCCCATGTCGAACTTCGTCGTCGAGTCGACCTCGGCGATGGTCGCTTCCTCGCCGTGGACGAGCCAGGCGGCCTCGTTCATCAGCGGGACGAGGATGCGGTTGACGATGAACCCCGGCGAGTCCTTGCGGACGCGGACCGGCGTTTTGCCGAAGTCTTCGGCGAGCGCCCCGATGGCGTCCAGCGTCTCGTCGCTGGAGTGTGCGCCGGAGATGACTTCGACCAGCTGCATCCGGACCGGCGGATTGAAGAAGTGCATCCCACAGAACTGCTCGGGTCGCTCGGTCACTTCCGACAGTTCCGTGATGGAGAGGCTGGACGTGTTCGTGGCGAAGATGGCGTCTTCGGGCGCGTGTTCTTCGACCTCCGTGTACACGTCCTTCTTGATCTCCATTTTCTCCGGCACGGCCTCGATGACCACGTCGACGTCGCTGACTGCTTCCTCGACATCGACCAGCGGCGTGACGCGGTCAAGCGCCGCATCGGCTTCCTCCTGGGTGAGCTGGTCTCGCTCGGCCAGCTTGTTCAGCGACCATTCGATGTTATCGTAGCCGTCCTCGACGAACTCGTCTTTGATGTCACGCATCCGCACGTCGTAGCCTGCGATGGCGGCCACTTCGGTGATTCCATGGCCCATGTTCCCGGCACCGAGCACGGCGATAGTGTCAATATCCTCGAAATCCATGACATATCGTTCCACTGCCGGCCGAGGCTTCAACGTTTCTCTCATTAGAAAACCACTCTCCAGTTTATTTCGGATTACAAACCATTAATGCATTTCACGTCAACACACCACATATGGACTTCGAACTGACAGAAGAGCAGCGACAGATACAGGACGAGATCGCCCGGTTCGCCGAAAACGAAATCAAGCCCGTCGCGACCGAGTACGACACGGAAGAGAAGTTCCCTCGAGAGATCGTCGAGAAGGCCGCCGAGATGGGGCTGACAGGCGCGAACATCCCGATGGAGTACGGTGGCGCAGGCTACGACACGCTGACCAACGCTATCATCGCCGAGGAACTGTTCGCGGCCGACCCCGGAATCGGCCTGAGCATCCAGTCGGCCGCCTTCGGTGCTGACGCCCTCATCGGGTTCGGCTCAGAGGCCCAGAAAGAGGAGTACCTGGAGCCTGTGGCGACTGGGGACGCCATCATGGGCGCGGCCATCTCCGAACCAGACACCGGCTCGGACGTGTCGTCGGTGTCGACACAGGCGCGCAAGGAGGGCGACGAGTGGGTCATCAACGGCAACAAGATGTGGATCACCAACGGCTCGGTCGGCGACTACTTCGTCGTGCTCTGTGAGACCGACCCGGACGCGGAGGGGCGGTACAACGGCTTCTCGCAGATTCTCATTGAGTCCGACCGCGATGGGTTCGAGGCCGAGAAGATCACGGGGAAGCTCGGCATCCGTGCGTCGGACACGGCAGAACTCATCCTCAACGACGTGCGCGTCCCCGAGGACAACCTCGTCGGTACGCGCGGGGCCGGCTTCCTCCAGATAATGCAGTTCTTCGACGAGACCCGGACCGGCGTGGCCGCACAGGGCGTCGGTATCGCCCGCGGGGCCGCCGAGCGCGCTCTGGAGTACGCACAGGACCGCGAGCAGTTCGGCCAGTCCATCTCGGAGTTCCAGGCCATCCAGCACAAGCTCGCCGAGATGTTCACCGAAATCGAGGCGGCACGGCAGCTAACTCACAAGTCCGCCTGGAGCGTCGACAACGACGCCGACCGGCTCACCGAGTTGGCGTCGATGGCCAAAGAAAAGGCCTCTCGCGTCGCCGTCGAGACGGCCGACGAGGCCGTCCAGATCCACGGCGGCGCTGGTTACGTCAACGACTTCGACGTCGAGCGGTTCTACCGCGACGCAAAGATTACCCAGATCTACGAGGGAACGACCGAGATCCAGAAGAACATCATCGCCCGGGAACTGCTCGGGAAGGGCATGACGTAAACTACCCCACCCTACTTCGCTCGGTCTGACGACCTCGCTTCGTTGAGGGTGGGGCTTTCGCGTGGACTCCCGCTCTGGCCGGAATCTCCGGCAGGAGTCTCATACTCTCCGTTCGCGTTCAATGTCCCGCGATTCAAGCGCACGCCTACGGGTGCGCCTCCACCGTCCCCAGTTTGGTTACGACGGAGCTACCGCAAACCGACGTTTTTTGCCGCATTGTAGTCGGCGTGGTTCTCGTAGCCGCATTTCAGGCACACGAACGCCTCGCTGTCGCGGTTGTCCGGGTGGGTGAACCCGCAGTGTGAGCAACGACGTGACGTGTTTTCCGGGTCTACCACTGCCACATCAATGCCGTGCAACTCGGATTTGTATTTGACGTACTCGTACAACCGCTCGAACGCCCACTTGTGGCCCCACGACGCTTCGGGGAGTCGGTCACGGATGCCGCTCAACTCCTCGAAGGCGATGATCGTACACCCGTTCTCGGCGGCTTCTTTGATGATACCGTTGGCAATCCGGTGGAGCATCAGTTTGAACCGGCCCGTTTCCTTCCCTCCGACCGACTGGATATTCTCGTGAGCGGCCCACGTGCCACACTGCTGGAGCGAGCCACGCCGCTCCTCGTACTCGCGCCTCCAGTGGTCGAACTCGTGGCCGCTCCAGAACGTCCCTGTCGAAGTAACAGCGAGTTGGTTCACGCCGAGGTCAACGCCGAGGACTGTCCTGTGCCCGGTCGTCGCCTGTTTCGGCGTGTCAGACTCCACCTCCGCGTTTGTACGGAAATGAAGGAACCACTGGCCGTCTCTGTGGTGCAGTTCTGCGCCCGTCACTTGGTAGTCGTCGCTGTCGAGATACCGACTGTGTGGTGTGTCGCGGTCGGCGGCGGGAAGGAGGTACTCGACTTCGATACGGCCCTCAACGGTCGCCAGCGACACGTACTCGTCGTGGAATGTCGCGCACCGTTTGTCGTACACCACGTCGGACTCGTGAAGTGCGGTTTTCCCGCGTACTCGCCCTGCTTCCAGCGGGCGACGGCGCTCTGTACGGCGTCGGCGGCCTTGTTGCGAGCGTTCTGGACGAGATTCGCGTGCAATCGTGTTTGCTCACGCACGTCGTCGTAGGTTTCTGCCTGCAACTGGGCCTTGCTCGTCGTTTTGTATTCGCCCTGCCATGCGTGGTCTACGACGTAGTTGGCGGCCCACAGAAATTCATCGACGGTTTCGCGGAGAAGTGCGGCGTCGTTGCTGTCCACGTCGAGTTTGACTGAAACAGTGCGCCGCACTTCCATGGCTCAGACGTGTGCTCGGTGTTTTATCAGCGTTGGGGAGAACAGACGGCAACAGTCCGTGGTCTGTGTCCGGGTTGTCGGCTTCCTCTCCGGCCTACTCGTTCGCTTCGCTCACTCCTTGAGGCCGGAGGCTCCGCCTCGAAACTGCATGATTTTTGCCTCGGTCACCGCTTAGTGGCCTGTGGACCTCCCGCCGCTTTCTTTAATTGCTGGTCGAACCACTGCTTTTTAAGCTATCGAGCGTCGTAGTTGTGGTAATCATGGGCGACCGAACTTCACGCCACGTTGCTCGCCCGCTTCGAACCACAGGCAGTCACCGCTTCTCCCGTCGCTGTTGTCGATTCTAATGTCCAGTGCTTCGGCCCGGCCAGCCGTCCCGTCTACAGACGACACCACCCACACTACACACCATGTTTGACCGACTGAAAGCGGATATTCGTACAGCACTCACAAAGGACCCGGCGGCGACCAGCGCGATGGAGGTCGCGCTCACGTACCCCGGCCTGCACGCGATCTGGGCCTATCGTGTTGCCCACTGGCTCTGGGCGAACGACCGAGCGTTGCTCGCCAGACTCATCTCCCACGTCGCGCGGTTCCTGACCGGCGTCGAGATCCACCCCGCCGCGGAGATCGGCGAGCGCGTGTTCATCGACCACGGGATGGGCATCGTCATCGGGGAGACGGCCGAAATCGGCGACGACGTGCTCCTGTACCACGGTGTCACCCTCGGCGGCACGTCCATGCGCCGCGAAAAGCGCCACCCGACGGTCAGGGACGGCGCGACCATCGGCGCTGATGCCTCGATAATGGGGCCGATCACCGTTGGAGAGAACGCGTCCGTCGGCGCTGGCGCAGTCGTCGTCGATGACGTGACCCCCGAAACGACAGTCGTGGGCAACCCGGCGGAGCCTGTCGGCGCTGCCGGTGTCGCCTCACCAAATCCGGACCCTATCATCGCTGACGGCTAACGGCGACAGATACGTTCTTTTCCGTCGAGTCAGTATCACAGAGCCATGAGTGACTCGCCACATGAGGTGTTACGCGCAGACCCCGATATCGGGCCGCTGGTCGAGACACACGGCGAACTCACGCTCGACCCGGCGTCGGACCTTTTCGAGCGGCTCGTCGTCTCGATTCTCCGCCAGCAGGTGTCGATGGCGTCGGCCGCCGCGACACGGGAGCGACTGTTCGACACCGTCACCGTGACACCGGCGGGCATCAAAGACGCTGACAACGACCTCCTCCGGGACGCCGGGCTCTCGCGGCAGAAAACCCGCTACGTCAACGAGGTCGCCGATGCGTTTCTGGAACACGGCTACTCGCTGGAAACGTTCGAGGACGCCGCCGACGAGGAGATCCACGAGGAACTGACCGCCATTACGGGTGTCGGCGACTGGACCGCAAATATGCAACTCCTGTTATAGCGTCAGTGAGTACAGGCGTCACACTTATGCTATCTGCTGACAGCAGTAATGCATGGCACGAATACAGGTACGGGTGTCAGACGAGCAAAAGGAGCTGTGGGACGAATACGCTGAGGAAAGTCCTGAATACCGAACTACTGCCGACCTTGTGAGAACAGCAGTTACCCGTGAGATAAACGGTGGCTGGCAAACGGGTGGGGGCATGGACGACGAGACGGCACGGAAGATTGAGAGTATGAACAGTGACATTGACGAACTGATGAACCAAATGGCAGTGATGACGAAAGCGTTTGCAGGTTCCCCGATAATGGCTGATGACGCCAGTGAGGGACTGTCGGACTTTGATGTATCACAACTGCCAGACGACCCTGATGAGGCATACTATCCCGACAAGGCAACTGTTCGGCGCAAGCTACGGGAAGTGTCGGATAATATTAAGAACATCAGGGAGACAGACGACGGTGGTTTCTATCAAGGGAGCAAATGATGAACGAAAGTGATGCACTGTCGGTCTTTGACGGTATGAGAACTGAGTCTCCTGCCTCAATTGAGAACTACAAGACGGTGGTACGTCGCTTCATCAAACACCACCCCGATGTGTATGAGGTTACCACGGACGAGATAGCGCAGTACTTGGAGGATATGCTGAATGACGGGTATGCCGATAAGACCGTTGACGCCGCCCGTACAGGACTAATCAAGTTCTTTGGACAGTTGGACCGTGACGACGACCCTACCGACAGTGATAAGCTGGATATTTGGAGTTGGTATCAGTACACAGGCAAGACACGTAAGACCGAAAAGAAGGAAATTATCTATCTCGAACAGGATGAAATTAACAAGCTGATTGAGAACCTGCCTGCCCCTGTTCTGCGTAATGAGCTAATTGTGAGGCTCATGTTCGAGACGGGCCTTCGAGCGACTGAGTTGTGTACCCTCAAAGTAGAGGATATAGACACAGACAATCGCCGTATTGACGTAATCGGTGGCAAGGGCAACAAGGACAGGACTGTCTATTATGACGAGACGTTAGACACACTGCTTGAGATATGGCTTGTTGACAGACAGGGTGTGTACGTCGATAATACGCCGTACCTGTTCCCAACAAACCGCAGTGAGCATATCAGTCAACGGCGATTAGCTGATGTGATTAACAAGGGGGCAGAGAAAGCAGGGATACAGGAGACGTTGTATGTCGACAAGTCGGGGAAGGGACGTAAGCGCGTCACACCTCACACCATACGGCACAGTTTCGCTATGGCCTGCCTGAACAACGGTATGCCCATCAAGTTCCTTCAGGAGCTAATGGGACACGACAGGATGGAAACTACAGAGGTGTACCTAAATGCTCTTGATACGGACGTAGAGAAGTCATACCGCCGTTGGGGACCGCAGTACTAATCTTCACGTTCAAGCCGCTCACGTCGGGCCTGTTCGTACTGTTCGACCGCTTCCTCACCGTCCATGAACACATGGTGACGGCAATACGAACTACCACCTTCGAGGAACACTCCTACGCCGTACTGCCCACAATGCTTCCCCCGCTCGAATTCATACCCACACCTGCCGTCTGAGCGGGCCTGTTCCTTGGAATCGTATGCCATTACTTGAACTCCCAATTAAATGACATAATATCGAGAATACTGGTAGCTCTCTGTTGGAGTGGGGGGCCGTGAGACGGAATAAGGCCGTACCAACGTAGCGACATGGTTACGTCGTTCTTGGTGAAAAGCTCGTCTGTGTTCTCAATCAAGAACTGGAATACCTGCTTTGTATTCATGTCTTCCTCAACTGAAAGGAACCACATGACTTCCTTGCACATTAAATCATCACGAGAATAATCCCACTCGTCATTCCGTAGCTGTTCGAGAATCTCGTTGGAGTTGGGACGGTCGTGTTCTTTGACACGCCACTTCATGCTGACACCTCAGTCAGGGTAACTACGTCACAACTGCCCTTACTGCCGACAGGTAGGAGATGGATATAGTCGTAATCGCCATCCAGTACATCCATGCCGTCATGACGGTGTGAGACACGGGTAACTGAGACTTCATAATCAGTTGTCCCCACCCGCTTGTCAGTCTGGTATGTACCAAGGACGTACACAAGGACGTGTTTGTATGGCTTGTTTGTCGAGATAGTCAGGTTATCCAGATTGTTCGGGATACTGACAACTGAACCGTCGCCCGTCTGTTCACTGAATACGTTCATGTTAGAATCCCTCCATAGGATTGCTACGTCGGGGGGTTAGACTATCAGGGGTAGCGTCTGCCTCTGCACGGCATTGGTCACAACAATAGTCGTCTTCTTCACCGTCGTTGACAGGTCCAGTGTCTGACATGAAGGTAATTGTTCCATCTGTTTCCATCTTAACATTTTCTGCATCGCTCGGTACTTTATCGTTATCTGTTACTGTGTAGTGTTTCATTTTTGGGTAAATCTGCTTGTTACAAGGCGTGACGTGCCTATATTCCGTACTTATTTTGGTATCTCTACTTACTGCAAATAGAGGTACATTCGTGCCGCTTCTATAATTTCAATCCGCTGTCAGTACTTAGTCAGGCATTCCGCCATGGTTTCGTTTATATCTCAGTCTAATAGCTCAGATAGAAGTACATGGTTAGGTACTGATTCAGTACCAAACTGTTCTAAACTGTACTCCTGAAGCCTCTGTACGTCGGACGTTCGTACTCGGATAGTGGTGTAGTCGCTCATAATATATCGGTTTCGAGCCGTCTAAAACTAATGACGGCGATACGGGAAAATGAAAGATGTGTGTAGCAATGACCACACAGACTGTAGTTGGGAATGTGATTCCCACACTATAGCGACATAATCGCTAAGCAGGGAAGGGTGAACAGGAAAGTTTCCCTCTCTCTGCTACTTATGTCTGTAATAGTGGTTCTATAGAAGCCTATGACTCAGTGTCGATGTACTATTTGCTGAGACTATCCGTCGAGTGGGAAGCGTCTGGATGTACAAGCCCCCATACCCTCGGTTTTGGAGGAATAGACGGCCCGTAGTAGGTAGGAACAGGCAGTACCAATTTGCCCCCGTACTACCCTACAATGTAGATGTATCTACCCGAGATATGTGTGAATTGGACATATGTAGAAATGGATATATGTCCGCCGTAGAAGGCCTGTACCCAACGATAAGTAGCAATGTCCGTTAGAATGATTCAACGTATAACAGCAGGACACCAACAGGCGCGGGGACCGCCAGTAATTCCTATTAGGACAGGGGGTAGCAGATTCCGCCCCTAAGACTACTGGAATAAAGGTAGTTCCGCCCACACTAAATTCCGCCTATCCCACCGATGGATGCAATGATAGAGACAAAGCCTTGGCATTATCCCACCTTCTGTTCACGAAGCTGTTGTACTGTTTCCTCTGTCGAACCGTCCTTCTGTCGTACCGCTTTTCTCCTGAACCCCGCCCGTCAGGGTGTGGGTGAGGGGAAGCGTCGTCAAGGTGATGTTGGTCGTAACCAAGCAGAGCGTCCTGTACCCAACCTTGTCGACTCTCTACTTTCGTCTGTAGTCACAGTCCCTTTATATATGAGTGACAATATTTGCCGCTATATTTACTTTCCAGACTTATATTAACTATTAGTGGGTTGGAACAATATTGTGGTCACATCTTGCAATACTTATCCTAACTGCTGATAGATTGAAATAATATACAATTTGTAGGATAATATTGCCGCTATCTACTGAGACGTTCTGTGTGGCTACTGGGGCCATTCTTTCTAAACAGGTACTATCCCTCTCGGCTTACAAACAAACGTCTCTCGTGGCAAACTGTGGCCTGTGGTTGCACTGTAGCAGGATAGCTATGTTTGAATGAACAGGCTGTTCAAGTAAGTAGGCACACAGGCCCAAATAAAGAGATATATCCGTGAGTATGGGACCATACGGACACCATCTCCATTTGTAGGTCCTTGTGTGCGTTCTGATGGGTTTTGCCTAAACGTAGTGTCTACCACTCGTCTAACAAATAGATGCGTCTCACGGTAAGCCAGTACACTTAAAATTCATCGTGGCTTGTTGGGTGTGGGGTGTCCCTGTACTGATGCCCCTGTCTCGTCAATAGATTGATTAGTATAGCTGGCTGGCTATACCGTAGCAGATGCCCTTTACCCACCCCGTCAAAATTAGAAATAAAGAAGGGTTACCTCTCTTACACGTTGGCGGACCATTTCTCATCGCCACGTCCAACGGGTTGTCGCGCGCACGCGGTTTCAATGAGGGGCTTTTTAATGGACGGGGGCTATGTATGAGTCGTAGACCCGTCGGGGCCTCACTCAACCCACTCAGGTTCTCGATAGGGCTACACCGTTAGCAACGCCCATGACCAACGAAACCACTCCCACCAAAGAAAACGAACGGGAGCCTGATGATGAATCGAACAACGTCCTGAGTAGCCTGAAAATTGTGCGACTGGTATTGGAGATTATCGCACTGGTCGCACGGCTAATCAGTACGTTGTAACATTGGTGGGGTTCCGACCTACTTAGTCGGGACCTCACTCAACCCAATCGGTAGTAATACACCCACGTACTTAATTGGGGTACATTGTACCCCAGTTTACCGAGTTAACCGTACTACCCCTCTTGAACTAATCACTCAGCCCAACTTTCTCCCAAAAACCGATGGTGGGCATACATCCAAACAGGCGTTTCCCTATGTACGACACCTGTACTGACCGAGTAAGGCATATGCAACTCCTGTTCGCGTTCGGCCGAAAAGATGTGTTCCCGGTCGGCGACCTCGGCATCCGCAAGGGGTTCGAGGCCGTCGTCGGTGACGGGTACAGCCGCGCGGAGATGCGCGAGTACGCCGAGCGGTGGTCGCCGTATCGGAGCTACGCGAGCCTGTATCTGTGGCGGGCCAGCGAGGATATCGCCGAAAGCGTCGCAGAAGTGCGCGAGGACTGAGCCGGCTCGAAAGCTGGTACTGGCTCGTCGTTACTCTTCGCTCTGTTCCTCTTCCTCGGTGTCTACTTCTGACTCGTCGTCCGCGCGCCGGTTCACGTCGACCTGATAGTGCTTGAGGATGTCCCGACCCAGCAACAGCGGGTAGTCCATGTGCCCGCGATCCTCGACGCTGGCCGTGACGGTGTGCTGGGTCCCGCCGACGCCAACGACGAGGTCGACGACCGGGCGCGACCGACCGGACTTGAGACTCCCGGATTTGATCTTCACGATGTCGAGAATCGGCCCCGTTCCGATTTCCGCGGCGAGCTTGGCGTCGATGCTGGTTCTGGTCGCGCCAGTGTCGGACTTCGCGAGGACGGACTTGGTCCCCTGCGTTCCGGTGACGACAACCTCCTCGATGTACCCGACGACGACGTTCTCCTGTGCTTTCGGCTGTGGCTTCTTCGGCGTACACGCAGGCTTGGAGTCGTCAAGCCGGTCGGAGAGTCGCTCGACGGTTTCCTCGTCGACGCTTCCGCCAGCCCGCTCGATAGCGAGCTGAGCGATGTAGGGGGCAGGACTGACGCCGCTGGCCTTGAACAGGCCGCGGAACCCGGCGGTGGGGTTCACTTCGAGCACGTAGTAGCCGTCGTCGCTCTGGACGATGTCGACGCCGGCATAGTCTAGACCGATAGCCTCGACCGAGTCGAGCGCGATTTCCCTGACTCGCTCGGGGAGTTCACCCGTCATGTCCTCGACCTCGCCGCCGAGCGCGACGTTCGTCCGCCACTCGCCCTCGGGCGCATAGCGGTTCATCGCCCCGACGATCTGGTCGCCGACGACGTACACGCGAAGGTCGTGGTGGCGCTGCTCGTCGTGTTCCATGTACTCCTGTAAGAACGCGTAGCGGCCACCGACCTGTGCGTTGACCTGGTTTTCCAGATCGACCATCCACGTCCCGCCGCCGTGGGTGCCGATGGCCGTCTTGTACACCGCACGATCACCGAAGCGGTCCCGTTCCTCGTTCAGCAGGTCACTCGATAGCGCGAGCAGGGCGTCCGGGACCGGAACGCCGGCATCGGCCAGCGCGGCAGCGCTTGCGAACTTGTGGAGGGCCGTCGTCGCCGCCATCGGCTCGTTCAACGTCGGTGCGAGCCGGCTGATAGTCATCCCGAGCCCGATCCCTTCCGCGGGGTGTTCGTTGCTGGAGAGCAACAGACGGTTCGCGACCACGTCGACACTTGGTTCGAGTGTCATCTCGCCGTCGGTAACGCTGATCGCGGTGTTTTCGGTGCGAAGCCACTCCGTGTCGTAGCCCATCTCGTCGACCGCGTTCAGGATGGCCTTCGACTCCTTGCTGGAGTGGAGGCTGAGAACGCCGACTGTAATATCCTGGTCGCTCATGCTGTCGACTTCTGTCGGCCACAGTATAGATGTACGGATACTCGCTTGTCCCGGAGGGGTTTTAGCCGCCGACTCTCGTTGTGATGGCATGGAAGAGGCCAAGCCGTTCACCTTCGACGGCGGCCGCGTCAAACCGGGGGAAACCCGCAACGTTCGCTACACGGTCAGCGAGACGTATCTGGGGGACGCCGTCCGGATGCCGGTCACCATCGTCAACGGCGAGCGGCCCGGTCCGACAGTGTTTCTCACCGCAGCGGCCCACGGCGACGAACTCAACGGCATCGAGGTCGTCCGGGAGGTGGCCCACGAGTGGAACCACGACGGGCTGGCGGGGACGCTGGTCTGTCTGCCGGTGTTGAACGTCCCGGCGTTTCTGGCACAGGAGCGGTACCTGCCGATCTACGACCGGGACCTGAACCGCTCGTTCCCCGGCGACCCCGAATCGACGAGCGCGAAACGGATGGCCCACGAGATTTTCCGGAACTTCCTGGCCCCGTGTGACGTGGGCCTCGATTTCCACACGTCCACGCGCGGGCGGACGAACATGCTCCACGTCCGGGCGAACATGGACGACCCCGAGGTCGCGCGGGTCGCGAACGCCTTCGCCTCGAACGTCATCATCTCTTCGGAAGGTCCGTCGGGGTCGCTCCGGCGGGAGTTGAGCGATTCGGGCGTCCCGACGATCACGATAGAGATGGGCGAAGCCCACCGGTTCCAGCGGCCGCTCATCGACTCGGCGCTTGATAGTGTTCGGTCGGTGCTGGCGGAGTTCGGCCTGCGGGACTCCGACACCGTCCGGTGGCCGGGCTGGCGGACGGTCATCGACGACAACGGCGAGAAAACCTGGATCCGCGCGGACTCGGGCGGCCTGGTAGACATGCACTACGACCGCGGCGACCTGGTGTACGAAGACGACGTGATATGTACGATCACGAACCCGTTCAAGACGGAGAACACGCTGATGCGTGCGCCGTTTACCGGCCTGCTGGTCGGCGTCCTCGAGAACCCACTGGTGTATCCTGGCAATCCCCTCTGCCATCTGGTCCGACTTGACGACCGGATACAGCGGGCGATCGAGTGGAATCGGCGGACGAACGACGACGATTGGTAACTGCGGAGTAGTCAATTGACGAACGTCTTCGGGCGGGATTCCGGTGATACGCGTCCGTTGTAGAAACTACTATCTGTCCCCGGACTAACCCCCCAGTGTATGAGTCAGTCTTACAATCGCGGCACCGTCGAGGACTTCGGACGGTGGCGGGAGTTCACGGCCGGGATGTGGGCCTGGATCTTCCACAAGTTCACCGGCTGGGTTCTCGTGGGCTACCTGTTCACCCACATCGCGGTGCTGAGCACTGCGGTCGGCGTCGATCCGGCGAGCGCGCAGGCAGGCAGCGACCTCTACACCAGCACGATCAGCGGCCTGGAATCGCTGCTGATCGTCCGGTTCCTCGAAGTCGGTCTGCTAGCCGTCGCCGTCTTCCACATCCTCAACGGCATCCGATTGCTGATGGTTGACCTGGGTGTGGGGCTGGAATCGCAAGACAAGAGCTTCTACGCGTCGCTCCTGCTGACGGGCGCTATCGTCGTCGCCAGCGTGCCGACGTTCCTCGGGGGGAAGCTAGCCTGATGGCTGAACACTACTCCTCCTTCGACCGTGGCGGGCGTCGCTGGCTGTTCCAGCGGCTGACGGCAGTGTTCCTCGTCGGCGTGCTCGCGTTCCACTTCATGCTGTTGCACTTCGTGAACCACGCCGCAGACCTCACCTTCCTGGGTACGCAGGCCCGAATGAACCGACCCTGGTATCTCATCACGATGTGGCTGTTCCTCGTCACCGCCACGTTCCACGGCGTCAACGGCGTGTACAACGCGCTGGTCAACCAAGGACTCACCGGCTCCCGGAAGAACGCAGTCAAGTACCTGCTCGGCATCGCCGGCATCCTGCTCATCGTGCAGGGGACCCGCGTGTCGCTGGCCATGACAACCCTCGTCTGAACTATGAGTACGCAAATCGAACAACAGGAGACCGAGACGGAGGCCGACGAAGAGACAGAGCCCGAGGTCGAATCCCCGGGCGACCGTCGGCGCGCACAGCGAGACGAACGACAGGCACAGGAGCAGGCCCAGCGGGAAGTCGAAGAGGAGACGCTCGACGACGAAGACACGATCACGCTGAAAGTGTTCCGCTACGACCCCGAAATCGAGGGGAAGCAGGAACCACGCTTCGACGACTTCAGCGTGCCGTTCCACAAGGGGATGACCATCCTCGATGCGCTCATCTACGCGCGGGACCACTACGACTCCTCGCTGACCTTCCGACACTCCTGTCGACAGGCTGTCTGTGGGTCGGACGCCCTGTTCGTCAACGGCAGGCAGCGCCTCGGCTGCAAGACGCAGATCTCCGAGCTTGAGGACCCGGTCCGCATCGAGCCGCTCCCCCATCAGGAGGTCGTGAAGGACCTCGTTGTCGATATGGAGCACTTCTACGACCAGATGGAGGCCGTCGAGCCGTACTTCGACGCCGACGAGACGCCGGACGACAAGCTCGAAGAGCAGCGCCAGACCCGGGAGAACCGCGAGAAGGTCAAGATGTCCACTCGGTGTATCTGGTGTGGCGCGTGTATGTCCTCGTGTAACATCGCCGCCGGCGACAACGAGTACCTCGGCCCCGCCGCTATCAACAAGGCGTACCGCTTCGCGATGGACGAGCGCGAGGGCGAGAACCGCAAGCAGGAACGCCTCCGTATCATCGAGCAGGAACACGGCGTCTGGCGCTGCCAGACCCAGTTCTCCTGTACCGAAGTGTGTCCAAAGGATATCCCGCTGACCGAGCACATCCAGGAACTCAAGCGGGAAGCGGTCAAGAACAACCTGAAGTTCTGGTAACGCGGTTCGACTGGCTAGTTTTCCGTTCGCGTACTGAGTAAGCAGCGGTAGCGACTGTGATTCGAGCCGAATCGCCACAGGTCTCATATAGATTTGCGCGCTGAACTGGGTGAGCTAGGTTTCGGAAGGGACAGGCATGAGCGCAGAATTCAGTTCAGCTACCGCAACAGATGAACTCGAATCGCGCACCGCCGCTCTCGCTGTCAGTCGCGATGACCTCCCAGTTGTGTGCGTCGACGATCTGTTCGACGATACAGAGCCCGAACCCGGTTCCGTCATCGGCCGTTGAATAGCCGGGTTTGAACAGGTCTGCAGTCCCGTCGGGGAAGCCCGCCCCGTCGTCCGTGACGTAGAATCCCCACGATTCTGTCCCGACAGTGACGGTTACGTCGTCGCCACCGTGTTCGACAGCGTTCCGAAAGAGGTTTTCCAGTAATTCCAGCATCGCACCTTCGTCGGCTTTGATGCTGTCGTCGGCCTCGGTTTCAAGCGTCGCATCCTGCGTGTCGACCATCGACCAGGCCCGCTGTGAAAGGGCGTTGAGGTCGATTGTCTCGATTTCCGCGGGATTAACGCCCTGTTTGGCGAGCACGAGCAAGTCATCGATGAGCGTGTACATCCGGTCGATGCTCCGCTCGGCACGCTCGAAATGTGCTTCTTCGCCTGTCTCACGTGCGAGTTCGAGCGAGCCGTCAAGGACGTCCAGCGGGTTCCGTAGGTCGTGACTAATCGCGTCCGAGAATCGCTCAAGGCGCTGGTTCTGTCGTTCGAGTTCCTGTTCGCGCTGTTTCCGTGCGGAGATATCGCGGGTCGTCACGACGACGTGGTCTTCCAGCGGGCCGTTCGTGACTTGCTGGCCGCGGGACTCCGCCCAGATCCAGTCGCCGTCTGCGTGGCGATAGCGGTGCTCGATGACGGCGATATACCCCGGGTCGTCTATCATCCGGCCGAACTCGGTGAGGGCGTTCGAGAGGTCGTCCGGATGCACGTACTCAAAGAGGTCTGAGTCCTGCATCTCGTCTTGCTCGTAGCCGAGGACGCGTTCCACGGACGGACTGATGTACTCGACATTGCCTTGCTCGTCGAACACAGTGAGCACGTCAGAGGTGTGGGTAACGAACTGGTGAAACCGGGCCTCGAAGCGCGGTCGGTCGCTGACGTCGCGGGAGGTGAACACCCGGCAATCGCGGTCTGTCTCGGTGTCTGATGAGACGATGGTTTCGAGCCAGACCCAGTCGCCATCGGCGTTCCGGAACCGGTACTCGGCCCCGTCGTCCTCCCGTTCGCCCGTAAGCGTGGCGAGGACGCGATCCGTATCCTCCGGGTGGACGAGATCCAGCCAGTTCGTGCCGACGAGCGACTCCATATCGTACCCTAACACGCGTTCGATCGCTGGGCTCACAAACCGTATTATCAGTTCTCCATCAGTAACTGTCAGTACTGAGGGTGCCTCGGCTAACACCGCTTCGAAGTCATCAGTTGACGTGAGATACTGGTCTGGCATCAGGTTTGAGACGGGTCAGCGCCCGTAGTGGGACTATCCGTCGGGTCTAGTATCAGTAGTTGGTTCCTAAGTATTCACAGCGCGTGATATAATTCCATCGGATAGGTCAAGAATTCAGTCTCCCTGACAAGACATCCCGATACCAGGAGCGGGATGCAACCCACTAGTGGAGCCATACTCGGTAACGCAACAGGGAGGCTTAAGTTTGGCTAATCCTAAGCCGAAACCACGCCAAGAGACACTCTCACAATGTACGAACACGATGTCATCGTGGTCGGCGCGGGTGGCGCTGGCCTCAGGGCGGCTATTGCAGCGGACGAAGAGGGTGCAGATGTGGCCCTCGTGACCAAGCTCCATCCAGTTCGGAGCCACACAGGTGCCGCGGAGGGTGGAATCAACGCCGCCCTTCAGGAAGGGGACTCCTGGGACCTCCACGCGTACGACACGATGAAGGGGTCCGACTACCTCGGCGACGCCCCTGCCATCGACACCTTCGCCAAGGACGCTCCGGAAGAGGTCATCCAGCTCGAACACTGGGGGATGCCCTTCTCCCGCGAGGACGACGGCCGCGTCTCACAGCGTCCCTTCGGCGGTCTCTCCTATCCGCGGACGACGTACGCCGGTGCCGAGACCGGTCACCACCTGCTGCACACGATGTACGAGCAGGCGGTCAAGCGCGGCATCGAGGTGTACGACGAGTGGTACGTGACCCAGCTCGCGGTCACCGACCACGACGACCCCGAGGACCGCGTCTGTCACGGCTGTGTCGCCTACGATATCAAGTCCGGCGAGATTCAGGGCTTCCGCGCGAACAACGGCGTGATTCTCGCAACCGGGGGCCTGGGCCAGGCCTTCGACCACACCACGAACGCCGTCGCCAACACCGGCGACGGCTGTGCGATGGCCTACCGCGCCGGCGTCCCGATGGAGGACATGGAGATGATCCAGTTCCACCCGACCACGCTGCCGTCCACGGGCGTCCTCATTTCTGAGGGGGTTCGCGGTGAGGGTGGTATCCTCTACAACGACAACGAGGAGCGGTTCATGTTCGAGCACGGCTACGCCAACAACGAGGGGGAACTGGCCTCCCGCGACGTGGTCGCTCGTGCCGAACTGACCGAGGTCAACGAGGGCCGCGGGGTCGAAGACGAGTACGTCGACCTCGACATGCGCCACCTCGGGGAGGAACGCATCCTCGACCGTCTTGAGAACATCCTCCACCTCGCGGAGGACTTCGAGGGCGTCGACGGCCTCGACGAGCCGATGCCGGTCAAGCCCGGCCAGCACTACGCCATGGGCGGCATCGAGTGCGACGAGAACGGCGAGACGTGCATCGACGGCCTCTACGCGGCCGGCGAGACCGCGTGTGTCTCGCTGCACGGTGCGAACCGGCTCGGGGGCAACGCCCTGCCGGAACTACTCGTGTTCGGTGCCCGCGCCGGCCATCACGCCGCCGGCAAGGACATGAAGACCGCCGAAATCCAGACCGGCCCCTCCGCCAAGAGCGAGCCCGGCGACGTGGAGCCGCCGGTCGAACCCGGTGCCATCGACGCCGGCAGCGACGACGTCGCCGCCGACGGAGCGGCTGTCGAGCCAAAGGCGGTCCTCGAAAGCACCGTCGAGCAGGAGCGCCAGCGCGTCGAGGACCTCATCGAATCCGACGGCATCAACCACGCCGAGGTCCGCGCGGACGTGCAGGAGACGATGACCGAGAACGTCAACGTGTTCCGGACCGAAGCGGGTCTGGAGAAGGCCCTTCAGGACCTCCGGACGGCGCGCAAGGAGTACGAGAACGTCGCCGTCGAAGACCCGTCCCGGACCTACAACACGGACCTCATCCACACCATCGAGACCCGCAACATCCTCGACGTGGCCGAGGCCATCACGCTCGGCGCGCTCGCACGCGAGGAGTTCCGTGGCGCACACTGGCGTGCGGAGCACCAAGAACGCAAGGACGACGAGTGGATCAAGCACACGATGCTCGCCTGGAACGAGGGTACCCCCGAACTCTACTACAAGCCCGTCATCCTCGAAGGCGACGAGGAGACCTACGAGCCGAAAGTCCGGTCGTACTGACGACCTGACCACCGGCGACGATATCTGTTTCTGCGAGTTTCAGGGTGCGCCGACGAGGACGAACGTGCTCTCGGTATCGCCGTTGTGAATCGTTCGCTCCGCCTCCGGCGGGAGTCTGATTGCGTCGCCCGCAGTGAGAGCCACGTCGTCGCCGTCAACCTCGACAGTCGCTTCTCCCTCGATAAGGACGTACACCTCCTCGTGGCCCTCGTCGGCGTGGTCGTGCGGTTTGCCGGTCCAGCCGGCCTCGCAATCCAGCACAGTGACGCCGACCTGCTCACAGTCCAGCGGGTCCCGGAGGAAGTGCATCGCATCGGCGACCGGTTCCACGTCGGTGTAGTTGACTTTCGTGTAGCTCACAGACACGGGTGTCGCCGGCCAACGCAAAATAAGTTGTTGTTACCCCAACAGGACACAGTGACGTACGCGAAACCCGATCCGTCCGGAAGCCGCTGCTGGGGACATGGAGACCGGCGCAAGCGCAGCCAGCGGGAGGCGTCGGCTCGCGGAAACACCCGGAATCATCACTTACTTGGTTGTCAGGAACGTATTACTGATAGCTTGGAAGGGTGGCTCAGTGGTAGAGCGCTACCGACCAACATGCCAGAATCGGTTGGTAGTTACCCCGCAAAGGGCTCCGCGTGGTTCGACTCCCGCCCCTTCCATTTTCCGTCGGTTCGTCGTGAGCGGAGTAGCCGGCTCCGGGTGTGCCACACTGGCAAGTCGGATCTGACAGTTGAGCCGCCTGGAACTACCCCAGTAGGGTTGACTATAGCTATCGGGTACGAAAACCGTCGATGTGGAAGCCGACACCTCACCGGAAGTGGAAAGGTAAGGAATGTGGGGGTGGGGGGTGGGGTGGTGCGGCACCAGTGTGGTGCCTATTGCGAAAAACGGGAGGAGATGTATAAAAACCCATTGCTGTGATTATCACAGTTGATATTGGGGTGAGATGCTGTTGCCGGATTCTACACTACTGGCGTAGAGAATTGGCGGAGGACCAACGAGATGACACCTGTCCCGGCAGTTACTTGTGGGTAAACAACACGACGTTCCCATCGTTGATAGTCGTACAGAGGTCCATCTCGAAATCGAGATTGAGGGAGGTGAACTCCTGCTTACAGACGACCATATCGTCGAACGGTTCTTCACAGGATGGACAGGCCACAGCCGTCGTGTTCTGGTAGGAAGCGATCGCCTCGTTGTCCTCGCGCGGCGTCAACGACGAGCGGAGTTCGTCAAAATCGTCCATGTTCGGGGAACCGCGGGCGTACGGTATAAATCATGCGCCGCCCCAGCACCAAGGTATTAAAGTTCACTTGTGGTAATACAACTACAATGACTTCACCCGGTGGCGGAACGCGCTTCGCACTCGTCGCAGGAACCACGGAGACCGCGGATCGGGCGGGGATTAGCGCCGCCGGAGCCGACCCCGAACTGATGTCGGTAACGCCCGCGGCAGACGCCGAACTGGTGACTTACGGTAGTCCGGTTCGTACGGGTGTGACACCGGTCAGTCCCAGCGGCTGTCCGACGCCAGCGCTGGTGACACGAGCCGTCCGGGACGTCCTGGGATTTGACGTCACTGTGGTCGACGGCGGACTGGCCGAGAAAACGGGCGCGCCGACAGTCTCCGTCGGCGCACGCCCGGGAAAGGACATCGCGGAGCAGGACCCGGTGTCGACGGCCCACGGGGCGTTCGCGGCCGCCCGACAGCTCGGGCAGGCACTCCCGGCCGACGAGCTGTATCTGGGCGAAACCATTCCCGGCGGGACGACGACGGCACTCGGCGTCCTCCGTGCGCTGGGCGAGGACGGGATGGTCTCCTCGTCGCTCCCCGAAAACCCCACAGCGCAGAAATCGGAGGTGGTCGCCGAGGGCCTCCAGGCCAGTTCGCTGGAACCGGGCGACGCCGCGAACGAACCGAAACGGGCGGTCCGCCGGATGGGTGACCCCGTTCTGGCAACGCTCGCCGGGCTGACCGCAGGGGCCGTCGAGAGCGATACCGCAGTGACGCTGGCCGGCGGCAGCCAGTGCGTCGCCGTCGCTGCGCTGGTCCGCCACGGCGGCTACGAGGGACCGCTCGGACTGGCGACGACGAGCTACGTGGCCGACGACGGGAGCGCCGACGTGCGGGCGTCGGCTGACCGACTCGACCTCGACCTGACGGTGACAGACCCCGGCTTCGACCGGAGCGATCACGTCGCGATGGAGCGGTTTGTCGCCGGCGAGGCGAAGGAGGGGGTCGGCATGGGCGGCGCGCTGGCGCTCGCCGACCGCGCCGGCATCCCGATGGCGGAGGTCCGTGACCGCTTCGCGGCCATCTACGACGACCTGATCGGCGACGCGCCCACAGCAACGGCCGAGGAGAGGACGTGAACATGGAGGGGTTCGTTCTCGCCGGCACAAGCTCCGGCGTCGGCAAGACCGTTGCCACGCTGGCGACCTTGACAGCGCTCGAAGACGCCGGGTATCAGCCCCAGCCGGCCAAGGCTGGCCCGGACTTCATTGACCCGAGTCATCACGAAGCACTCGTCGACACACCGTCGCGGACGCTCGACCCCTGGCTTGCGGGCGAGGACGGGATGCGCCGGACCTACTGGCGCGGCACGGGCGATATCTGCATTGTGGAGGGCGTGATGGGGCTCTACGACGGGACGAAGACGTCGACGGCAGCGGTCGCCGAGGGGCTGGACCTCCCGGTCGTTCTGGTCGTCGATGCGAAAGCCGGCATGGAGAGCGTCGCCGCGACGGCGCTGGGGTTCGCGCAGTACGCCGACCGCATCGGTGTCGACATCGAGGTGGCTGGCATCCTCGCACAGCGCGCCCACGGCGGCCGACACGCCGACGGCATCAGGGACGCGCTCCCCGAGGGCCTCACCTACTTCGGTCGGATTCCGCCGATGTCGGACCTAGATATTCCGGACCGCCATCTCGGGCTACACATGGGCTCGGAGGCCGGGCTCGACCGCGACGCGCTCTCGACGGCGGCGGAGACCATCGATATCGAACAGCTGGTCGACGTGGCACGGGAGCCACCGGAAGTCGCGCCTCAGGGAAAGGACAGCGACGGCGTGGCGGCCGACCACCGAATCGCCGTCGCGCAGGACAGCGCGTTCTGTTTCATCTACCCCTCAGTACTCGAACGACTCCGGTCTGAGGCGTCCGTCGAGCCGTTCTCGCCGGTCGCCGGTGACTCGGTGCCCGACGCCGACGCCATATATCTGCCCGGCGGCTATCCGGAACTCCACGGAGAGTCGCTCGAAACCGGCGGCACACTCGACGAGATAGCCCGTCGTGCCGCCGACGGCGTCCCGGTCTACGGCGAGTGCGGCGGCCTGATGGCGCTGTCGGAGTCGCTGACGACGACCGACGGCGACACCTACGAGATGGCTGGAGTTCTCCCCGCAGATATCGAGATGCAGGAGCGGTATCAGGCGCTTGACCACGTTGAGTTAGAAGCACGGACAGACACCGCCGTGGCCGCGTCCGGAGCGCACCGCCGCGGACACGAGTTTCACTACTCCGCTGCGGCCCTCGGCAGCGATGCGTCGTTCGCTTTCGACATGGTTCGGGGCGACGGTATCGACGGCGAACACGACGGCCTCACAGAATACAGCACCATCGGGACGTACTGTCATTGCCACGGCGAAAGTGGCGCGTTCGACCGTCTGCTTGCAGTGCCTTCGAAGGATATCTGACGTACGGCCCGCCGTCGGACGCGTGGCTGACTGCCCGCAACCTTTTTTTCGACAGACAGCGTCGTTCTGATAATGAACGAGTTGCGCGACCTGCTCGGAGACCTGGTCGCAGACGTCGACGCCGTGTTCCTGTTTTCCCCGAACGCGTCGTTCTTCGAGGAGTTCGACGACGTTGACGAGGAAATCGTCGTCGTCGGCCCGGAGAACACCCTCGATGCGGAGCCGTTCGTCGAACTACCGATCGATTTCACTGACCTCGAAGGCCGTCTCCGCTTTGGTATCGAGGGCGCACTGGAGCAGGGCATCGTCGACGAGGGCGACGAGGTGCTCTGTGTGACAGAGGTGCTGGACGGGGCCGAGAACACGCTCGTGCGGGTCCAGACCAACGACTTCTCACCGTCCGGCGTGTACGACATGTTCGTCAACTCGCGGGCGGACGCAAGCGTCGTTCGTGACGTGTTCGAGGTCGCCATCGAACTGGGGAAGAAAGGCCAGAAGGGCAAGCCCGTCGGCGCGCTGTTCGTCGTCGGCGACGCCGGCAAGGTGATGAACAAGTCCCGGCCGCTGTCGTACAACCCTTTCGAGAAGTCCCACGTCCACGTCGGCGACCCCATTGTCAACGTGATGCTCAAGGAGTTCTCGCGGCTCGACGGTGCCTTTGTCATCTCCGACGCCGGCAAGATCGTCTCCGCGTACCGGTACCTCGAACCCTCCGCAGAGGGGGTCGACATCCCCAAGGGACTCGGTGCTCGGCACATGGCGGCCGGCGCGGTCACCCGTGACACCATGGCGACGGCTATCGTTCTCTCGGAGAGCGACGGGCTCGTACGGGCGTTCAAAGGCGGGGAGTTAGTCCTCGAGATCGATCCCGAGGAGTACTGAGGATGCAGTTTGGTTTCGACTGGGCAACCATCATCCGGCAGGTGTTCTCGCCACAGGGAACGTTCGTCTTTTCGCTCGTGGTACTGGCGTTTGGCATCGTGCTCGGCTATCTCGTCTGGCGCTCGTCCCGGCGGTTCATGCGCGAACTCGGTGTGCCAGAGGCAGTTGAGGGGACACCGTTCGAGCGGACGGCGCGGGGACTCGGCACATCAACTGTCGGCATCGTCTCGAACCTGGCGGCGCTGTTTATCTACATTACGACGGTCACCGCCGTCCTCAACATCGCGCAACTGACAGACCCGGAACTGTACTGGGCCCGCTTCACGTCGTTCCTACCTGACCTGTTTATCGCCCTGTTCGCCGTCATCATCGGCCTCATCGCGGGCGACAAGGCCAAGCTCATCGTCTCCGAGCGACTGCGCAGCGTCAAGATGCCCGAGGCGACGGTGCTGCCCGAACTCGTCAAGTACAGTATCTTCTATCTGGCAGTACTCATCGCACTCGGGCAACTGGGCGTCGAGACGCTCGCCCTGCTCATTCTCCTCGGGGCGTACGCGTTCGGGCTGGTGTTCGTCTGTGGACTGGCACTGAAGGACATCCTGCAGGCCGGTGCAGCCGGTCTTTACCTCCTGTTGACAGAGCCATACAGCATCGGGGACGAAATTGTCATCGGTGACCAGAGCGGCATCGTGCAAGAAGTCGACATCCTCGTCACGCGTATCGAGAGCGACGGCGAGGAGTACATCATCCCGAACAAGCGCGTGTTCAACACGGGTATCGTCCGTATTCGCGGCTAAGTGAGGTTACGCTTCTTCGGTTGTCTCGTCGTCCGCGCCCAGCGGTTCGGCCGGGACGCCAGCAACGGTCGTCTCTGGCGGCACGTCGGCAGTCACGAGCGAGTTCGCGGCGACCTGTGCGCCCGGGCCGATTTCGACGCCGGGAAGCACAATCGCGCCCGCACCAATCATGGCCCGTTCGCCGACAACGACTTCGCCAGTGCGGTACTCGTCCTGCAGGAACTCGTGACACAGCAGCGTCGCGTCGTAGCCGATGATAGCGTGGTCCTCGACGGTGATGAGTTCCGGCCAGAACACGTCCGGCGTTGACTCCAAGCCCCACGCGACGCTGTCGCCGACAGTGACACCGAGTCGCGAGAGCAGCCAGTTCTTCAGTCGGAGGCTCGGCGAGATGCGACAGACGAGGATGACGACGTAGTTGACCATCACCCGGAGCGGGTGTTTGGCGTCAGGCCACGGGAACAGGGAATTGTGCGGGCCGGGCGTCGGGTGCTGGCGCAGTCGGTCGTGTCGTGGACCACTCACGTCTGTCGTGTACGGGGCCGCGGTAATCAAACCCGTCGGCTCCGATGCCGCACGCTCAGTCCGCGCCGCCGCGGATGTCGTCCATATGGTCGATACGCTGCTGAACCAGGTCGGCTTTACCGATGTCGTGGCGGACCCGAAGCCCCTCCGTGCCGGCCCGCTGAAGCGCTTCTTCGGCGATGGCCTCCGCGTCGCCAATCGTTTCTGCGAGGCCGACAACGGCGTAGGAGCGAGAGGTAGTCGTGTAGATACCGTCCTCACGGTCGTCGACGCTGGCGTAGCACAGCAGCGCCTCCGGGGCCGTCTCCGGGTCGTCACCGGACTGCTTGCGGTGGTCGTTGACGACCTCCGCGATGACGTCGTCGTCGATTGGTACCTTCGCCCCGGCGTCGGGGTCGGTCGGGTAGCCGTCCGGGACGGCGTACTTGCAGACGGTCGCCAGCGGGCGGAAGGAGAGCTGTGGCAGGGGGTCGTCGTCGCGTGCGGCGGTCAGTACGTCGAGGAAGTCCGTGTTGAGCACCGGCAGCGTGTTCATCGCCTCGGGGTCGCCAAAGCGAGCGTTGAACTCCACGACGCGTGGCCCAGTCTCGGTGAGCATGAACTGCCCGTAGAGGACGCCCTTGTACCCGTCAAGGGCCTCAACGGTGGCCCGGAGCACGTCGACGGCGTCCATGTAGTCATCCTCGTCCATGAACGGGAGGTGGAGGCTGGAGTCCGAATAGCTCCCCATCCCGCCGGTGTTCGGCCCCTCGTCGCCCTCGTAGGCGCGCTTGTGGTCCTGCACCGCCGGCGTGACGCGCAGTTGGCCGTTGGCGACAAAGGCCTGGACGGTGAACTCCTCGCCGACGAGGCGCTCCTCGAGGACGACGCGGTCGTAGTCGGAACTCCGGAGGTATTCCTTGGCCTCCGCGGCGGTACACTGGTCGCCGATGACACGGACGCCCTTGCCGCCGGTGAGGCCGGCGGGCTTGACCGCGAGGTCGCCGTCGTACTCGTCGATGTACTCGCAGGCGGCGTCCATGTCCTCGAACGTCTCGAAGTCCGGACAGCCGGGGATGTCGTGTTCCCGCATGAACCGCCGCTGGAACGCCTTGTCCGTCTCGATGCGAGCCTCCGCCTCCTGTGGCCCAAAGGTGTAGACGCCGGCGTCGTCCAGCGCGTCGGCGACCCCGGCTGCAAGG